>JBMFOY010000047.1:0-4390 GCA_049969375.1 Halothiobacillaceae bacterium | reverse complement strand
AAACAACCCCTCAGGGCATGACATCCGCCTCGCGCGCACCGAGCACCATGACCCCGTCCGCCTCGACCCGCGCGCCGCGCGGCAGGCTGGCCACACCGACCGCGGCACGGGCCGGGTACGGCTGCTCGAAGTATTCCGCCATGATGCTGTTGACAGTGGCAAAGTTGGACAGGTCGGTCAGGAAGACGTTGAGCTTCACCACATCGTTCAGCGAGCCGCCTGCGGCCTCGCACACCGCACGCAGGTTCTTGAAGACTTGGTGGATCTCATCCTCGATGGAATCCTGCATCATCTGCATGGTCGCCGGATCGAGGGCAATCTGGCCGGAGAGGTAGACCGTGTCGTGCACACGCACGGCCTGGGAGTAGGTGCCGATGGCCGCCGGGGCCTGGTCGGTGTGGATGGTGATGCGGGACATCGCGGCTTCCTCATGGTTGTTGATCTGATGATCCGTTGAGGATAAACCGGATTGCGTTTTTCGCGCAGGCGCTCCAGCTCAGGTCCGCCAGACTTTGAGGATGCCGGGCTCGCGCTTGAGGCGGCGCATGATGTGGGCGAGGTGGGTACGGTCGCGCACACGCACGAGGAAGGTGATGACGGTGACGTTGTGGTCACGATCATCAAAGCGCACATCGTCGATATCCGCCGAAAGTTCAGCGATGGCGCCCGCCATGCGCGCAAGGCCACCGCGCAGATTCTTGGCGTTGATGCCGATTTCGGCCTGGTACTCGCCACTGACTTCGGCCGCCCACTCCACCGGCAGCCACTTCTCCGGCTGGCTCGCCAGCTCGGCAATATTCTTGCACTGGCGACGGTGGACCACGATACCGCGCCCGGTGCTGGCAAACCCAACCACCTCGTCACCCGGCAGCGGGTGGCAGCACTTGGCGAAGCTGACCACCATGCCTTCGGCGCCATTCAACACCAGCGGCGGGTGCGCCCCGTTGCGGCTCTCGCCTCCCCGCGTCTCGCCCTCCGCGACGAGCCAGTGGGCCATCAGGGAGGCCAGCCGGTTGCCCAGACCGACTTCGCGGTACAGCTCGTCGAGGCTGGCATGGTGGTACTCAGCCATGCAGGCCTCAAGCCGCTCGGGCGGAATGCGGCCCAGCTCCGAACCGAACTGGTTGAGCGCCTTGTCGAGCAGGCGGCGGCCCAGCTGCACGGCCTCTTCCTCGCGCATCCCCTTGAGGAAGCCGCGGATGTGGGTACGTGCCCGGGCCGTGACGACGAAACTGAGCCAGTTCGGGTTGGGGGTGGCGCCGGGGGCGGTGATGATCTCCACCGTCTGGCCGTTGTGGAGAGTGCTCGAGAGTGGGGCGAACTGGCGGTCGATCTTGCACGCGACGCAAGTGTTGCCCACGTCGGTGTGCACCGCGTAGGCGAAGTCGACCGGGGTGGCCCCACGCGGCAATTCCATGATTTCGCCCATCGGGGTGAAGACATAGACCTCATCCGGGAACAGGTCGACCTTCACGCTCTCGAGGAATTCCTGCGGGTTGCCGGCCTGGCGCTGGATCTCCAACAGCTCGCGCAGCCACTCGCGTGCCCGCGCCTGGGTGGTGCTGCTGGCATCGCCGGTGGCCTTGTACAGCCAGTGGGCAGCGATGCCACTCTCGGCGAATTGGTGCATCTCGCGGGTGCGGATCTGCACCTCCAGCGGGATGCCGTGGGGACCGAACAGCGCCGTGTGCAGGGACTGGTAGCCGTTCGCCTTGGGAATGGCGATGTAGTCTTTGAACCGCCCCGGCAGCGGTTTGTACAGGTTGTGCGCCACCCCCAGCACGCGGTAGGCAGTATCCACATTTTCCACCACGATGCGCACGGCAAAAACGTCGAACACCTCCTCAAACGGCAGGTGCTTCTGCACCATCTTGCGATAGATGCTGTACAGCCGCTTCTCGCGCGCATGCACCTCGGCGCGGATGCCTTCCTCCGCCAGACGGGCGTTGAAGGCGTCCTCGATCTTCTGCATCAGCTCGCGGCGGTTGCCGCGCGCCTTGCGCACCGCCGCCTCGAGTACGCGGTAGCGCAGCGGATGCATGGTCTGAAAGCCAAGATCCTCCAGTTCATGACGCAGGCTGTTGAGGCCGAGGCGCTGGGCGATCGGGGTGTAGATCTCAAGCGTCTCGCGCGCGATGCGGCGTCGTTTGTCCGGCCGCATGACGCCCAGGGTGCGCATGTTGTGCAGGCGATCGGCAAGCTTGATGAGGATGACGCGCACGTCCTCCACCATCGCCATTATCATCTTGCGGAAGTTGGCGGCCTGCTGCTCGGCCTTGGACTTGAATCGGATCTGGTCGAGCTTGCTCACGCCGTCGACCAGGTGCGCAACCTCGTCGCCATATTCGGCGGCGATCTGGTCACGCGCGGTCGGGGTGTCCTCGATCACATCGTGCAGAAGGGCCGCGATGATGGTCTTCTCATCCAGCCTCAGACCGGCAAGGATCTCCGCCACCGCCACCGGATGGGTGATGTAGGGCTCGCCGGAGACGCGCAGCTGCCCCTCATGGGCCTGCTTGGAGAAGGCATAGGCCTGCGCCACCCGCTCGATGCAGGTGGGCTCCATGTACTCGCCGAGGGCCTGTGCGAGGGGGGCAAAAATGACATCCCTCGCCATCGGCATGCCGGTGGCGGCCGATGCGGGGGATACGGCGGCAGGGGTGGCCGTGGCCACGGCGGAACTTAGTCCTCGCTGCTTACTGCGCGCGGCTTGGCGACGTCCTCGTCTTCGCCGCGGAACTCACTCAGTTCATCACGGACCTCGAAGTCGGAGATGCGCGAGCGGACTGGCTGATGGACATGGACCTCATCCAGCACGGCCTGGGTCACCTTACCCTCGGCGATCTCGCGCAGGGCGATCACGGTCGGCTTGTCGCGCTCGGGATCGACCAGCGGCTGGGCACCGGCCTCGATCTGGCGAGCGCGCTTGGCGGCCATGACCACCAGTTGAAAGCGGTTGTCGACGTCTTTCAGGCAGTCTTCGACAGTCACGCGTGCCATGGGAATTCTCCGATCATCAAATGTGCAAACCGCGCATTGTATAGAAAATAGTCGACTTCAGGCCAGAAGGCTCTGAATCAGCGTTGCATGCCGAGCCTGCGCGCGGGCCAGGCGCAGGCGCTCGGCGCGGAAGATGCAGGCCAGCTCGTGCAGGGCTTCATCGAACACGTCGTTCACCACCACGTAGTCGAATTCGTTGTAGTGCCGCATCTCGGCCACCGCGTCACGCATGCGGCGGGCGATGACCTCCTCGCCATCCTGGCCGCGGTCGCGCAGGCGCGACTCCAGCACCCCCCGCGCCGGGGGCAGGATGAAGATACCGCGCGTCTCGGGAAACAGGGTGCGCACCTGCTGCGCGCCCTGCCAGTCGATTTCGAGGATCACGTCCTGACCGGCGGCGAGGCTCACCTCGACCGCCGCCTTCGAGGTGCCGTAGTAGTTGTCGAATACGCGCGCATGCTCGAGGAAGTCGCCATGCTCGACCATGCGCTCGAAGGTCAGATGGTCAACGAAATGGTAGTGCACCCCATCCACCTCCCCCGGGCGCATGGCACGGGTGGTGTGGGACACAGACACGGCGATGCCCGGCAGGGTCTCGCGCAGGGCCTTCACCAGACTGGTCTTGCCTGCCCCAGAGGGGGCGGAGATGACGTAGAGCTGTCCTCGCATATCTCTCTCGAACGTTTATCCGGCCAGCCCAAGGCAGTGGGGCCAGCCGACTCAGTAAGTCACGCGGGTGGTGCCATTGCGGCCGTACAGTACACGTACGCGGTCACCCGGACGGAACCGCACGTCGGCGGCCTGGACCACAGCGATGGTGCGACCGGAATCCAGCCTCACGGTGATCTCCAGCCCGTCCTGGCGGGTAATGCCTTCTTCGACCGCCGCCCCGGCCATACCACCGATGATCGCGCCGGCCAAAGCACCTACCGTCCGGGTGGTGCTGCCGGAACCGATGCCGGCCCCGGCCACGCCACCGGCAATCGCCCCCGCTCCGGTCCCGATGTTGCTCTTGGTGCCCTCGATGGCAACCACCCGCACCGCCTCGACGCGGCCGTATTCCACCTCCTGCGCCACCCGTGCCTGATCGCGCGAATAGGCGCCACCGGACAGGCTGGACGCGCAGCCGGAAAGGACGGCCACCACCACAAAGGCCATAAGACTCGCGACCACTCGGTTCATCTTCAATGCTCCGCAAAAGGTGTGCTGCAAGTTTAGATGCCGGAACGTAGCTGGGGGTTCGGCATGAGGGAAATGCTGAATCATTCAGCGTTTCCCGTTTGGGGCAGGATGCCCCAACGCGAACAACGACGTCAGTCGTTGATTCGTGGAGTTCGTCGCGGACATGCGCCTTGATAAGACGAGCTGAAAAAATCCATGGATGGATTTT
>JBMFOY010000046.1:0-13575 GCA_049969375.1 Halothiobacillaceae bacterium | reverse complement strand
GCGACGAGACGATCTGAAAAAATCCATGGATGGATTTTTTCAGAGTTTCCCTAGGGAAACGCTGAATGATTCAGCGTTTCCCTCATTGCCGTCTCATGCTTGAGCATAGCCACAGCGCGGGGATGCGGGCGTCCAGCGGCCTTTTGCGGGGTGTTACAATGCCGAATGTTTTTCATGTTTGGGAGTCCACATCCATGCTCGACGCTTACCGCCTGCACGTTCATGAGCGCGCCGCCCAGGGGCTGCCGCCGCTGCCGCTCACCGCGGAACAGACCGCCGCCCTGGTCGACCTGCTCAAGGATCCCCCCGCAGGCGAGGAGCAGGCCCTGCTGGAGCTGATCACCGACCGCGTGCCGCCTGGGGTGGACCCGGCCGCCTACGTCAAGGCCGCCTTCCTCGCCGATGTGGCTCGCGGTCGGGCTGCCTGCCCGTTGATCGACCGCAAGCGTGCCACCTTCCTGCTCGGCACCATGCTCGGCGGCTACAACATCCAGCCGCTGATCGAGCTTTTGGACGATCCCGCCGTGGCCGAGGAAGCCGTCAAGGCCCTTTCCGGCACCCTGCTAGTGTACGACGCCTTCCGCGACGTGGAAGACAAGGCCAAGGCGGGCAACCCGCATGCGCAGCAGGTCATGCATTCCTGGGCCGAGGCCGAGTGGTTCAAGAGCCGCCCGGCCTTACCCGAGGAAATCACCGTCACTGTGTTCAAGGTGCCGGGCGAGACCAATACCGACGACCTCTCCCCGGCCACCGAGGCCTGGAGCCGCCCGGACATCCCCCTGCACGCCAAGGCCATGCTGGTCAGCAAGATGCCCGGTGGGCTCGCCACCATCGAGCAGCTCAAGACCAAGGGCCATCCCATCGCCTATGTGGGCGATGTGGTTGGCACCGGCTCCAGCCGCAAGTCCGCCATCAACTCCGTGCTCTGGCACATGGGTGAGGATATTCCCTTCGTGCCGAACAAGCGCACGGGCGGGGTCATCTTGGGGGGCAAGATCGCGCCGATCTTCTTCAACACCGCCGAGGATTCCGGCGCGTTGCCCATCGAGGTGGACGTGTCCGCCATGGAGACCGGCGATGTGATCATCGTGCGCCCGTATGCGGGTGAGGTGTTGAAGAACGGCGCGGTCATCGCCCGCTTCGACTTCAAGCCGACCACCCTGGCGGATGAGGTGCGGGCCGGAGGGCGCATCCCGCTCATCATCGGCCGTGCCCTGACTGATCGCGCCCGTGCTGCGCTGAGTTTGCCTCCCTCCGATGTGTTCGTGCGTCCGGTTGCGCCGAAGGACACCGGCAAGGGCTTCACCCTGGCGCAGAAGATCGTCGGCCGCGCCTGCGGCGTTGCGGGCGTGCGCCCGGGTACCTACTGCGAGCCGCGCATGACCACCGTCGGCTCCCAGGACACCACCGGCGCCATGACCCGCGACGAGCTGACTGAGCTCGCCTGCCTCGGCTTCTCCGCCGACCTCGTCATGCAGTCCTTCTGCCACACCGCGGCCTATCCAAAGCCGGTGGACATCAAGCTCCAGCACACCCTGCCGGAGTTCATCCAGACCCGCGGCGGGGTCTCCCTGCGCCCGGGGGATGGGGTGATCCACTCTTGGCTCAATCGCATGATCCTGCCGGACACCGTCGGTACTGGCGGTGACTCGCACACCCGCTTCCCGATCGGCATCTCCTTCCCCGCGGGCTCGGGGCTCGTGGCCTTCGCCGCGGCACTCGGGGTGATGCCGCTCGACATGCCCGAATCCGTGCTGGTGCGCTTCAAGGGCGAGATGCAGCCGGGTATCACCCTGCGCGACCTGGTCAACGCTATCCCCTACGTCGCCATCCAGAAGGGGCTGCTGACGGTCGAGAAAAAGGGCAAGAAGAACGTCTTCAACGGCCGTGTGCTGGAGATCGAAGGCCTGCCCAACCTCAAGGTCGAGCAGGCCTTCGAGTTCGCCGACGCCTCGGCCGAGCGCTCAGCCAACGGCTGCACGGTGCGGCTGGCCAAGGAGCCGATCATCGAGTTCCTCCAGTCCAACATCACCCTGCTCAAATGGATGATCGCCAACGGCTACGAGGACAAGCGCACCCTCTCCCGTCGCATCGAGGCTATGGAGAAATGGCTGGAGAACCCGGAGTTGCTTGAGCCGGATGCCGACGCCGAGTACGCCGAGATCATCGAGATCGACCTCAACGAGATCAAGGAACCGCTGCTCGCCTGCCCGAACGACCCGGATGACATCAAGCCGCTCTCCGAGGTCGCGGGCGATCGGATCGACGAGGTCTTCATCGGCTCCTGCATGACCAACATTGGCCACTACCGCGCGGCCGGCAAGGTGCTGGAAAAGCACGGTGGCATGGTACCGACCCGTCTGTGGATCGCGCCCCCGACCCGGATGGATGCTCATCAACTCACCGAGGAGGGCTACTACGCCATTTTCGGCAAGGCCGGTGCACGCACCGAGATGCCCGGCTGTTCGCTGTGCATGGGCAACCAGGCGCGCGTGGCGGATGGTGCGACGGTCATGTCCACCTCCACCCGCAACTTCCCCAACCGCATGGGCAAAGACACCAACGTCTACCTTGGCTCCGCCGAGCTGGCCGCGGTCTCCGCCATCCTCGGCCGCCTGCCGACGGTGGAGGAATACCTGCAGCACGTGAAGACGCTGGAGCCGCTGGCCGATAACGTGTACCGCTACCTCAATTTCCACCAGATCGCGGAATACAAGAAGGTGGCGGATAAGGTCATTCCCATCGTCGCGGCATGAGTGGCATGGCCTCGGGCCCTTCACAAAAGGGCCTCGGGCTGGCATAATGCTTGTCCTGAGTCGGGGTGTAGCGCAGCCTGGTAGCGCACCTGTATGGGGTGCAGGTGGTCGGAGGTTCAAATCCTCTCACCCCGACCAAACTTATTCAGCTAGACTTATTCAGAAAGGGCCGCCGAATGCGGCCCTTTTGCTTTTCGGTCTTGTGACTAGCCACCGAAGCGCTATGCCAATGCAGCGTCTACCTATCGGCTACATCGTTTGACCTGCCGCATGTTGACGCCCCATCGACGGCGCCTGAGGAAACGCTGAAAAATCCATCCATGGATTTTTTCAGATCGTCTTATCAAGGCGCATGTCCGCGACGCGCTCCGCCGATCAATCAATTAGCGTGATTGATCGGCGTGCAAGCCATCCAGGCTAACCTTACCAGGCCGTTGAAAAGAGTTTTTCAACGGCCTGGTAAGTTGTTGTTTTTATTGGTGCCCGGAGCGGGAATCGAACCCGCACAGCCTTGCGGCCGAGGGATTTTAAGTCCCTTGCGTCTACCGGTTTCGCCATCCGGGCGGAGGGCGGAGGAGGGTGTAGCATGCTAGCACGCGCCTGGCTTTTCGCACAGAGCGATATCCTGCTTGGTATGTGGTCCGTGTTCCATCAGCGGCCGTGCAGCGCGTCCAGCCGAGGGTGGAAGTCCTGGGCACAAGATACGACAAGCAGGGCCAGCCGGAGGTGCGGAAGGCCCGGAATCTGCGATGATGTATCCATCGCATGACCGTACGTAGACGCCAGGAGTTTGCATGCCCGCCCCAAGTCTGCACGAGATGCTTGCCCGCCTCATCGCCATCCCTTCGGTGAGCAGCGTCAACCCGGCCTTCGACCAGGGCAACCGCGACCTGGTCGACGAGGTGGCGGGGTGGATGGCGTCCGCGGGTTTTGCGGTCGAGATCATCCCCATCCCGGGGAAGCCTAACAAGGCCAATGTGATCGGCACGCTGGGCCAGGGCCCGGGTGGGCTTGTGCTCGCCGGGCATACCGACACGGTGCCCTGCGATGAGCATCGATGGACGCATGATCCCTTCAAGCTGACCGAGGCGGACGGGAGGCTGTATGGCCTTGGCACCTCGGACATGAAGTCCTTCATTGCCCTCGCGCTGGAGGCGGCGCGTGGGCTCGATGCGGCCGCTCTGAAGCAGCCCTTGATCCTCCTCGCCACCGCCGATGAGGAAAGCTCGATGGCGGGGGCGGAAACCCTGGTCAGGCTCGGGCGCCCGAAGGCGCGCTATGCGGTGATTGGGGAGCCGACCGGGCTGCGCCCGGTGCGCATGCACAAGGGGGTGATGATGGAGGCGATCCGCATCACCGGCCATTCCGGCCACTCCAGCGACCCAAGCCTTGGCGCCAATGCCATCGAGGGCATGCAGCAGGCGTTGGCGGCGCTGCTCGATTTCCGCACCGAACTGCAGGCCTGCCATTGCAACCCGCTGTTCCATGTGCCGGTGCCGACCATGAATATCGGCTACATCCATGGCGGGGATAACCCCAACCGCATCTGCGGCCACTGCGAGCTGCACATCGATGTGCGCCCCCTGCCTGGCATGAACATGCTCGAGCTGCGCGACATGCTCAAGGAACGCCTGGGCCAGGCCGTGACTCTGCCGGGCCTGAGTCTTGCGGTCGAGCCCCTGTTTGCCGGCACGCCGCCGATGGAGACCCCGGCGGATTCACCGCTGGTGAGGGCAACGGAGGCCCTCACCGGGCATGTGGCCGAGGCCGTGCCCTTTGGCACGGAGGGGCCTTACCTGCGCGAGCTGGGCATGGACGTGGTGGTGCTGGGGCCTGGGGAGATCGCCCAGGCCCATCAGCCGGACGAGTACCTTGCCTTGGATCGCATTGAGCCGACGCTGGCCCTGCTATGCGCACTCATCCAGCGCTTCTGTCTGCAGGGGGAATAAAAACACATTGACCCGCACGAAGGCGGGTCAATGTAAGGTATCTGGAGGCTGGACCCGGAATCGAACCGAGGTACACGGATTTGCAATCCGCTGCATCACCACTCTGCCATCCAGCCAGGATGCCGTCGGAAACGGGATGAATCTGGAGCGGGAAACGAGACTCGAACTCGCGACCCCAACCTTGGCAAGGTTGTGCTCTACCAACTGAGCTATTCCCGCTCGTGAGGCTGTGCATTGTAGGGACAGGCTCGGCCCTGTCAAGCCGCCTGCGCTCTGGAAAATGCGCGGGGCAGGGGAGGGCGAAGGGCCTAGGCTGGTATAAAATGCCTTTTTTCGTATTCCCTCAAGGTTTTGCGCATGCTCATCCTGCCTGGCCGTTCGGCGCTCTCCGCTGCCCGCCTTGCCAAACTGCTCGCCGATCTTCGCTGTGACGAACCGCGCATCGAGGCGGTCGCCGCGCAGTTCATGCACTTCGTTGATCTGGAGGCCGCCCTCACGGGAGACGAGCGCCAGCGCCTGGAGTCTGTGCTGGATTATGGCTCGGGCGAAGTGAAGGGCCACAAAGATGTGCAGCTTTTGGTCATTCCGCGCCCCGGCACCATCTCGCCGTGGGCGAGCAAGGCGACGGATATCGCGCACAACTGCGGCCTGTCCAAGGTCCACCGCATCGAGCGCGGCATCCTCTACACCCTGAAGACCTGCGATGGCCAGCCGCTGACCGAGGGGCAGTTCGAGGTCGTGGCGGCCATGCTGCATGACCGCATGACCGAGGCGGTGGTGAATACCGTAGAAGATGCCATTGTGCTGTTTGCGACCGCCGAGCCCAAGCCGCTGCGTAGCGTGGACATCCTCACCGGCGGGCGTTTGGCGCTCGAGCAGGCCAATCGCGACTGGGGCCTGGCGCTGTCAGAGGATGAGATTGACTACCTGGTCGAGAACTTCCAGAACCTGAACCGCAACCCGACCGATGTCGAGCTGATGATGTTCGCGCAGGCGAACTCCGAACACTGCCGGCACAAGATCTTCAACGCCGACTGGGTGATCGACGGCAAGCCCCAGGCCAAGAGCCTGTTCGGCATGATCCGCAACACCTATCACCACGCCCCGCAGGGGATCCTCTCCGCCTACAAGGACAACGCCTCGGTGATCGAGGGGGCCCGCGGCGGCCGCTTCTATCCGGATGCCGATGGCGTCTACCGCGCGCATGAGGAAGACATCCACATCCTCATGAAGGTGGAGACCCATAACCACCCGACCGCGATCTCACCCTTCCCCGGCGCGGCCACCGGCTCCGGCGGCGAGATCCGCGATGAGGGCGCGACCGGCCGCGGCAGCAAGCCGAAGGCGGGCCTGTGTGGCTTCTCCGTCTCCAACCTGCGCATCCCGGGGGCGGAGCAGCCGTGGGAGAAGGATCACGGCAAGCCCAACCGCATCGTCTCCGCGCTTAAGATCATGATCGAAGGCCCACTCGGCTCCGCCGCGTTCAACAACGAGTTTGGCCGCCCGAACCTGTGCGGCTACTTCCGCACCTTCGAGCTGGAGGCCCCGGCGCCGGAGGGTACCGAGCTGCGCGGCTACCACAAGCCGATCATGATCGCGGGCGGGGTTGGCAACATTCGCGCCGACCATATCGAGAAGCACACCATCAACGATGGCGACTTGCTGATCGTGCTCGGTGGCCCGGCCATGCTGATCGGCCTAGGTGGCGGTGCGGCCTCCTCGGTGGCCACCGGCAGCCAGGCCGAGGATCTGGATTTCGCCTCCGTGCAGCGCGGCAACCCGGAGATGCAGCGCCGCTGCCAGGAGGTCATCGACCGTTGCTGGGCGATGGGCAAGGACAACCCCATCGTCTCCATCCATGATGTGGGTGCGGGCGGTATCTCCAATGCCTTCCCGGAGCTGGTCAACGATGCGGGCCGCGGTGGCCGCTTCGAGCTGCGCGCGGTGCCGAACGATGAGCCGGGCATGTCGCCGATGGAGATCTGGAGCAACGAGTCGCAGGAGCGCTACGTGCTCGCCATCCCGCCCGAGAAGCTGGAGCTGTTCCAGTCGATCTGCGAGCGTGAGCGCGCCCCGTTCGCAGTGGTGGGCGTGGCCACCGCGGAGCAGCGCCTGGTCGTCGGCGACGCCCACTTCGACAACACCCCGGTTGATCTGCCGATGGACGTGCTGCTCGGCAAGCCTCCTAAGATGTTGCGCGACGTGAAGCACCGTAGCTTCCAACGCCCGGCGCTCGACTTCGACGGTGTGGAGGCGAGCGAGGCCGCCTACCGTGTGCTGCGCCTGCCGACCGTGGCCGACAAGCGCTTCCTCATCACCATTGGCGATCGCACCATCACCGGCCTCGTGGCGCGTGACCCGATGGTCGGTCCCTGGCAGGAGCCGGTGGCTGACGTGGCGGTGACCGCCTCGGCGCTGGATGTTTACACCGGCGAGGCCATGGCGATGGGCGAGCGTACCCCCATCGCCCTGATCGACGGCCCGGCCTCCGGGCGCATGGCCATTGGCGAGGCCATCACCAACATCGCCGCCGCGCCGATCGAGAAACTCTCCGATATCCGTCTGTCTGCCAACTGGATGGCCGCCGCTGGGCACCCGGGCGAGGACGCCATCCTGTTCGACACCGTGCACGCGGTGGGCGAGGAACTGTGCCCAAAGCTCGGCATCGCCATCCCGGTGGGCAAGGACTCGCTGTCGATGAAGACGGTGTGGGAGGAGCATGGCAAGCGGCGCGAGATGACCGCGCCGCTCTCGCTGATCATCAGCGCCTTCGCCCCTGTGACCGATGTGCGCCACGTTCTCACCCCCGAGCTACGCCGCGATGTGGGTGACACCGACCTGATCCTGATCGACCTCGGCAAGGGCCGTAACCGCCTTGGGGCCTCGTGTCTTGCGCAGGTCTACGGCCAGGTCGGTGATGATGCCCCCGACCTGGAGGATGCCGAGGCGCTCAAGGCCTTCTTCGGCGTGATCCAGGACCTCAACCGCGACCGTATGATCTTGGCCTACCACGACCGTTCCGACGGCGGCCTGTTTGCCACCCTCTGTGAAATGGCCTTCGCCGCCCACTGCGGGGTCGAGGTGCGGCTGGACACCCTGGGCGAGGATGACCTCGCGGCCCTGTTCGCCGAGGAGCTCGGTGCCATCATCCAAGTGCGTCACTGCGACACCGACTTTGCCCTGATGGCACTGCGCGAGGCGGGGCTTGCCGCCGACAGCCACGTCATCGGCACCCTGCGCGAGGATGACCGCATCGTCTTCACCCGCCACGGCCGCGCCGTGCTGGACGAAGCGCGGGTGGATCTGCAGCGCGCCTGGAGCGAGACCAGTTTCCATATCCAGTGCTTGCGCGACAATCCGGAGTGCGCCCGACAGGAATTCGACCGCCTGTTAGATACGAAGGACCCCGGCCTGTCGGTCAGCCTGACTTATGGCATGGAAGACAACATTGCCGCGCCGCTGATCGCCACAGGCCGTCGTCCGCGCGTGGCGGTGCTGCGCGAGCAGGGCGTGAACGGTCAGATCGAGATGGCCGCCGCCTTCACCCGCGCCGGGTTCGATGCGGTGGACGTGCACATGAGCGACATTCTCGAAGGGCGCATCACCCTGGATGGCTTCAAGGGCATCGTCGCCTGCGGCGGCTTCTCCTACGGTGACGTGCTCGGTGCGGGCGGCGGCTGGGCCAAGTCCATCCGCTTCAACGCGCGCGCCTTCGAGCAGTTCTCCGCCTTCTTCGCCCGCGAGGACAGCTTCGGTCTTGGCGTGTGCAACGGCTGCCAGATGATGTCACAACTCTCCGACATCATCCCTGGTGCCGGCCACTGGCCGCGCTTCATGCGCAACCGCTCCGAGCAGTTCGAGGCGCGGATGGTGATGGTCGAGGTGATGGACTCGCCCTCCATCTTCCTGTCCGGCATGGCCGGCTCGAAGATGCCCATTGCCGTGGCCCACGGCGAGGGTCGGGTCGAGTTCGGCCCGGGGCTGGACCCGGACGCGGTGGCCGTTGGGGGACTCGTGGCCCTGCGCTATGTGGACCACTACGGCAAGCCGACCGAGGTCTACCCGCTGAACCCGAATGGCTCCGCCCACGGCATGACCGGCTTCACCAGCGAGGACGGCCGCTTCACCATCATGATGCCGCACCCGGAGCGCGTGTTCCGTGCTGTGCAGTATTCCTGGCGGCCCAAGGGCTGGGGCGAGGATGGCCCCTGGATGCGCATGTTCCGCAATGCGCGGGTGTGGGTGGGCTAAGGAAACGCTGAATCATTCAGCGTTTCCCGTTTGGGGCAGGGTGCCCTAACGCGAACAACGCGTTCAGTCGTTGATTCGCGGAGGCCGTCGCGGACATGTGCCGCGACGAGACGAGCTGAAAAAATCCATGGATGGATTTTTTCAGAGTTTCCCTAAGGCCCGCGCCAGCACCGACAAAAAAGGCCGCGGGATGTCACCCTCGCAGCCTTTCCTCTTCATTGAGTTGTCCTTGCTCGGTCAGGCCTTATCAGGCCGTTGAGCCGTTGAAAAGAGTTTTTCAACGGCCTGTTAACGAGACACCGTCGCCCGCGGGTCATCCTCCGCCACGTGGTAGTGAGGGTCCTCGGCGATGTTTACCTCGACCAGGTCCCCCGCCCGGCGCAGCAGCTCGCGGCACTCTGGACTTAAATGACGTAGGTGCAAGGTCTTACCCAGGGCGCGGTACTTGTCCGCCAGGGTGTCGATGGCCTCGAGCGCGGAATGATCGGCCACGCGCGAGCGGGCGAAGTCGATGATCACGTCATCCGGGTCGCTCTTCGGGTCGAACAGCTCGTAGAAGTTCTGTACCGAGGCGAAGAACAGCGGCCCGATCAGGCGGTAGACCTTGCTCCCGGTCTCGAGCACTTCGGTCTCCACGCGAATGTGCCTGGCGTGGTCCCAGGCGAAGATCAGCGCGGAGACGATCACGCCGGCTATGACCGCAACTGCGAGATCGACGATCACAGTGATGGCGGCCACCATGACGCTGATGGCGATTTCACGCCGGGGAACCTTGCCGATCATGTGCAGCGTGCCCCATTCGAAGGTGCCGATCACCACCATGAACATCAGCCCCACCAGGGCAGCGAGCGGGATCTGTTCGATCAGCGGGGCGAGGAAGAGGATGAAGGCCAGCAGGGCCAGCGCGGCGGTGATGCCGGAGAGGCGTCCGCGCCCACCGGACTCCACGTTGATCACACTCTGACCCACCAGGGCGCAGCCGCCCATGCCGCCAAAGAAGCCGGTGGTGATATTGGCGGCGCCGAGGGCTATGCACTCGCAGTTCGGCTGGCCGCGGGTCTCGGTGATCTCATCCACCAGTTGCAGGGTCAGCAGGGACTCGATCAGACCCACTCCGGCGAAGATAAAGGCGTAGGGCAGGACGATCCACAGGGTTTCCCAGGTCAACGGTACCTGCGGAATGGCGAACTCAGGCAGACCGCCGGCGATCGAAGCCATGTCGCCCACGGTGCGGGTCTCCAGGCCGAGCACGATGGCAAGCAGGCTGACCGTGACGATGGCGACCAGGGTGGAGGGTACCGCCCGGGTCAGACGCGGGAAGAAGTGGATGATGGCCATGGTCAGAGCGATCAACCCCAGCATGACGTCAAGCGCGGTACCGGATATCCATGCCTTGCCGCCCTCGGCAGCGGGGACTTTGAAGTGCTCGAACTGGGCCAGCAGGATCACGATCGCCAAGCCATTCACAAAGCCCAGAAACACGGGGTAGGGCACGATGCGGATGAACTTGCCGAGTTTCAGTATCCCCACCATGACCTGGATCGCGCCCATCAATACCACTGCGGCCAGCAGGTACTCCGGCCCGTGCTGCACCACCAGCGCCACCATCACCACGGCGAGGGAGCCGGCGGCGGCGGAGATCATGCCGGGGCGGCCGCCGAAGGTGGAGGTGATGAGGGCGACGATGAACGCGGCATACAGGCCCATCAGCGGGTGGACCTGAGCCACCAAGGCGAAGGCCACGGCCTCCGGCACCAGCGCAAGGGCTACGGTCAGGCCGGAGAGCACATCGGCGCGTGCGTTGCCTGGCACATGGCGGGCAATCAAATGAAACATCAGGTTAACGCAGGTTCTTGAAGCGGAGGGCGCGCAGTCTAGCATTCCGCAAGGGGCTGACCAACCCGATGGAGGTGGCGAAACGGGCCTGGAACAGGTACACAGTAAGCGTGGATCGTCGCCCATCCATGATGCCAGGGAACTGCCGTGATCGAACCCACCGATTTCCTCAAGATGACTGTCAGCCTGCTCGCAATCGTCGAGCCCTTCGGCATCGTGCCGTTCTTCCTCGCCGTGACCCAGGGGTGGCCCCGGCAGCGATGTCTTGCGGCAGCCCGCACCACCGCGCTCACGGTGCTGATCGTGCTGGTGATGACGGTTCTGGTGGGCGAGATGCTGCTCGGTGTGTTCGGCATCAGCCTGGCCTCGTTCGCCGTGGGGGGCGGCTTGATCCTGCTGATGCTGGCGCTCTCCATGCTGCGTGCGCAGGAGGTCGGCCTGCGTCAGACCCCGGAAGAGGCCGAGGAGGCCCCTGAGCGCAGTGCTGCGGCGGTTGTGCCGCTTGGCGTGCCGCTGCTGGCCGGTCCAGGAGCCATCAGCAACGTGATCATTCAATCCCACCAGTATGGCGGAGGGATGGATGTGCAGATCGCCATCGTGCTGGCAATTGTCATTGTGGCCTTGGTCGTGGGGCTGGTGTTCAGCTTTGCGGGTTGGATCGCCGACCGGCTCGGCACCATCGGTGTCAACCTGGTCACCCGCTTGATGGGGCTCATCCTCGCCGCCCTGGCGGTGGAAATGATGGCCAATGGGCTGGTCGAACTGTTCCCGGGGCTTGCGCACTGACCATGCTCGGGTCACACCTGCGCAACGCCTTGCAGACCTTGGCCCTGCTGATCGGCATGGCGATGGTGCTTGGGGGGCTGGGCTGGATCTTGGGCAGCTGGGGTGGCGTGGCCTGGGCCCTGCTCATGGTGCTGGCTACCCTGCTGCTTGTGCCGCGCCTCTCGGGCGATCTGCTGGCGCGTCTGATGGGTGCCATGCCCCTTGGCGCCCATGCCGCACCGGAACTGCACGAGCTGCTTGTCCGGCTGACCGAGCGTGCGGGGCTCGATCGCCTCCCCCGGCTGTACCTGCTGCCGGGGGCGTCCTTGCAGGCTATGAGCTTTGGCTCGCGCGACGCGCCGGCCATCGCCGTTACCGAAGGCCTGTTGTTCACACTGGATCGGCGCGAGTTGGCCGCCGTCCTGGCCCACGAGCTGGCGCATCTGCGCAACAACGACCTGGGCGTGATGTTGCTTGCCGCCGTGGTGGGGCGCATCACGGCACTGCTCGCCCTGGTCGGCCAGATCATGCTTCTCCTCGCCCTGCCTGCCATGGCGCTTGGCGTGGCGGACATCCCGTGGCTTGCCCTGCTCGTGCTGGCCTTCGCACCGCTTGTCAGCGATTTGCTGCAGCTTGGTCTTTCCCGTACACGAGAGTACGATGCCGATCATCAAGCCGCCTTACTGACTGGCGATCCCGAGGGGCTGGCGCGTGTCCTGATTCGGCTGGAGCGAGCCCAGCGCAGCTGGTGGGAGGCCTGGTTCACCCCCCTGCGTCAGTGGGAGCCGCCTTCATGGCTCCGTACCCATCCGCCAACGGAGGAGCGGGTGCGCCGCCTGCTGGAGCTGGTCAATCCGGCAGGCCATGATTTTGACTGATGAGCTTGTGCTGCTTGCTGCTAAGGTCCGTCTTATGAGAGGCATGCTCTCCATCCTGGCGCTCGGCATCTTCGCCACGTGGTCCGGCACCGCGGCGGCGGACATCTATGCCTACACCGACGCCAACGGTGTGCGTCACATCACCAACGTGCCGCAGGGTGACTCGCGTTACCAGCTGATCTACAAAAGCCGTTATACCAAGCCCAAGGGCTGGGTGGATTCACCCTCTGCCGCCTACTGGCGGCTCAACCCGTCGGCCTTTGATGACCTGATCCGTCGCACAGCCAGCCAGCACGGCATCGATCCCTCTCTGGTGCGCGCGGTGGTGCACGCCGAGAGCGGTTTCAACCCGCAGGCGGTATCGCCCAAGGGGGCGACCGGGCTGATGCAGCTCATGCCTTCCACCGCCTCCCGCTTTGGCGTGACGGATCTCTTTGATCCATATCAGAACGTGCACGGTGGGGTGGCCTACCTGCGTTTCCTGCTCGACCTGTTCAACGGGGATGTGCGCCTGGCCGTCGCCGCCTACAATGCGGGGGAGGGGGCGGTGAAGAAGTTCGGTGGCATCCCGCCGTATGACGAAACCATCACCTATGTCGCGCGAGTGATGAACCTGCATGGCCGCTACCGTGCCCAGCCCTGATCTGGGGGAGGCTCAGGCCGAACTTGCGGCCTTCCTCGCCAGCCGGCGTTCGCTGGTGCTCGGCACCTTGGGCGAGGATGGCCGTGTGGAATTGAGTGTTGCCCCCTTCGTGCCGTATGGCGATGGCTTCGCCGTTTTCCTCAGCGACCTTGCCCCGCATACCGCCAACGTGCGGCGGACGGGGCGCGCCGAAGTGTTGCTGCTCGAGGATGAGTCGGAGGTGCGTCAACCATTTGCACGCACCCGGGTGAGCCTCACGTGCCATGCCTGGATGCTCGACCGCCAGGGCGCGGCGGGGAAGGCGATGCTGGAGGCCATGGAAGCGGCCTTCGGCAGCATCGTACCGCTGCTGCGCGGCCTGTCCGATTTCCATCTCTTCATCCTGAAACCGACCGGGGGCCGCTTTGTGGCAGGTTTCGGCCGTGCCTTCCGGCTGGAGGGGGTTCTGTAAAATCAATTCAGTTTTTATTTTCTCTACTGAATCGTAGTAACTGATT
>JBMFOY010000045.1:0-13702 GCA_049969375.1 Halothiobacillaceae bacterium | reverse complement strand
GCCAACGATACCAACGCGAATCATGTATCTGCTCCACTTGGAAAACTCTGAAAAATCCATCCATGGATTTTTTCATCTCATCTCGTCGCGGCACATGTCCGCGACGGCCTCCGCGAATCAACGACTGACGTCGTTGTTCGCGTTGGGGCGTCCTGCCCCAAACAGGAAACGCTTAATATTCAGCGTTTCCCTTGCCAAGGACGGGTCATGGGCGGGATGATAACGGTTTACCCTCCCCCTGCGCGAGACCAGCTACCGGAGTCCGCCTCGATGATCGACCGCCGCCGCTTCTTCGTCCTGCCCCTGGCCTGCGCCCTCGCGGCCTGCAGCCAGGAAAGCGCCGCTCCCGACGCCCCCCTCCTGCTGTTGGATGCCCCCCCCACCCGCCTTGCTGCCCTGCGTGGCCAGCCCGTGCTGTTGACCTTCTGGGCCACCAGTTGCCCTGGCTGCATCGAGGAAATCCCGCTCCTTATCGAACTGCACAGGGAATACGGCCCGCGCGGCCTGAAGGTCATTGGCGTGGCGATGAGCTACGACCCGGAGCCGCAAGTGCGCGCCCTGCGCGATCGCATGGCCATTCCCTATTCCATTGCGCTCGATAGGGACGGGGCAGCGAGCGAGGCCATGGGTAGGGTTCGACTGACCCCCACCACTTTCCTGCTCGACCCGCAGGGGCAGGTGGTGTATCAGAAGATCGGCATTTTTGACCTGGCCAAGGTGAAGGGGCTGATCGAGGGGATGCTGCCGAAGGACTGACTCAAAACCCCAACCAGCGGGCGGTCTGGTAGAACGCTAGGCTGACCGTGTAAGCGAGCGAGAGCGACCAGAGCACGCTAGTGAGGGTCAGGCGCCAGCTGCGGCTCTCCGCCCGGATGGCGGCCAGGGTGGAGACACAGGGCGTGTACAGCAGGGTGAAGAGCATGAAGCTCATGGCCTGCACCCCGTCCATGTGGTGCTGCACGGCAGCGGCCAGCCCGTCCTCCCCCACGCCGTACAGCACAGCCAATCCACCCAGCACGACCTCCTTGGCGACGAAACCGAACAAGAGGGCCAGGGCGAGCAGCGGATCGAAGCCGAGCGGGGCGAAGATGACGGCGACCATCTCGCCGAGCTGACCGGCATAACTTTCCGGACCGGATGGCTGCACGCCCCACGGCAGGTGGGTCAAAAGCCAGATGGCCACCACACCGAGCACGATGAAGCGGGTGGCGCGGCGCAGGAAATGTGCGATCTCGCCCCAGGCCGTCTTGAGCATCGTGCCCACCACCGGCAGGCGGTAGGGTGGCAGTTCCAGGATAACCGGCTCCACTGCGTTGTAACGTCGCTTGAACAGCCAGGCAGTGAGCATGGCCGCCAGCAGGCTGAGCAGGTACAAGCAGAACAGCACGATGGCGGCCTGGTTTGGTGCAAACAGCACGGCGACGAAGAACAGAAACACCTGCAGGCGCGCGGCGCAGAGCGAGAACGGCAGCACCAGCATAGTCAGCGCGCGCAGCCCGGGCGAGCGCATGACACGCGTCCCCATCACCGCCGGCACGTTGCAGCCCATACCGAACAGGTGGAGCACGAAACCGCGGCCATCCAACCCTAACCGGGCCATGAAACCATCGACCAGGAAGGCCGCGCGGGCGAGGTAACCCGAGTCCTCCACCGCCGACATGACGATGAAGAACAGGGCGATCACTGGCAGGAAACTGGCTACCGTCGCCAAGCCGTCATAAATGCCCTCAAACAGCAGCCCCTGGCCGAAGGCCGGCAGAACATCGGCCAGCGGCACCTGCAACCCGTCCCGCAGCAGTCCAAGGGCCCACTCCACCGCGTCCTGCAACGGTGCGCCGAGGGCGAAGATGAACTGGAACAGCAGGAACAGGCTAAGGAAGAAGATCGGCAGCCCCCAGATACGATGCAGCAGGATGCGGTCCAACCGCTCGCTCATTCGGTCGGAGAGCTGATGCGGGGCCTTCACCGCCACCCGCAGCAGGGATTCGGCCTCCTCCTGCACCGTTTCCTCCGGGGCCAGACGCTCGGACAGCTCAGCCAGCGGCACCGGCCGGGCCTCGTACAGGGCCGCCGCCATGGCCTGACGCAGCCGCCCCATGCCCTCCGCCCGACGGGCACTGACCTCGAGCACCGGGAAGCCCAGCGACTCGCCCAGGCGATCGACATCGATGCTCACGCCAAAACGCTCAGCCTCATCCCGCATGTTGAGCACGGCGAGCATCCGCAGCCCGAGCGCACGAGCCTGTAACAACAGGGGTAGCTGGCGGTCGATCTGGGCAGCATTGAGCACCACCACCAGCACATCGACCGGCACACGCTCGAGGAAACGGCGCACGACGTGCTCGTCCTCGGTCATGCCATGCAGGTCATAGATCCCGGGCAGGTCCACCAGCTCGACGAGATCGCTGCCCAACGGCAATTGGGCAGCCGCAAGCTCGACGGTCAGACCCGGCCAGTTGCCGGTGCGGGCGGAGGCGCCGGTGAGGCGGTTGAAAAGGGTGGACTTGCCCGTGTTGGGCATGCCGAGCAGGGCAATACGCCTGGCCATGGGCGGGAGGATTCCAGCGCAGCGACGCCGTCGTCAGACGGCGTGTTTGACAGTGATCCACTCGGCCTCGCGCGGGCGCAGGAAGAACTCGGTCGAGCCGACGCGCAGATGCAGCGGCCCACCGAAGGCAGCGCGACGGATGACGCTGACACTCTTGCCCGGGCGCACGCCGAGGGCTTGGAGCCGGCGCACGAGGCAGGCCTCGCCTTCGACGCAGGTCACGCAGGCGGATTCACCACAACGCAGGCAGGACAGTTTCATCGCGCATCCTCGGTGCCGCACGGGCACGAAGCCAATTCTTGAGAATAAATGATAATGATTCCCAAGAAGATGCGCAACGCATTCTTAGGGAAACGCTGAATCATTCAGCGTTTCCCGCTTGGGGCAGGATGCCCCAACGCGAATAACGACGTCAGTCGTTGATTCGCGGAGTCCGTCGCGGACATGCGCCTTGATAAGACGAGCTGAAAAAATCCATGGATGGATTTTTCCAGCATTTCCCTGATTCCCTGGCACGCGCCCAAAACAACCGCCTACTCGTCACCGCGGATCAATCCGCCAAGGCCGTAGTCGCGCAGGGCCGCGCGCAGCATGGCGCGCACCTCCTCCCCCCGTTCGCAGGCCAGCGCCTCCCAGGCCAGCAGACGGGCGTGCTTCAGCGGCACGCTGCGGATCACCCGCTTGATGCGGGGAAGACTGCCGGCGCTCATGCTCAGGGAGTCGATGCCGAAGCCAAGCAGGATCAGGGCACCAAGGGGATCGCCCGCGAGTTCACCGCACACGCTGACCGGCCGCCCAGCACGCCGGCCGCCGGTGACGATGTCGTGGATGGCGCGCAGCACGGCGGGATGCAGGCTGTCGTAGAGCGGGGCGACGCGCGCATTGTTACGGTCGACCGCGAGCAGGTACTGGGTCAGATCGTTGGTGCCAACGGAGAGGAAATCCACCCGCCGCGCCAGTGCGTCGACCTGGTAGACCGCCGAGGGCACCTCCACCATCACCCCAACCTGCACGGCCTCCCCGTTCAACCCCTCCTCGCGCAGTTCAACGTGCGCCTGGTCGATCAACTCCAGGGCCTGCTCGAGCTCACCCACGCCGCTGATCATCGGCAGCAGGATGCGCAGATTGCCGAGACCCTCGTTGGCGCGCAGCATGGCCCGCACCTGGGTCAGGAAGATCTCCGGGTGATCGAGGGTCAGGCGCACCCCGCGCCAGCCGAGGAAGGGGTTGTCCTCATTAATCGGAAAATAACCGAGCGGCTTGTCACCGCCCACGTCCAGGGTGCGCAGCACGGCGGGTCGCGGGGCGTAGGCGGCGAGGGCCTCACGGTAGATGCGCGTCTGCTCCTCCTCGCCGGGGAAGTTGTCCCGCACCTGAAAGGGGATCTCAGTACGGTAGAGGCCGATGCCCTCCGCACCCACGTTGTTGGCCGGGGCCATATCGGCCAGCAGGCCGACGTTGACATACAGGTGGACGCGCGTGCCGTCCGGCGTAACGGCCGGTACATCGCGCAGGGTGGCGAGTTCGGCGGAGAGCTGAGCCTCCTCGCGCACCAGGCGCTCGAGCTCTCCGCGCAGGGTGCCTCGCGGTTCGACGTGCACCACCCCGCGGTAGCCGTCGACGTACATCTCGCGCCGGTCCAGGCGCTCGACCGGCAGTTCGCTCGCCCCCATCACCGCCGGCACGCCCAGCGCACGCGCCAGCAGGGCGACGTGCGACGAGCTCGAACCGCGCGCGGAGACGATCCCCGCCAGCCGTCCCTCAGGCATCGCGGCCAGATGGGTGATGGTGATCTCGCGCCCGACCAGAATGGTGCGCTCGGGATAGTCGCGGACGCCGTTCTCGACCTCCTGCAACTGCTCGAGGATGCGCGCCCCCACATCGCGCACGTCTTCCGCGCGCTGGCGCAGGTAGTCGTCGTCCATGCCCTCGAACACCGCCGCATGCTCGCGAATGGTGTCGCGCAGCGCGGCCGGGGCCCACTGCCCTGCCCGAATGCGCCTCTCCATGCCGGCGAACAGGCTCTCGCTGCCCAGCATCATGGTAAAGGCGTCGAACAGGGCGCACTCCTCGTCCGGCAGCCGCTGCGCCATGCCCTGGCGCAGGACGGCAAGCTCGGCGCGCACGGCCTCGCGGGCGGCCTTAAGGCGCGCGAGCTCGATCTCGGGGTCATCGCAGCGGCGATCGGGCACGGCCTCCAGGTCAGCTTGGGGGTAGACCACCACGGCGGTGCCCGAGGCCACGCCGGCGGCCCCAGGCAGCCCGCGGATGGCCTCGCCGACCACCTTCTTGCGACTGCTGGAGGGATGGGCCACCGCCTCGCTCAGTTCGGCCTGCACGATGCTGCTGGCGAGCTGGGCCGCCAGGGTGACCAGGAAGGATTCCTGGTCGTCGGAGAAGCGGCGCGGGTCGCGATCCTGCACCACCAACACGCCGAGCACCTCGCCGCGCAACAGGATCGGCGCGCCGAGAAAGGCGTGATAGGGCTCCTCGCCGATATTGGCGATGTGCTTGTAGCGCGGGTGCTGCGGTGCGTTGTCGAGGTTGATCGATTCGGCGCGCTGCGCTACCAGGCCGACCAGCCCCTCGTCGGGAGAGAGCGATACTCGGCCCACCGCCTTGCGCGAGAGACCCTCGGTCGCCATCAGCACAAGCGGCGCGTCCGGATCCCCCACCTTGGCGCGCGGCACGAGGTAGACCGAGCAGACCGCCACATCGAGGGTCTCACGCACGCCGCGCACGATGGCGTCCAGCGCCATCGTCAGATCACGTGCACGACCGACCTCCCCGACGATACGGCGCAGGGGCTCGAGGATCATTCGTCCCCCGGCAGCTTCAGCCGCTCGGCGGCGCAGGCGGGGGGAGCGCGTCCTTCGGGCGGGAAGAGCAGCGGCGCCAACTCGTTCAACGCGCTGTCGTAGACTTCACGCTTGAACGACACGACCTCGCTCAGCGGCTGCCAGTAGTCCACCCAGCGCCAGGCATCGAATTCGGGGCGATGGCCATGGTCCAACTGCACCGCTTGGTCAGACACGAGCATGCGCAAAAGAAACCACTTCTGCTTCTGACCGATGCACACGGGAAAGGCGCGCTTGCGCACGAGGTTGCTGGGCAAACGGTAGCGCAGCCAGCCGCGCGTGCAGCCGAGCAGCCGCACATGCTCGGGCAAAAGGCCGGTTTCCTCGCGCAATTCGCGGAACATAGCCTCGAGCGGGGACTCCTCACAGCGGATGCCGCCCTGGGGAAACTGCCAAGACTGCTGCCCCACGCGACGCGCCCAAAACACCCGGTCCTCGGCATTCACCAGAATAATGCCCACGTTGGGGCGATAGCCTTCCGAGTCAATCACGGGAGTCACAACAAAAGAGGAATGAAGGCGATTGTTCCACAAGCACCTGATGTGGGCAAAATGACTCGCCATTACAATGTGCAGACCTTTTATTATGACCGGCTGACACCATGAACCTGGCCATCTTCGATCTCGACAACACCCTCCTCGCTGGCGACTCCGACTATCTCTGGGGCCGGTTCCTGTGCGAGAGGGGGATCGTCGACCCGGCCCGGTACGAGGCGGCCAACCAGCGCTTCTACGAGGACTACAAGCAGGGCCTGCTCGACATCGACGCCTTCCTGCGCTTCTCCCTCGCCCCGCTGGCCGCGCACCCGCTGGAGCAGTTGGAGGCCTGGCACCGCCAGTTCATGGAGGAAATGATCGAGCCGATCATCCTTCCCAAAGCCCTCGAACTGATCGAGGCGCACCGCGCGCGCGGCGACCGGCCGCTGATCATCACCGCGACCAATGCCTTCGTCACCGAACCCATCGCCCGTCGCCTGGGGGTGGAGGACATCCTTGCCACAAGGCCGGAGCGTGTGGGCGACCGCTACACCGGGCGCTATGTCGGCACGCCGACGTTCCAGCACGGCAAGGTGAAGGCGCTGGAAGAATGGCTCAGCGCCCAGCCTGAGCCGCTCGAGCGCAGCTGGTTCTACAGCGATTCGCGCAACGACCTGCCGCTGCTCGAGCGGGTCGACCATCCGGTCGCGGTGGATGCGGACGAGGTGCTGTCCATAGAAGCCGCGCGGCGCGGCTGGCCGCGCATCTCCCTGCGCGAGCCCGTACCGGCGACCTGAGGGGAGGGCGATCAGGCCCGCGGCAGGGTGACCCCGGTCTGCCCCATGTACTTGCCACCGCGATCCTTGTAGGAGACCTCGCAGCTCTCGTCGGACTCGAGGAACAGCATCTGCGCCACGCCCTCGTTGGCGTAGATCTTGGCGGGCAGCGGGGTGGTGTTGGAGAACTCCAGCGTCACGTGCCCCTCCCACTCCGGCTCCAGCGGCGTGACATTGACGATGATGCCGCAGCGCGCGTAGGTCGACTTGCCCAGGCAGATGGTCAGCACATTGCGCGGGATGCGGAAGTACTCCACGGTGCGCGCAAGGGCAAAGGAGTTGGGCGGTATGATGCAAACATCCGACTTCACCTCGACCAGACTCTTCTCATCGAAGGCCTTGGGATCGACGATGGTGCTGTTGATGTTGGTGAACACGCGGAACTCATCCGCGCAGCGCACATCGTAGCCGTAGCTGGAGGTGCCGTGGGAGATGATGCGCTGGCCTTGCGCCTCGCGCACCTGCTTCGGTTCGAACGGCTCGATCATGCCGTGTTGCTCCGCCATACGACGGATCCAGCGGTCGGACTTGATGCTCATCAACACTCTCCGGGAACGGTATTCGCCCGTCTGTCGCGACGATGCCCGCGACATGACCACCCCCCTGCACCCGGCGGGGTCAGCCGATCATGCTACATTAAAACAGTCATGTTTAAGAGGACGCCCCCCATGAAACGCCTTGCCATCCTGCTTGCCGCCGCCCTGCTCGGCGCCTGCGCCAGTGAAGCGCCCAAATCCTCCAGCGCCTCCGGCGAACCGGTACGCCCCTCACAGATCAACACCCAGGAAACCTACGACGAGGGCCAGATGGCACGCGAGGCCAATGACTTCCTCGGCGAGGGTGCGGAAGGGCTGGCCAGCGCCATCAGCAAGGCCTTCCAGGACCAGGGCCGTCCGAACGCCTACATCCGCGGCGAGGAAGGCGGTGGCGCCATCATCGCTGGGGTGCGCTACGGCCAGGGGGAACTCGTGACCAAGAGCGGCCAGCGGCGTAAGGTGTACTGGCAGGGGCCGTCGATCGGCTGGGATTTCGGCGCCAACGCCGGCAAGGTCTTCATCCTGATCTACAACTTGCCGGACACCGACATGCTGTTCCAGCGCTTCGCGGGGGTGGACGGCAGCGCCTATTTCGTCGGCGGGATAAGCATGAACTACGCCCGCAGCGACAACATCGTGGTCGCGCCGATGCGCGTCGGTGTGGGCATGCGCCTGGGGGCAAACGTGGGCTACATCCACTTCACCCCGACCATGTCCTGGAATCCGTTCTGATCTCTTTACAGCGGCGGCCCCTCAGCCGCCGACCCGTACCACCCCGCTCTCCAGCCGCCCGTCCCGGTAAAGCCGCAGCCAGCGGTAGCCGGGCGGCTGCCCGTCCAGCGCGAACCCGACGGACAGCGGCCTGAACTGCCCGTTGGTCGATGGCGTCCCCAGCACCAGCACCCCCTCGTGCAGCGTGGTCTGCTCCATGTGCGCATGACCGTGAATGATCGCCCTCACCCGTGCGTGGCGGCGGATCACCCGCCACAGGGCATCCGCGTTCTCGAGCCCGATGCGATCCAGCCAAGGCGTACCCGTCGGCAGGGGAGGATGGTGCAGACCGAGCAGGACAGGCGCATCGGCCGCGCCCAGTTCCCGATCCAGCCAGGCCAGGGTCGCGTCGTCGATGCACCCCTCCACCGCCCCAATCTTGCGGCTGTTGACCAGCAACACGCGCCAGCCGGGCAAGTCGAAAGACACCGGCTGCCCCGCCATGACCTCAGGCAGGTCATGATTGCCCGGCGTCCAGAGGACCGGCGCTCCCCATCCGGCGAGCACCCCCTCGATCTGCCGCTGGGCGGGGCTGCCGGCATCATGAGTGGCATCCCCCGTATGCACCACAAGGTCAGGGCGCGGGAAGCGTGCGTGCGCATCCGCCAACACACGCCGGAGCAGTTCGTCGGCAGCCAGGCCCCAGAGACGGAAATCTTCTGTCTCGCCCAGGTGGGTGTCGGTCAGCTGAAGCAGGGTAGAAAAGGGATTCATGAATATATCAATGGTTATTGCGCACGATCTGCGCAGAACAAATTACCATTGCCCCCCCCCAAACCGTCCTTACCTCAAGTAGAGATCCATGTCGCGCTTGTCCATCCTGACCATCCTGCCCGTAACCCTGGCCCTCGCCGCTCCCGTAGTCGCCGATGAGGCCGTCAGACTCGACCAGGCCCGCGCCATCGCCAAGGAATTCGGAGGCACGTTGAAGGGCGAGCTGGAGAAGGCCATGCAGGCCGGCGGCCCGGTGGCGGCCATCGAGGTCTGCCACAGCAAGGCTCCTGCCATTGCCAAAGATCTGTCGGACAAATACGGCGTGGAGGTGCACCGCACCAGCCTCAAACCGCGCGCCACCGCGCCGCAGGACTGGGAGCGCGAGGTGCTGACCGCCTTCGACGCCCGCCGCGCCAAAGGCGAGGACCCGAACGCCATCGAATTCCATCAAGTGACCGAAATCGACGGCAAGCCGCACCTACGCTACATGAAAGCGATCGGCACCCTGCCGGTGTGCCTCAACTGCCATGGCGAGGACATCAAGCCCGAGGTCAAGGCCAAGCTCGAGGCCCTCTACCCCGAGGACAAAGCGACCGGCTACAAGGCTGGCGAACTGCGCGGCGCATTCTCCATCACCGCGCCGCTGTGAGCCGCGGAGGCGGGCTTGGGCGATTCCCCGCGCAGGCCCGCCCCTTCCCTCTCAGACCGCCCTGAATACCCCTCTTACGCGGTCCTTCACCATCCCGGTATGCGTCCGTACCAGGCCGTGCATGCCGATATGCACCCCCGCCTCCTCCCCCGCGATGAGCCAGCCTAGGCTCAAGGCAAGGTTGACCGCCGCTTCCTGCCGATCATAAGCATACGGCTTCATCGCCCCGGTCAACACGATGCGTCGCGTGGGGCAGCGCATCGCAAGGTGCGCGGCGGTCAGGTGCATGGTGTCGGTGCCGTGCACGATCAAGACCTTGCGCTCCTCGGCTGAAAGGATCGTTTGCGCGATCTGCTCGCGATCGGCGTCGTCCATCGCCAGGCTGTCCTTGTAGACCAGCCCAGCCAGCCGGACGGCGAGGTTGCCACGCAGCTCGGAGAGGATCGATTCCACCGCCCGATCGTCCGCGGGGACGAAGAGCTCGCCGCTGATCTCGTCGTAGCGCTTGTTGAAGGTGCCACCGGTGTTGAGGATGAGGATGTCGGCCATGGTCAGTTGCCTTCTTCGTCGAGCAGGGCGCGGATGCTAGCCCGCACACCGGGTTCATTCCAGTCGACGCCACCGGCCACCGCAAGACGGACGCGGCCCTGCCGGTCGATGAGGAAGCTGGTGGGGTAAGCGTAGATCCGCCAGGCCTTTGCCGCCGCGCGCGCGGGATCGAGCAGGATGGGGAAGCCGAGCTTGTGGCGGGCGACGAAGTCGCGCATCGCGGCTTCCTTCTCGCCCAAGTTGACCGCCAGGACTTCGAAGCCACGCCCGCCCCAGTCGGACCAAAGCTGCTGCATGGACGGCATCTCGTGCACACAGGGCGGGCACCAGCTGGCCCAGAAGTTCACCAGTACGACCTTGCCACGCAGGGCGGCAAGATCGTGCGCCCTGCCATCCAGCCCGGGCAAGGCCAAAGCCGGTGGCAAGGGCTGCCCGGCGACCACCACCAAGCCACGCTGGCGCGGCGATGCCGTGCGCTCGACCGCTGCGCCGTCCCCCTCGGCGGCCATGGCCGCGGCAGGGACGGGTTCACTCAGCAGCCGTTGCACCCCCTGCGCCATCCAACCGGGCAGGCGGTCAGCCTGGGCCAATTCTTCGGCCGTGGCATCCGGGCGGAAGAAGAAGCGATCACGCGCCTTTGGCACACCGCGCCAGTAGACCCGCGCCCCGCCCAAGGACTCCAGAAGCTCAGGCAGGCGCAGGGCGGTGGTCGAAAGCTCCGGCTGGATCAGGAACAGCGGCAGGTTGGTCAGCCGTGCCGCCGCGGTCAGGCGGGCTGGCTGACCGGGATCGGGGGTTTCCAGAAAAAGGTTGGGAGTGATGAGCAGTGCACCGCGCACGCGTGCATCGCCGGGATGGGACAGCTGCCAACGGCGCAGTGCCTCGAGTGCGGGCACACTCCCCCGGTCATGGCTCACCACGAGCAGTGGGGCCGGGGCCTGCGTGGCCGCCGCCTCGATGGCCTGGGCCAGCCCGTCGACGGGCAGCTCCATAAGGCTGCTCTCGCTCACGGGCAGCATCCAGGCGGCAAACGGATCGGCCAGCCAGCTCTCGATCCCGCGCACCGCCAGCGCCTCGGCCACCCGCCGCTGCCCCTCCTGCACGCCATGCTCGGAGGGCAGCCAGAGCAGCACGGCACGCGGCTGTTGCACCTCCACAACAGACAAGGGCAATTCAGCCTCGCCAGCCCGCAGAACCCGATCCTGCGCGTGACAGGGGGCGACCACCATAGCACCGGAGAGACCAATCAGGAGGGCTTTCAGGATGCGCCGTGGCAGCAAATCCCCTAAAATGACGGCAAACTTCATTGCAATTCCCGAGTGCCCCATGGATCAGGCCAAGCCTTTCCGCTACATCATCGAGAGTGTCACCCAGGACGGCAAGCGTTTCCGTCCGAGCGACTGGATCGACCGTCTCTCCAGTTGGGACGCCACCTTCGTCCAGCACCGCCTAGTCTATTCCGAACGCCTGCACCCGGTGAACATCAAGGGCGAGAAGTGCCTGGCCATCGAGCCCGAACTCAAGGAACAGGCCCCGGCGATGTACGAGCAGATCATCGGCTTCGCCCGTGCCAACAAGCTCAAGGCCCACCGCCAGACCCCGGATGGCGAAATGACCGAAATCGCCCTCGATGACCTCTAAGCACACCCCGAAGGTCGGGTTCGTCAGCCTGGGTTGCCCGAAGGCGCTGGTCGACTCCGAACGCATCCTGACCCAACTGCGGGCCGAAGGCTACGCCATCTCGCCGAGCTACGACGACGCCGACCTGGTGGTGGTCAACACCTGCGGCTTCATCGACGAGGCGGTGGAGGAGTCCCTTTCCACCATCGGCGAGGCACTGGCGGAAAACGGCAAAGTCATCGTCACCGGCTGCCTAGGCGCACGCGAGGATGGGGATATGGTCCGCAAGGCCCACCCGAACGTGCTCGCCGTGACCGGCCCGCACGCCTATCAGGAGGTGATGCACGCAGTGCACGAGCACCTGCCGCCGCAGCATGACCCATTCGTCGATCTCGTGCCGCCGCAGGGCGTGAAGCTCACCCCCAAGCACTACGCCTACCTGAAGATCTCCGAGGGCTGCAACCATCGCTGCACCTTCTGCATCATCCCCCAATTGCGCGGCGACTTGGTCAGCCGGCCGATCGGCGAGGTGATGACCGAGGCAGAGAACCTGGTCAAGGCCGGGGTCAAGGAGCTCTTGGTCGTCTCCCAGGACACCAGCGCCTACGGCCTGGACCTGAAATACAAGACCGACTTCTGGGGCGGACGCCCGCTCAAGACCCGTTTTTATGATCTTGCCCGCGCGCTCGGCGAGCTGGGCGTGTGGGTGCGGATGCACTACGTCTATCCCTACCCGCACGTGGACGAGGTGATCCCGCTGATGGCGGGGGGCAAGATCCTGCCCTACCTCGACATCCCCTTCCAGCACGCCAGCCCGCGCATCCTCAAGGCGATGAAACGCCCGGCCTCGAGCGAGAACGTCCTCGCCCGCATCAAGGCCTGGCGCGACGTCTGCCCCGACCTTGCCATCCGCTCCACCTTCATCGTCGGCTTCCCCGGGGAGACCGAGGACGACTTCGAGCAACTGCTCGAATTCCTCGACGAGGCGCAGATCGACCGCGCCGGCTGCTTCAAGTACTCGCCGGTCGAGGGCGCCCCGGCCAATGACCTGCCGGGTGCCGTACCGGAAGAGATCAAGGAGGAGCGCTGGCACCGCTTCATGGAGCATCAGGCGATGATCAGCGAAGCGCGCCTTGAGGCAAAGCTCGGCGAGCGCATGACCGTGCTGGTGGACGAGATCGACGAGGAAGGCGCCGTCGCCCGCTCCTATGCCGACGCGCCCGAGATCGACGGCAACGTGTTCATCGACGGTGCCGTCGATCTCAAGCCCGGGGATTTCGTCGAGGTGGAGATCACCGAGTACGGCGAACACGACCTGTGGGGCAAGCGGGTCTGACCGCGGGCTCATGCACCAGCCGATCCGTGGCTACCACCAGGACGAGGAAGGCCACTGGGTCGCAGAGCTTACCTGCGGCCACAACCAGCACGTCCGCCACCAGCCGCCCTGGACCTGCCGCTCCTGGGTCACCACCGAGACCGGGAGGACAGGCCGGCTTGGCCATATCCTCGACTGCAAGAAATGCGACGCGGGCGCCCCGCCCGACCTACCCCCCCCATGAGGTGACCGCATGAACGCCGAACGACAGTTCATCCCACTCAACATCGCCATCCTGACCGTCTCCGACACCCGCACCCTGGACAACGACACCTCCGGGCAAACGCTGGTGGACCGGGTCGAGGCCGCCGGGCACCGCGTGCATGCGCGCCGCATCGTCAGGGACGATCTCTACGCCATCCGCGCGGTGGTGTCGGAATGGATCGCGGATGCTGCGGTGCAGGTCGTGATCAGCACTGGCGGCACCGGCTTCACCGGACGCGATGGCACCCCCGAGGCCATCCGGCCCCTGCTGGATAAAGAGATGGATGGCTTCGGCGAACTGTTCCGCGCCCTCTCCTACCAGGATATCGGCACCTCGACCATCAACTCCCGCGCCACCGCCGGGGTGGCCAACGGCACCTTCGTCTTTGTCCTGCCCGGCTCCTCCGGCGCCTGCCGCGACGCCTGGGACAAGATCATCCAGCCCCAGCTGGACTACCGCACCCGGCCGTGCAACCTGGTGGAGCTGATGCCGAGGCTGCTGGAGCGCTAAGGAAACTCTGAAAAAATCCATCCATGGATTTTTTCAGATCGTCTTATCAAGGCGC
>JBMFOY010000044.1:0-13812 GCA_049969375.1 Halothiobacillaceae bacterium | reverse complement strand
CGTGTGCCCCAGCCCTTGCCACGCACGCCGCCGATCTCGACCTCAGCGAACTCGAACCCCGATTCGGGCGCCATTCGTGCCTCCATGCCGCCCCGGCTGCCCAGCCAGAGCACCGGGATGCCCCGCTCGCGGAGGAGCCGCGCGACCGCCAGGGCCGGCAGGATGTGACCGCCGGTACCGCCAGCCATGATCATCACCGGCTGGCTCATGCCGAGGCCCTCCGTGCCGGGGGCACGCCATGCTTGCGTCCCTCGGCCTGACTCTGCGTCCTCCGGCCTTGGACGGCGGCCAGTCGCACCGGGTCGGTTGCCTCGTGGTAGACCCGCAGCAGCAAGGCCGTCGCGACGCACATCATGACCAGCGAGCTGCCGCCGTAGCTGATGAACGGCAGGGTCAGGCCCTTGGTTGGCAAAAGGCCCATGTTCACGCCCATGTTGATGAAGGCCTGCAGCCCAATCCAGGTGCTGATGCCATAGGCCATGAAAGCCCCGAACGACAGCCCCACCTGCTCGGCCAGCCGACCGATGGCGAAGCCGCGCACAAGAAAGAGGCCGTACAACAAGATCAAACCCACCATCCCCGGCAGCCCCAACTCCTCGGCCAGCACCGAGAAGATGAAGTCGGTGTGCGCCTCGGGCAGGTAGAACAGCTTCTGCACGCTCTCCCCCAGGCCCACCCCGGTCCAGCCGCCGCGGCCGATGGCGATCAGTGCCATGGACAGCTGGAAGCCGGTGTCGAGCGGATCGGCCCAGGGATCGGCGAAGCCAGTGAGGCGCCGCATGCGGTAGGGTTCGAGGACCACCGCGAGGTAAATCAGGCCGATGCCGCCAAGGATCAGCAGGATCATCCAGCGCAGCTGGCCGCCCGCGAGGAACAGCATGGTCAGGCCGGTGGCCATCAGCACCACCGTGGAGCCAAGGTCCGGCTCCAGCATCAAGAGCCCTGCGGCCACCAGCAGCGCAATGATCGGCATGCCGAAGCCCTTGAGGGTGGTGCTCACCAGCTCGCGCTTGGCCGCCAGATAGGCGGAGAGGTAAAAGATCAGCAGCAGGCGGGCCAGCTCCGAGGCCTGCAAGTTGATGGGACCGAAGCCGATCCAGCGGCGCGAGCCGTTGACCACGTGGCCGATGCCCGGCAGCAGCACCGCAACCAGCACCAGCCACGCCAGCAGCAGCCACAGGTAGCGATGCCGCTCGAGAAAGGCGAGGTCCACCCGCCACAGGGTGTACATGCCCACCACGAGCCCCGCCGCCGCGAACAGGGCCTGGCGGAGGGCATAGTGGTAGGGCGAGCCGATCTTGTCGGACAGGGCCACCGAAGAGGAGGTCACCATCACCAGGCCCACGCTCAACAGCCCGAGCGCGGCCACTAGCAGCAAGCCGTCGATGCGCGTGCCCTCGCCGCGGCGGGCGAGGCTGACCGCATCCATCGCCTTGCGCGGATCGATGCGGCTGGCCAGGCTGGAACCCGCGTCCGGCGTCATCATACCGCGAACCTCCGGCGAACCTCGGCGGCGAACACCTCACCCCGATGATCGTATCCCTTGAACATGTCGAAGCTCGCGCAGGCAGGCGAGAGCAACACGACATCGCCCGGCCGGCCAAGCTTTGCCGCCATCGAGACCGCCTCGCCCATGTCCGCCGCCCGGACGATGGGGGCCGCACCGGCCCAGGCCTGCGCGATCAGATCGGCGTCCTGGCCAATCAAAACCACCCCACGGGCCTTCTCGGCAAGCAACGGGCGCAGCACGGCAAAGTCCTGGCCCTTGCCGAGTCCGCCGGCGATCAGCACCACCGGCACGGTCTGCCCGGCCAGCGCCGCTGCCGTGGCGCCGACGTTGGTGCCCTTCGAATCGTTGACCCAGTCGAGACCGTGGAAGTGGCCGACGAACTGGCTGCGGTGCGGCAGGCCGGCGAAGCGGCGCAGGGCATCGAGCACGGCAGCAGGATCCACGCCCACCGCCTCGACCAGGGCCAGGGCGGCCAGGGCGTTGGCCATATTGTGCCGGCCGCGCAGGGTCAGTTCGCGCTCGCATACCAGCGGCCGGTCACCCTGGGCGAGCCAGGTCTGGCCATCGCGTTCGACCATGCCCCATTGCCCCACCACCGGGGCATCAAGGCCAAAGCTGACGGTGCGGGCCGGTTCGGATGCATGCGCAAGACGCAGGCTCCAGCCGTCGTCCCGGTTGACCACCGCTACCGCCGCCCCCTGATACACCCGCCCCTTGGCCTCGGCGTAGGCGGCGAGGTCCGGGTAGCGGTCCATGTGATCCTCGCTCACATTGAGCACGACAGCCGCCGCAGCCTTGAGGCTGGATGTCGTCTCCAGCTGGAAGCTGGAAAGCTCGAGGACGTAGAACTCCGCATCGTTGGAGCCGGCCAGCAGGTCGAGCGCCGGCGTGCCGAGGTTACCGCCGACCCGAACCTTGCGGCCGGCGGCGGCCAGCAGCTCGCCGACCAGGGTGGTCACGGTGCTCTTGCCATTCGAGCCGGTGATGGCAATGACCGGAGTCTTGACGTGACGGGCAAACAGTTCGATGTCGCCGATGATCTCCGCGCCCGCAGCCGCCGCAGCGCGGATGGCCGGCTCGGCCACCGCGATGCCCGGGCTGACCACCAAGGTGCGGAAGCCTACAAACAGCTCCGCCTCGAACGGGCCGAGGTGGACGGCGGCCTGCGGACATTCGGCGCGCAGTTCCGCCAGGCCCGGCGGCTCCATGCGGCTGTCGGCCACGGCGAAGACCAGCCCCCGGCGCGTAAGGAAGCGCGCCACTGAGAGCCCGGTCTTACCGAGACCGACGATCAAGATGTCCGCTGCGGATGCCATCTTCAGCGCACCTTCAGGGTGGCCAGGCCGATCAGCACCAGGATCACGGTGATGATCCAGAAGCGCACGATCACCTTGGGCTCGGGCCAGCCCTTGAGTTCAAAGTGGTGATGGATGGGCGCCATGCGGAAGATGCGCTTGCCGGTTAGCTTGAACGAGGCCACCTGCAGCATCACCGACACGGTCTCCAGCACGAAGATGCCGCCCATGATGAACAGCACGATCTCCTGGCGCACCATCACCGCCACGGTGCCGAGCGCCGCCCCCAAGGCCAGCGCGCCGACATCGCCCATGAACACCTGGGCCGGGTAAGTGTTGAACCAGAGAAACCCCAGCCCTGCGCCAACGATGGCGGCACAGAACACCACCAGCTCCCCCACCCCGGCGACATAGGGAATGCCCAGGTACTCGGCGAACTTGATGTTGCCGGTCAGATAGGCGAACACCGCCAGGGCGCCTGCGACCAGCACGGTCGGCAGGATGGCCAGGCCGTCCAGGCCGTCGGTGAGGTTAACCGCGTTGCTGGTGCCGACAATGACGAAATAGGTCAGTACGACGTAGCCGAAGCCGAGCGGGATCAGCACGTCCTTGAGCACCGGCACGATGAGACTGGTCTCGACCGGCGTCTTGGCGATGCTGTACAGGTAAATGGCTGCGGCCAGTCCGATGACCGACTGCCAGAAATATTTCCAACGGCCCGGCAGTCCCTTGCTGTTCTTGCGACTGATCTTGAGCCAGTCGTCCATCCAGCCGACCACACCGAAGGCCAGGGTCACCAGCAGCACGACCCACACGTAACGGTTGGCAAGGTTGCCCCACAGCAGGGTGGAGGCGGCGATCGCCACCAGGATCAGCGCCCCGCCCATGGTCGGGGTGCCGGACTTGGAGAGGTGGGTTTGCGGTCCATCGGTACGTACCTGCTGACCGAACTTCAGTTCGGCAAGCTTGCGGATCATCCACGGCCCAACCAACAGCGCGATCGCAAGCGCAGTCAAAATGCCGAGGATGGCGCGCAGGGTGATGTACTGAAAGACATTGAAGCCGCTGTAGTAGTGGCTAAGCTGATCGAACAGCGCAGTCAGCATAAAGGCTCCTCCAAGGCCTGCACTACGCGCTCCATGCGTGAGCTGCGCGACCCCTTGATCAAGACGTGGACACCAGGCCGCAGCGCCTCGTCAAGGGCGGCGACCAGGGTTTCGATATCGGGGAAATGTTGCGCGCCGGGGCCGAAGGCCTCGGCGGCGTGCAGGGCGAGCGGCCCGACGGCAAACAGACGGGTCACACCAAGCTTACGCGCAAGAAGGCCGGACTTTGCATGCAGCACACGGCTGTCCGGTCCGAGCTCGCCCATGTCGCCCAGCACCAGCCAGGTCTCCCCGCCCTGCCCGCGCACGGCCTCGATGCCGGCGCGCAGCGAATCCGGGTTGGCATTGTAGGAGTCGTCCCACAGCACGCTGTCTTCCGGGCCACGCTTGCGCTGCAGGCGCCCTGGCACGCCGCCAAAGGACTCCAGGCCGGCCTTGATCTCGGCCAGCTCAAAACCGAGCGCGATGGCCGCACTGGCGGCGGCCAGGGCGTTGCGGGCGTTGTGCTCGCCGACCACGTTCAGCTGGATGGTCACCTTGTCAGCCGAGGTTTGCAGCACCAGCAGCCCGCCCGCCGGGCAGGCCTGCCAGCGCCCCTGGATGTCGGCCGGACAGGCCATGCCGAAGGTGAGCATGGCCCGGCCCTTGTTCAGCGCCTGCCAGTAGGCGGCGCCGGCGTCGTCGACATTGACCAGCGCGACACCACCCTCGCGGAGTCCGCCATAGATCTCGCCCTTGGCGCGAATGACGCCCTCCGGCCCGCCGAACCCCTCCAGATGCGCGCGGCCGGTGTTGGTCACCAGCGCCACGTCGGGGCGGGCAAGATGGGCGAGGTAGGCGATCTCGCCGGGATGATTGGCGCCCATTTCAATTACGGCAAAGAGCTGATCGGGATCGAGCTCCGCCAGCATCAGCGGAACGCCGATGTCGTTGTTCAGGTTGCCGCGCGTGGCCAGGGTAGGTCCGCGCTCGCGCAGGATGGCGGCGAACATCTCCTTGGTGGTCGTCTTGCCGTTGGAGCCGGTCAGGGCGGCCAGCCGGCCAGGCCAGGTGGCACGCCAGGCGGCGGCCAGACGCCCGAGCCCCAGGCGGGTGTCGTCGACCACAATCTGCGGCAGGTCAATCTCTTGGCGACGTTCGACCAGCGCGGCCACCGCGCCGTCCTCGGCGGCCGTGGCGAGGAACTCGTGCGCATCGAAGCGCGGTCCGCGCAAAGCGACAAACAAGGCCCCAGGCACGGGCTTGCGGGTATCGGTGAACAGGCCGCGGACCGTAAGCTCGGCCGGACCATGGAGGGTGCCACCCACGGCGTGGGCCATCTGGGCCAGGGTCATCTTCAGCATGCGGCCTCCCCCAGAAGTTCGAGCACGACGGCGCGATCACTGAAGGGGCGGCGTTCCCCGGCAACCTCCTGGTAGTCCTCGTGCCCCTTGCCGGCGACAAGGACGATGTCTTCCGGCGCCGCCTCCGCCACGGCGAGGGCGATCGCCCGGCGGCGGTCGCGCTCGATGACCACATCGCCACTCTCCGGCATGCCGGCGCGGATGGCGCGGATGATCGCCTCGCCATCCTCGCCGCGCGGGTTGTCGTCGGTCAATACCACGCGGTCCGCGAGGCTGGCCGCAACCGCACCCATGCGCGGACGCTTGGCGACATCCCGCTCGCCGCCACAACCGAACACGACCGTGAGCCGCCCCGCCGTGTGACGGCGCAAGGTACGCAAGGCCTTATCCAAGGCATCGGGGGTGTGGGCGTAGTCGATCACGACGAGCGGATATCCCGGTGCTGCGAAGCGCTCCATCCGACCGGCTGGGGCCTGGACGCGGCCAAGATGGGTCAAGGCATCCGCAAGGGGCATACCAAGCTCCAGCAGCGTGGCGAGGGCGGCGAGCAGGTTGCTGGCATTGAACTCACCGAGCAGCGAGCTCTTCAGCACGCCGCTGCCCAATGGGGTGCGTAATTCGAGCCTTAAGCCGTCGGCTCCCAGCTGTAGGCCACAGGTCTCAACCAACGCCGCCTCCTCGGCCGACCAGGGGGGCATACCCAGGCCATAGGCCCACAACGGCATGCGCCCCTGCAGGCGCTCCAAAAGCTCACGGCCCAAGGCATCATCCATGTTCAAGATGGCGGCGGAGGGCTTGAGCTCCCCGAACAGGCGACACTTGGCGCGGGCATAGGCGGCCATGCTGCCGTGATAGTCGAGGTGGTCGTGGCTAAGGTTAGTGAAGACCGCGGCACGAAAGCGCACGCCAGCCACCCGCCCTTGGTCGAGGGCATGGGAAGACACCTCCATCGCCACGTAGCGCACGCCCGCATCGCGCTGGCGCGCAAGCTCCGCGTGCACAGCGAGCACGTCCGGAGTGGTGTGGGTGGTGGCGGCCAACGCCCCCCAGGGCCCCATGCCAAGGGTGCCAATCAGGCCAGCTGGCTGCCCTGCCAGAGCAAGGGCCTGGGCGATGAAGTGCGTCACCGAGGTCTTGCCATTGGTGCCGGTGACGCCGATCACGCGCACGGCCTTCGACGGCTCACCGTAGAAGCGATCCGCCAACAGACCAAGCACCGGAACGGGGTCCTCCAGCACAATCACCGGCACGCCAAGGGCGGCGCGCAAGCGGCTGGCATCCCCCTCGGAGGCCAGGATGGCAACCGCGCCACGGCTTACGGCCTGCGGCGCATGATCGAGGGCATGAATGCGTCCACCCCGGCGGGCGATAAACAGCTCGCCCGGCTGGACATGACGGCTATCCGCGCACAACCCGACAATCAAGCGATCATCCTGGGCCGCAACAGGGGCGACGCCCTCAAGGAGCTGCGAGAGCATCATGGCCATCAGCCCTGCCCTCCCTTGGCGGGTGCGCTGACCACCGTGGCCGGGGTCATGGCATCGGGCGCGACATTGAGGATGCGCAGGGCCTCCTCCATGATTGCAGAGAACACCGGACCCGCCACTTGGCCACCGTAGTACACCCCAGCGCTGGGCTCATCGATCATCACCGCGAGCGCAAGCCGTGGTTTAGTGGCCGGGGCCATGCCTGCGAAGACTGCGACATATTTGTCCTCGGCATAGCCCCCCGCCTGGGACTTGTGCGCGGTCCCGGTCTTACCCGCCACGCGATAGCCGGATACCTGGGCCTTGGTGCCGGTGCCACCGGCCTTGACCACCTCTTCCATCATGGCGCGCAACGTCTGCGCCACGCGCGCATCCATCACGCGCTTACCCTCGGGGGGCTGCTCGACCTTGAGGAAGGAGACGGGCATCAGCACCCCGTCATGGGCAATCGCCCCGTAGGCGCGCACCAGTTGCAGGGCAGTCACGCTCATGCCGTAGCCGTAGGCATGGGTGGCGATGTCGGAGGCATTCCAGTCACGGAAATGGCGCAGGCGCCCGCTCGACTCGCCGGGGAAACCGGTGCCCGACACCCGCCCCAGGCCGAGCGAATCGTAGAAACTCCACAGCGCCTCCGGGCCGACCGCCATGGCGATCTTGGTCACGCCGATGTTGCTCGACTTGCGGATCACGCCGGTCACGTCCAGCAGACCATAGTTTTGATGGTCGCGGATGGTGAAGCGGTCAACCTTCATGACCCCCGGATGGGTATCGATCAGCGTGTCCGGGCTGAACTTACCACTCTCCAACCCGACCGCCACCGAGAACGGCTTCATGGTCGAGCCCGGCTCGAAGGCATCGATCACCGCGCGGTTGCGGGCCAGATCCGGACGGATGCTGGTGCGATCGTTCGGATTGAAGGAGGGCTGGTTGACCATGGCGAGGATCTCGCCGGTGCGCACATCGAGCAGCACCGCGGTACCGCCCTTGGCCTTGTTCGCCTGCACGGCGGCCTTGAGCTCGCGGTAGGCGAGGTACTGCAGGCGACGATCGAGCGACAGCACCAGGTCGTTGCCCGGACGGGCCTCGCGGATCAGCTCGCGGGTCTCGATCACACCGCCGTGCAGGTCCTTGATGACACGCCGCGCGCCCGGCTCGCCACGCAGCCAGTGGTCGTAGGTGCGTTCGATGCCCTCCAGTGCCTGATCGTCGATGTTGGTGAAGCCGAGGATGTGCGCGGTCACCTCGCCGGTCGGGTAGAAACGCCGGTATTCCCGGTGAGTGTTGACCCCGGGAATGCGCAGCGCCTTGACCCGCTCCCCCTCCTCGGGGGTGATCTGGCGCTTGATGTAGAGGAAGCGGCGCTCGGCGTTCCGCTGCACCTGGGCGCGCAGCCGACTGGCCTCAAGCCCCAGGGCGTGCGCCAGCTCGGGCACGCGATCGATCGCGGGCATGAGCTCGCGCGGATCGACCCACACCGTCTCCATCGGCGTGCTGACCGCCAGCGGTTCGCCGTTGCGGTCAAGGATCTGCCCACGGTGCGCGGAGATCTCCTGCACGCGCTCGTAGCGCATGCCGCCCTGCTGCTCGAGGAAATCGCGCTCGGTGATCTTCAGATACACCGCACGCCAGAGCATGACATTCGCCAGCACGAAGAACAGCGCGACGACCAGGCTATAGCGCCAGCCGCTACCACGCATGGCCTGAATGAGTGCGCGTAGCCCGCTCATCGCACCACCATCAGTACGGCATCACGCCCCGGGGGCCCCATGTGCAGGCGCTCGCGGGCGAGGGCATCCACCCGACCATGAGCAGCCAGGGCCGCCTCCTCCAACTGGAGGCGCTCCCACTCAATCTCCAGCTCATCGCGGTGACGCATAGCCTCTTCTTGAGCGAGTACATACTTGCGCTCGCGATGCTCGGCCTGCACCACGCCGATGGCGGACAACAGGCAACCAAGCCACAGCAGCAGCGCCACCAGTCTCATGCCAACCTCTCCGCCACACGCAGCACCGCACTGCGGGCGCGCGAATTGGCCTTCACCTCGGCGGCGGAGGCCTTTTGCGCCCGGCCGATTAGACGCCAGACGGCGGGGGGGCGCTCGACCGCGAGCGGGATCTCACGCGGCAGATCGGGGGCCGATTCGCCGCGCAGGAAATGCTTGACCATGCGATCTTCCAGCGAGTGGAAACTGATCACCGCCAGGCGGCCGCCCATGGCGAGCGCCTCGCGCGCCTGCGGCAGCACCGCCTCGAGCTCCGCCAGCTCCTGGTTGATCCACAAACGCAGGGCCTGAAAGCTGCGCGTGGCCGGATGCTTGCCCATCTCGCGTCGGGGCACGGCAGAGGCGATGATCTCAGCCAGCTGGGCGGTACGGGTGATCGGAGTCTCGGCCCGTGCCTGGACGATGGCGCGGGCGATGCGGCGCGAGAAGCGCTCCTCACCGAGGCGCCAGAGGATGTCGGCAAGCGCAGCCTCATCGATGCGCGCAAGAAGATCAGCGGCGCTCTCACCGCGGGAGGGGTCCATGCGCATGTCGAGTGGGCCGTCACGCATGAAGCTGAAGCCTCGTTCGGCCGTATCCAGCTGGGGCGAGGACACACCCAGATCGAGCAGGAGACCATCGACCCGCCCCCAAACGCCCAGCGGCTCAAGCGCCTTACGCAGGGATGAGAAGGGGGCGTGGACGATGGTGAAACGCGGATCCATGCCAAAGCGGCGGCGCGCCTCGGCCACCGCGTCTGGGTCGCGATCCAGCGCGATCAGGCGACCGGCCGGCCCCAGGCGCTCGAGAATGGCCCCGCTGTGACCACCGCGGCCGAAGGTGCCATCCACATAGATGCCCTCAGACCGAAGCCCGAGCGCCTCGAGCACCTCGTCCAGCATGACCGGGAGATGGGCTGCGGGGACCGTCATAGCGCGATCTGCTCCAACGCCGCGGGCCCCTCGCCCTCGTCCTCGTCGTCCGCCAGCCACGCCTCGCGCGCCGCGCGCCAAGTGTCCTCGTCCCACAGCTCGAATTTCTTGCCCTGCCCCACCAGCACCACCCCCTTGGTCAGGCCGGCGTGATCACGCAACTCGGGGGGTACCAGCAGGCGCCCGTTGGCATCAAGGGAGACTTCAGTGGCGTGGCCGATCAGCATGCGCTTGATGCGACTGACCTTGCGATTGAGGCCGGAGAGGGCGTCGATCTGTCGCTCGATCTCGAGCCAGACCGGCATGGGATAGATGACCAGGCAGCGCTCCTCGGTGTCGATGGTGATGATCAGCTCGCCATTGCATTGCGCAGCCAAGGGCTCGCGGTAGCGCGTCGGCACCGCGAAACGCCCTTTGGCATCAAGGCTGAGGTTGCTGATCCCACGGAACACGGCGGAAGCCCCACCTTTTCCCACTTATTTCCACTTGCCACCACTATATCCACCCACCTCGGCATCCGCAACTGCATTCCAAGAAAAAATTCTTTATTCACAATGGGTTAGCAGCATCTAATAAACGAAAAACGCAACCCACATACCCACGCAATTCAGTCACTTAAGCGCAGGTACTGAGATCCGGGTTTAAAAGAAAACGCCCTCCGCGAGGGAGGGCGCCTGGAAGAAGTCGAGTCAGCCGATAAGCCGGGTTCTGTCGAGGACCATCATTCATCTGGGCCGCGTGTCACCACGCGGCTCGAGCAACCTACCCGGGGACTCTGCGGGCCGCATCGATGTCCCCCTATTTGGTCTTGCTCCGGACGGGGTTTTCCCTGCCGACGCTGTTACCAGCGTTCGCGGTGCGCTCTTACCGCACCTTTTCACCCTTACCGGTCCTTGCGGACGTAGGCGGTATGTTTTCTGTGGCACTTTCCGTGGGCTCGCGCCCCCCAGGCGTTACCTGGCGCCCTGCCCTATGGAGCCCGGACTTTCCTCCATGCCCGCAAGGGACACAGCGATGGTCTGGCCGACTCGGGGCGCACTGTAGGAGCTGGGGCCTGCCAATGCAAGCCCTCTTAAGGAAATTCTGAAAAAATCCATCCATGGATTTTTTCAGCTCGCCTCGTCGCGGCGCATGTCCGCGACGGCCTCCGCGAATCAACGACTTCCGTCGTTGTTCGCGTTGGGGCGTCCTGCCCCAAACAGGGAACGCTGAATTTTTTCAGCGTTTCCCTCATAGCCCCCGTAGGAGGCCCGCCCCGGGCCGAGGGTCTGCAACGGTGATCGCAACGCAGTGGGCACGCCTACATCGGGATCAGCCGCGCAGCCCCCAGCCTTTGCGCAGGATGAACACGCACGCCCCCAGCAGCACGACGAGCAGGCCGGCCAGCAGCGCCAGGGCCAACCCCGCGGGCACATCCGACACCCCAAGCACGGCCCGGCGGAAGGCGTTGATCATGTGCAGCAGGGGGTTGAACAAGGCGATCTCGCGCCACGGTTGCGGCAGCAGATCGATGCTGAAGAACACCCCGCCCAGGTAGGTCAGCGGGGTGAGGACGAAGGTCGGGATGATGGAGATATCGTCAAAGGTCTTGGCGAAGATGGCGTTCAGCATGCCGGCGAGCGAGAACACCGCCGCGGTCAGCAGCATGACCAGGATGGCCAGCCCCCAGTCGTGCACCGCAAGGTCGGTGAACAGCAAGGTGATGGCGGTGACGGCGAGGCCGACGGCCAGGCCACGCGCGATGCCGCCGGCCATGAAGCCGAGGATGAGGCTGAGGTTGCTCATCGGCGCGACCATCAGCTCCTCGATGTGGCGGTGCATCTTGGCACTGAAGAAGGAGGAGACCACGTTGGCGTAGCTGTTGCTGATCACCGCCATGAGGATGAGCCCTGGGGCGATGAAGTCCATGTAGCGCACCCCGCCGACCTCGCCCACGCGCGCGCCGATCAAGCCGCCGAAGATGATAAAGTAGAGCGCGGTGGTCACCATCGGCGGGATGATGGTCTGCGGCCAGATGCGCACAAAGCGCAGGGTCTCGCGCTCAAGCAGGGTCCACAGGGCGCGCCATTCGAGGACAAGATTCATGCCTCATCCCCCACGCCATGGCCGGTGAGCTTCATGAACAGGGCCTCCAGGCGGTTGCTCTTGTTGCGCAGGCTCATCACCCGCACCCCGGCCGCGTGCAGCGCGGCGAAGACCTGATCCAGCGGCTGCCCGCGGCGGACTTCCAGCTCCAGGGTACCGGGGTTGACCCGATGCAGGCGCACCCCGGGGATCACCGGCACCTGGGCGATGGGCTCCACCAGGTCGAGCACGAAACTCTCCTCCGGCAACTGCTCGAGCATCTCGCGCAGCGGGCGGCTCACCACGATCTGCCCGCCGTCGATGATGGCGACATGGCGGCACAGGGCCTCGGCCTCCTCCAGGTAGTGGGTGGTCAAGAGGATGGTCACCCCCTCCTCGCGGTTGAGACGGGTGAGAAAGTCCCACATCCCACGCCGCAGCTCGACATCCACCCCGGCGGTCGGCTCGTCGAGGATGAGCAGGCGCGGACGATGGGCCAGGGCGCGGGCGATCATGAGGCGACGCTTCATACCCCCGGAGAGCTGGCGCGCCTGGCTGCGCGCCTTGTCGGCCAGCCCCAGCTCCTGCAGCAGCCAGGCGGTGCGGCGGCGCGCCTCGCCGCGCGCCACGCCGTAAAATCCGGCCTGGTGGCGGACGATCTCCTCCACCGGCTCGAAACCGTTGAAGTTGAACTCCTGCGGCACCAGCCCCATCAGCGACTTGACCCTCGCCCGCTCGCGCGCAAGGTCATGACCAAACACCCGCACCTCGCCCGCAGTCGGCGTGACCAACGAGGACAGCACGCCGATGGTCGTGGTCTTGCCGGCCCCATTCGGCCCGAGCAGGGCGAAGAAATCCCCCGCGGGGACGGTCAGGTCGATGCCGGCGAGGGCCTGTGTGCCACTGCGGTAGGTCTTGGTCAGGCCACGGATTTCAAGCGCGTCCATCAGTCCTCACTCCTCGGGAAGGCCGGCAGGTGCAGCCCGTAGACGATACCCAGGCCGCGTACGATCAGGGCGGTGAAGAAGCCGGCCGTCAGGGTCAACAGGGCCGGCGCCGCCAGCTCGTGCAGCACAACGAACACGATCGCCCCGAGGGCGGCCGCCGAGGCATACACCTCGCGGTGCAGAATCATCGGTGGATCGTTGCACAAGATATCGCGCAAAAGACCGCCAAAGCTTGCGGTCATCATGCCCATCACCACCGCGATGAAGGGCGACGTGCCCACCGCCAGCGCCGCCTGGGCGCCGATCAGGCTGAACGCTGCGAGCCCCACGGCGTCCGCCCAGTTCAGCCACGCGGCCGCGGCGCGCGAGGTAAAGGCGCGCGCGAACAGAAACACGCTCCACGCCGCCAGTACGGTCAAGAGCACGTACTCCCACTCGGTCAGCCAGTAGACCGGCTTGTCGAGCAACAAGTCCCGCAGGGTGCCGCCGCCGATGCCGGTCACGGTGCCGATCAGGGCAAAACCCACCAGGTCCATGCCATGCCGAGCGGCCGTCAGCCCGCCACTGATGGCAAAAACCACAACACCAAAGTAGTCTAGGGCCTTCAATAACTCGTCCATCACGCCGCACCGCTAGGGAAACTCTAAAAAAATCCATCCATGGATTTTTTCAGCTCGTCTCGTCGCGGCACATGTCCGCGACGGCCTCCGCGAATCAACGACTAACGTCGTTGTTCGCGTTGGGGCGTCCTGCCCCAAACGGGAAACGCTGAATGATTCAGCGTTTCCCTAGAGATGCGGCGCATTGTAGCCACACATGAACCAAGACCTCATCTTCGACGCCGACCTCATTCAGCGCTACGACACCGCCGGCCCGCGCTACACCTCCTACCCAACCGCCGTGCAGTTCCACGAAGGCTTCGGCGAGGCCGAGTACCGCGAGGCCCTCGCGCGCAGCAATACCCTCGGCGGCCCGCTGTCGCTCTACTTTCACATCCCGTTCTGCGACACGGTCTGCTTCTACTGCGCCTGCAACAAGATCGCCACCAAGGATCGCACCCGCTCCGCGCCCTACCTTGATCTGCTCGAACAAGAGATGGACCTCATCGCTCGCGACGTGGACACCTCCCGCGTGGTCGACCAGCTGC
>JBMFOY010000043.1:0-14009 GCA_049969375.1 Halothiobacillaceae bacterium | reverse complement strand
AACGCGAACAACGCGTTCCGTCGTTGATTCGCGGAGTCCGTCGCGGACATGCGCCAAGACGATCTGAAAAAATCCATGGATGGATTTTTTCAGAGTTTCTATAAACTGGGTAGGTCTGTGGATATTCTCTATTTCCTGATCCCTCTCAGCATTGTGGTGATGGGGGTCATGATCTGGGCCGTGCTGTGGACCGTGCGTAGCGGCCAGTACGACGACCTCGAGGGGCCGGCACATCGCATCCTCATGGATGACGACGACCCGCGCATTCCCAGGCCGCAGGAGCCGTCCGCGGAGCCGCGGCAAACGCCACCGGCAGACACACAACCAAAACACTAACGACAGGAGCACATTCCATGGCCAATATGTTCAGCTTCCAGAACGCCGCCTTCACCTTCATCATCGGCCTGATCATCTTCTCCTGGCTGAGTTTTTTGAGCGTGATCTTCAGCTGATCGCCTGGCCGGTCGTTAGGGGACTCCCCCTCATCGGCAGAAAACGGAAAGGCCCGCACATGTGCGGGCCTTTGGCTATGCAGGGGGGCGGTAAACGAACCTTCCGTTCCGGCTTATTCCACGCTGATGACCTGGCGCATCTTGCGCATGGCGGCCTGTTCGATCTGGCGGATGCGCTCGGCAGAGACCTGGTACTCGGCGGCTAGCTCGTGCAACGTTGCCTTCTCGCCCTCGACCAGCCAGCGGCGGCGGACGATGTCGCGGCTGCGGGCATCGAGGGCCTCGAGGGCGGATTCGAGCCGCTCCAGGCGGAAGCCTTGGCTGTCCATCTGCTCCAGCGCCTCAGCCGGATCGCTGTCCGTGGCCTCAAGCCAGGCGAGCGGGGCCAGGTGCGCCTCCTCGTCCTGCTCCGGCTCGATGGCGACGTCGCGCCCCAGCAGGCGGGACTCCATCTCGAACACCTCTTTGACCGGGACGTTCAGTTCCCCAGCAATGGCTTGGGCTTCGTCCTGGCTCAGCCAGCGCTCGCCGTCGCGCATGCCGCGTAGACGGAAGAACAGCTTGCGCTGGGCCTTGGTGGTGGCCACCCGCACCATGCGCCAGTTGCGCAGGATGAACTCGTGGATCTCTGCCCGGATCCAATGCACGGCGAAGGTGATCAGGCGCACCTTGCGATCCGGCTCGTAGCGGCGTACCGCCTTCATCAGACCGATGTTGCCTTCCTGCACCAGTTCACTCAGCGGCAGGCCGTAGCCTGTGTAGCTGCGCGCGATGTGCACCACGAAACGTAGGTGCCCCATCACTAGCTGCCGCGCGGCATCCAAGTCCTTGTCATCGCGCAGGCGAACCGCCAAACGGAACTCCTCCTCGGCCGAGAGGAGTGGGATACGGCGAACCTCGGCCAGATAGGTGGCAAAGGCCTCACGCTGGACGGGCAGGGCGGAAAGGTGGGCAAGTTCTTGCATTGGTTGAACCCCTGGGGATGACCCGGATGAATTTAGCACTCGTTGGATTCGAGTGCTAATACGCAAAAAGGTTCCTAAGGAAACGCTGAAAAATTGAGTGTTTCCCGTTTGGGGCAGGACGCCTCAACGCGAACAACGAGTTCCGTCGTTGATTCGCGGAGTCCGTCGCGGACAGGCGCCTTGATGAGACGCGCTGAAAAATCCATGGATGGATTTTTTCAGCATCTTCGCAAGGCGCAGGCGCGGTTCAGGCCGGACGGATGCGACGGATCTGCAGCGCGCTGGCCAGCCAGGCGGCCAGTATTCCGAGCGCGATGCCGACGGGGATGAGGATCAACAGAAGGTAGGATGGCACGGTCGGCAGGGCAATCTGCCAGCCGCTGTCTGCTGCGGCCTGAAGCAGCAGGCGCAGGGCCAGAGCTGCAAACAGCAGGCCAAGCAGCGTCCCGCCCAGGCCGAGGATGGCCCCGGTGTAGAGCAGCGGGCGACGGATGAAGGCATGGGTGGCGCCGATCAGCTGCAGCAGGCGTACTTCCTCGGCGCGCCGTTCGAGTTCCAGGCGGATGGTGTTGCCGACGGTGATCGCCAGCGCGGGGGCGAGGATGAGAAGGAAGATCAGCGTCAGTTGCTCGCCGGCATCGATCAGTCCACGCAGGCGCTGGATCGCCTCCGAATCCATCCGCACCGTGTCGACCTCGGGGCGGCCAGCCAGGCGTGTGCGCAGGCCCTCCAGGTCCGTGGCCGAGTGAGCCCGGAGTTCGATCACGGCTGGCAGGGGGTTGTCCTTCAGTTCACCCAGCAGCCCGTCGAGCGCATGGGCGCGGGCAAGCATGGCCAGCCCTTCCTCCGGGGTGATCAGGCGTGTCTCCGCGATCGCCGGGTCTTGGCGGAGCGAGCGCAGCAGGGCTTCGGCCTCGCGGCCGCTCGCCGCCGGCTTGAGGAACAGTTGCAGCTGGGCGGCCTCGTTCGACCAGCCCGCGAGGCCGATGCGGGCGCCGTGCAGGGTGGCGAGAAGGGTGATGGGAATGGTCAGGCTGGCGGCGATGACCAGCATGCTGAACAGGTGGCCGAAGGGGCGGTGTTTGAGGTGGCGGAGGGCGTCGCGCAGGCTTTCGGCGTGATGGGACAGCCAGGCATGGAGGCGGACTTGGGCGGTGTGTCCGCGCTGGGCTTGGTGGTGGCTCATGCCTCCTCCATGCGCAGGCGTCCCTCGCGCAGCATCAGGCGCGGGGCATCGAACTGGTTGATTAGCCCCAAGGCATGGGTGGCAATCAGCATGGTTACGCCGGCAGCATTGAACTGGGTGAACAGGCGCATGATCTCGAGCGCGAGCTCGGGGTCGAGGTTGCCGGTCGGCTCATCCGCCAAGATGATCGAGGGCTTCGCGACCAGGGCGCGGGCGATGTTGACGCGCTGCTGCTCGCCGCCGGAGAGCTCCTGCGGGCGTGCCTTCTCGCGATCCAGCAGGCCGACCTTGTCCAGCGCGGCCCGCACCCGGCGGGCGGTCTCCTCGCGCGGGTAGTGTTGTACGCGCAGGGGCAGGGCGATGTTGTCGAACACGCTTAATTCGGCCAGCAGGTGTGGATCCTGGAAGATCAGGCCGATGCGGCGGCGCAGATGCGGTATGCGCCAGCCCGCCAGCCGGCCCATGTCGGTGCCATGGATCAGCACCTTGCCTGAGCTTGGGCGCTCGATCTGCGGGATCAGCTTGAGCAAGGTGCTTTTCCCGGCGCCGGAGGGGCCGGTGAGGAAGGCCATGCGGCCGGCCGGCAGGCGGAAGCTGACGTCCTGCAGTGCAGCCTGCCCGTTCGGATAGGTCTTGCTGACCCGGGAAAACTCGATCATGGCCGCCCTCCGGGCATCATGACTCGTGGTCGAGCAGGGCGTCGACGAATTCGCGCGCATTGAACGGGCGGAGGTCCTCGGCCTTCTCCCCGACGCCGATGAAGCGGATCGGCAGGCCGAGCCTGCGGGTGATGGCGAACACGATGCCGCCCTTGGCCGTGCCGTCGAGCTTGGTGATGACGAGTCCGGTCACGCCCAAGGCCTCGTTGAACTGTACGGCCTGATTGAGTGCGTTCTGGCCGATGCTCGCATCCAGCACCAAAAGCACCTCGTGCGGGGCGCTCGGGTCAAGCTTGGCGAGCACGCGCTTGACCTTTTTGACCTCCTCCATCAAGCCGCCCTGGGTATGCAGGCGGCCGGCCGTGTCCGCGATCAGCACGTCCGCGCCGCGCGCTCTGGCCGCCTGCAGGGCATCGAACACCACCCCGGTGGCATCTGCGCCCTGGCCCTGGGCAATCACCGGTACGCCGGTGCGCGCACCCCAGGCCTGCAGTTGCTCGACGGCGGCGGCGCGGAAGGTGTCCCCCGCCGCCAGCATCACCTTGTGCCCGGCCTGCGCGTAACGCTGGCCGAGCTTGCCGATGGTGGTGGTCTTGCCCGCGCCGTTGATCCCGACCACCAGGATCACATGCGGTTTCCTGCCCGGCTCGATCACCAGGGGCTGGGCCACCGGTTCCAGCAGGCGCACCATGTGCTCGTACAGGGCCTCGAGCAGGGCCTCGGGGTCCTTGAGCTCCTTGCGCGACACGCGCCGGGTGAGGTCGGCGATGATCTCCTGCGTGGTCTCCATGCCGACATCGGCGAGCAGCAGGCGGGTCTCGATGTCCTCCAGCAGCTCATCGTCGATCTGCTTCTTGCCCAGCACGAGGCGCGCGAGCCCCTCGGTCAGGCCGGCGCGGGTGCGGGCGAGCTTGCTGCGCAGGCTGGACCACAGCCCGCCGGCCGGCGGCTCGGTAGGTTCCCCCTGCTGGGGCGGTGAGGGCGGCACCGGCTCCATGCTGGGCTGGAGGGGGGGCTGCGCGAGGGCAGGGGGCTCGACAGGCTCGGCTTGGGATTCGGTGAGGGGCTCGGGGGCGATCGATTCGGCCTGGGACGCTTCGAAGACTTTGTCGTCCCGCCGGAAACGGCGCAGGAAACCAAACATGGAATGCTCTTGTCACACATTAGGGATGTCCCTGTATCGTATCATCCACGAACTTTTTGGCCCGAACTTTCACGGAGACCCGTCATGCCGCGATGGATCTTGTTGTGCGTCGGCTTGTGGTGCGCAAGCCTCGCGCAGGCCGCTCCCCAAGTCTTCGAGGATCACCTTCCCAATGGTCTGCGCATCCTCGTCCAGCCGGATCATCGCGCTCCGGTGGTGACCTCGCAGGTCTGGTACAAGGTCGGCTCGAGCGACGAGCCCGGCGGACTGACAGGCATCTCGCATGTGCTCGAGCACATGATGTTCAAGGGCACGGCCAAGGTGCCCGCCGGCAAGTTCTCCGAGATCATCGCCGCGCACGGCGGGCAGGAGAATGCCTTCACCAGCCGCGACTACACCGCGTATTTCCAGACCCTGGCCAAGGAGCATTTGGAGGTCGCCCTCAAGCTTGAGGGCGACCGCATGCGCAACCTGCTTTTGCGTGAGGAGGACTTTGTCAAGGAGGTCGAAGTGGTCAAGGAGGAGCGCCGCATGCGCACCGAGGACGACCCCAATGCCCGCCTGTACGAGCAATTCCAGGCCATGGCCTGGCTCAATGGCGGCTACCACCACCCGATCATTGGCTGGATGGATGATCTTGAGCGGCTCCGGGTCGAGGATCTGCGCAGCTGGTATCGCGCCCACTATGCGCCGAACAACGCCACTCTCGTGGTCGTGGGTGATGTGACGCCCGGGGAGGTCAAGCGGCTGGCGCTCAAGCATTTCGGGCCGCTCAAACCTTCCACTCTTGCCCCACGCGAGCGCCGCCAGGCCTTGGAGCAGGCGGGGGAGCGGCGCATGGTGCTGCGCGCCCCGGCCAGACTGCCTGCCTTGCTCATGGGCTACCGGGTGCCGGTGCTCCTGGACGACGTGCCCGCCTGGGAGGTCTACGCGCTGGAGGTCCTTGCCGGGGTCCTGGACGGCGGCCAGAGCGCACGCCTGCAGCAGCGGCTGGTGCGCGAGTCGCGCTTGGCCGGCGAGGTGAGTGTAGGGTATGACGCCGACAGCCGGTTGCATGACCTGTTCCAGATCTCTGCGGTGCCCTCCGAAGGGGTCTCGGTGGGCCAGCTCGAGCAGGCCCTGCGCCAAGAGGTCGCCCGCCTGCGTGAGGAGCCGGTCAGCGCTGAGGAGTTGGCGCGGGTCAAGGCGCAGGTCATCGCCGCCGAGGTCTACGGGCGCGATTCGGTGTTCTACCAGGCCATGCGCCTTGGGGCCTATGAGACGGTCGGTCTGGGGTACCGGCGCCTGAACGAGCTCGTGTCCGGCATCGAGGCGGTGACGGACGAACAGGTGCAGGCCGTGGCGCGCAAATACCTGATCGACGACCGGTTGACGGTTGGCGTGCTCGACCCCCTGCCGCTCGAACCTGGGGTGAAGTCGAAGCCTGCGGAGACGATGGGAGGTATCCGGCATGTACGCTGATGTGTTGCGCGGTTTGCTGCTTTTGCTCCTGGCCGTCCCCGCGTGGGCCGGCCTGCCCATCCAGCACTGGGAGGCGTCTGGCGGGGCCCGGGTGCTGTTCGTCGAGACCCACGCCCTGCCGATGGTCGACATCCGCGTCAGTTTCGATGCCGGAAGCGCGCGTGATGGCGCGGCGCATGGCCTGGCGAGTCTGACCGCTGCGCTGCTGGACCAGGGGGCGGGCGAGATGGATGCGCAGGCCGTGGCTGAGGCCTTCGAGAACGTCGGCGCGCGCTTCGGTGCCTCGGCCAGTCAGGATGCCGCCACCTTGAGTCTGCGCAGTCTGAGTGAGCCCGCCCGGCTTGATCCAGCCCTAGAGACCTTCGTCGCCGTCATGGGGCAGCCGCGCTTTGCCGAGGAGGACTTTCGCCGCGAGCGCGAGCGTGCCCTGCTGGCTCTGAAGGCCGGCGAGCAGCAGCCGGGGGAGGTGGCCCGCCGCGCCTTCTACAAAGCCCTCTACGGTGACCATCCGTATGCCTTCCAGCCGGAGGGCGAGGCGGACAGCCTGCAGGCGCTCAAGGTCGAGGACGTGCGGAACTTTCACCGCCGCCACTACGTTGCCGCCGGCATGGTGATTGCCCTGGTGGGCGATTTGAGTCGCGCACAGGCCGAGCAACTGGCCGAACGTCTGGCCGCCGCTGTCCCCCAGGGCGAGCCCCTTCCGTCTCTGCCCAACCCCGCGGAATCGGTCGAAGGCAAGACCGTGCGTATCCCCTTCCCCTCCACCCAGGTGACCATTCTGGCCGGGCAGGTGGGTATGGCGCGCCGTGATGCGGACTACTTCCCGCTCTATGTTGGCAACCACGTGCTCGGTGGCAGCGGTTTCTCCTCCCGCCTGATGGAGGAGATCCGCGAGAAGCGAGGTCTGGCCTACAGCGTGTACAGCTATCTTTTGCCGATGGCCGTTCCGGGCCCGTTCCAGATGGGGCTCCAGACCCGGCTTGACCAGGCGGGGCAGGCGGAGGCCCTGCTGCGCGAGAACCTGGCCCGCTTCGTCAAGGAGGGACCGACCGCGGCCGAGCTCGATCATGCCAAGAAGAACATCGTCGGGGGCTTCCCGCTGCGGCTCGACAGCAACCGCGAGATCGCTGACTGGCTGTCGATCATCGGCCTTTACCGCCTGCCGCTTGACTTCCTCGACCAGTATCCGAAACGGGTCGAGGCTGTGCGCGTGGATGACATCCGTGCCGCCTGGCAGCGCCGCATCCATCCCGACCGGCTCATCATGGTGATCGTGGGTGGTCCGCAGCAGTAACATCGTCCGGATCATCGGCGGCGAACACAAGCGCCGCCAGCTCAAGGTGCTCGACCGGCCCGGCCTGCGTCCGACCCCGGATCGGGTGCGCGAGACCTTGTTCAACTGGCTCGCCCCCCTCCTGCCGGGCGCGCGGGTGCTCGACCTGTTCGCCGGCAGCGGGGTGCTCGGCCTTGAGGCGCTCTCGCGCGGGGCGGCCTGGTGCGACCTGGTCGAAAAGGACGGCGGGGCGGCGGGCCTGCTACTTGCCAATCTCGAGTTGCTGCGCCTGACGGAGCGGGCGCGGGTGCACCACCAGGATGCCCAGGCCTTCCTGCGCCACGCCCCATCCCGGTCGTACGACGTGGTCTTCCTCGATCCGCCCTATGCCAGCGACCTGCTGGAGAAGGCGCTGGCCGCCATCGACGGGGCGGGCTGGCTCGCGCCGGACGTCCGCATCTACGTCGAGTGCCCCGCGAAACTCGGTCCCCCGCAGGTGCCGTCGGGCTGGGCCCTGCTGCGCCAGGGCGCGGCGGGCGAGGTGGGGTACTATCTCTACCACCTCAGCCCTTGAACCGCGCCATGACCACCACCATCTATCCCGGCACCTTCGACCCGATCACCCTCGGCCACATCGACGTGATCCGGCGCGCGGCCTCGCTGTTCGGCGAGGTGGTGGTGGGAGTCGCGGCACACAGCACCAAGACCCCGGTGTTCGATCTTGAGGAGCGCACAGCGATGGCGCGCGAGGCCCTGGCGGGCATTCCCGGGGTGAGGGTGGAACCGTTCCATGGCCTGCTGGTCGATTTCGCCCGCGCGATGGGGGCGCGGGCGGTGATCCGCGGCCTGCGTGCGGTATCGGACTTCGAGTACGAGATGCAGCTCGCGGCGATCAACCGCCGCCTGGATCCCGCGCTCGAGACGGTCTTCCTCACCCCGGCGGAGAGCTACAGCTTCCTTGCCTCCACCCTGGTGCGCGAGATCGCGAGGCTCGGCGGGGACGTCTCGCCCTTCGTGCCGCCGAACGTGCAGGCTGCGTTGAAGGTCAAGTTTGGCTAATATTTGCGCCGATTTTTCTGATCCAACCGGGAGGCATCATGGCTCTGCTGATTACCGACGAATGCATCAACTGCGACGTGTGTGAGCCGGAGTGCCCGAATGGCGCCATCTCCCAGGGGGATGAAATTTACGTCATCGACCCGAGTCTGTGCACCGAGTGCGTGGGCCACTACGACACGGCCCAATGCGTCGAGGTCTGCCCGGTGGACTGCATCATCCCGGACCCAGAGCATAAAGAGACGCGCGAGGAGCTGGAGGCCAAATACCATCGGATCAATGGTTGAGCATGTCGCCCAAATCCGACTAGAATCATTGGGCTTCTGACTCACCAAGGCAACAAGGAGAATTTCCATGGGCGTACTCGTCGGCCGCAAGGCCCCCAACTTCACCGCCGCCGCTGTACTCGGCAATGGCCAGATCGTCGAGGATTTTCACCTCGATTCCGCCATCCGTGGCAAATACGCAGTCATCTTCTTCTACCCGCTCGATTTCACCTTCGTCTGCCCCTCCGAGCTGATCGCCTTCGATCACCGTATCGAGGAATTCAAGAAGCGCAACGTCGAGGTGATCGGGATCTCCATTGACTCCCACTTCACCCACAACGCCTGGCGCAACACCCCGGTTGAGAAGGGCGGCATCGGTCCGGTCCGTTACACCCTCGTGGCCGATATGAACCACGCCATCTGTAAGGCTTACGACGTGGAGACACCGGATGGCAACGTGGCCTTCCGAGGCACCTTCCTGATCGACAAGAGCGGCATCGTGCGCCACCAGGTGGTCAACGACCTGCCACTGGGGCGCAACATCGATGAAACCCTGCGCATGGTCGATGCTCTGCAGTTCACCGAGCAGCACGGCGAGGTCTGCCCGGCGGGCTGGAAGGAGGGCGACAAGGGTATGAGAGCAACGCCGGAAGGTGTGGCCGAATACCTCTCCAGCGAGGCTGAGAAGCTCTGATGTCTCGCCCCGGCTAAGGGCATTGAAGAAGCGCGGCTCTGCCGCGCTTTTTTGTTGCGTACACCCGATGGGGCATGAAGCCAGACCACGCTTGGCATACCATGAGCCTGTTTTTCTCCGAGTGATCGTTCGCATGCCTGCCTTCGCCCCTGTTCGGCCCCCCGTCCATTCGAGCCTCTTGGGCTTGGTCGGCCTGCTGTTCATCCTCCTGACCGCCTGTCAGGGGATGGCCTCAAGCCAGGTTGCGCAAACGGCATCCCAACTTGACTCGCGCATTGACGAGGCGAGTGGGCTGACGGCCTCCCTTCAACATACGGGGGGCTATTGGACCCACAATGACAGTCGCGCCTTCTTCGACAGCCAGTCGACCGAGCCGCTGCTTTACGCTATCGACACGGCGGGGCGCGTGCGCGGCGAGCTGTGGGTGGAGGGGCTCAAGCCCTACGATTGGGAAGCGATCAGCGCCTTCCGCTGGAAGGGGAAGGGTTACTTGCTGATCGGCGACCTGGGCGACAACCGTGCCCGGCGCGGTCGCGGCATTCGCTTGGATGCCATCGAGGAGCCTGGGCAGATCGAGGGGCGATGGCAGCTCAAGCCGGCCTGGACCCTGCGCCTGACCTATCCCGACGGTCCGCGCGATGCCGAGGCCATGGCCGTCGATGGCGCGGAGGGGGCCATCTATATCCTCAGCAAGCGCGACGTCCCCGCGCGCCTGTACCGCGCCCCGCTGCTGGTAGGCAAAGGCGGATCGCGCAAGCTCGATTACCTGGGCGAGGTCGCGGAGCTTGCCGCCCCCCTGACCACGGGCATGCCGAGCGACCTGAAGGTGCTGCCCTTCATCCACCAGCCTACCGACATGGCCTTTGCCCCGGATGGGGGCGAGGTGGCTGTGCTGACCTATGCCCACCTGTACGTCTTTTCCCGGCAGGCCGGGCAATCCTGGCTCGAGGCCCTGCGCGGCACGCCGAAGGTGTACGATCTGCCTGGGGCCAGGCAGTACGAGGGGTTGAGTTATAGCCACGACGGTAAGGCCTGGGTGATCGTGCAGGAGGGGGAGGGGAGCCCGGTGCTGACCTTGCCTAGAAGCACGCCCATCCACTGATGGCGCGGTGTCCGGTGGGGATGGCCTCGGGGTGCCAGCGGGGGATGGCCCAGGTCACGATCTCCTCGGGCCGGGCCTTTGCAAGCTCCGGCTCGGGTGACTGGCCGAGGAAGTGCAGGGCGCGTACCAGTTCCTGTGCTGAGGTCTCCAGGGCGAGCGCCGGGGCAAGGTTCTGCTTGGACAGCTTCTGACCATTTGGCGCCAGCGCAAGCGGCAGGTGCAGGTAGCGCGGCTCCGCCAGGCCGAGCAGACGCTGCAGGAGAATCTGGCGAGGGGTGGAGTCGAGCAGGTCGGCGCCGCGAACCACGTCGGTCACCCCCTGCCAGGCATCGTCCACCACCACCGCGAGGTGGTAGCTGGCGATGTCCTCCACCCGCCAGATGACAAAATCACCCAGTTCGTTCCCGATGTCCTGCCGTATCGGTCCGTACAGGCGGTCGGTGAAGTCGATCACCGCGCCACGGGTGTCGAGCCGCACGGCATGCTGTCGGCCGGGAATGGGGGGGCGCATGCGGCAGGTGCCGGGATAGATCGGCCCCTCGCGCCCCATGCGCGCGACCTGGGCGCGGATTTCAGTGCGCGAGCAGGTGCAGGGATAGGCCAGGCCAAGCCGGCGCAGGGCCTCCAGCGCCTCCCGATAGGCCTCGGTGCGGGTGGACTGGTAGACGACTTCACCATCCCACTCCAGTCCATGGGCCTCCAGCTGGCGCAGGATGGTGTCTGCCGCGCCGGGCATGCAGCGCGGCGGGTCCAGGTCCTCGATGCGCACCAGCCAGCGCCCCCCGTGGGCGCGGGCATCGAGAAAGCTCGCCAGGGCGGCGATCAGGGAACCGAAATGGAGCGGACCGCTCGGGGTCGGGGCGAATCGGCCGGTGTACATGGGCTAAAATTGTGATGCAATCGGCGCGAAAGTCCATCCGGACGGATGGCAACGCTATGCCGACCGAACCCCATCCCTCCATCGGAGCGCCCTCGGGCGCGGATGCTTTATGCGTTTGTCTGTCGGCCCACTGGTTATTGCCCTACTCCTCGGCGGTGCCATGCCTTCCCCCACATGGGCGGGGGTGGAGGATGATCGGCCCCTCTTCCGCGAGGTCCTTGCGGCCCTCCAGGCGGGCCAGCGCGAGGCCGCGCTGGCCCGCCTGGACGATCTGCGGGACTACCCGTTGAAGGATTACCTGCGCTACCTCGATCTGCGCGCGCGCCTCGAGATGGCGCCCGCCGGAGAGGTCGCTGCCTTCCTGCGCGAGGTGCCGGACAGCTTCATGGCTGAGGATCTGCGCAAGCGCATGTTGCGCCTGTTCGCTGACACAGGCGATTGGGCGTCCTATCTCGCCTTCGATGATGCCGCGCTGGAAGGCTTCGAATTCCGCTGCCAGCGCATGGTGGCCCGCGCTGTGGTGCAGGGCGAGCGCCCCCCGCCGGGAGAGGTGTTCGCGCTGTGGAACGAAGGCAAGGCGATGCCGGAGGCTTGCCAGCAGATCGAGGATTGGCTGGCGGAGGCAGGGTATCTGACCTCGGAGCGGCTCTGGAAGCGCATCGAGCAGGCCATGGAGGATGGCCGGATCCGCGAGGCCCGCCGTCTGGCCACGCGGGTTGGAGCGCAGGACCGCATCCCCGTCTGGGCGGAGGCGCGCAAGTCGCCGGAGCGCTTCCTCGAGCGGCAGAAGGGCGCACGGGGTGACGCGGTGCTGCACCTCATGCTGGTCGACGCGATCAAGCGCGTGGCGCGCAAGGATGCAGGCGAGGCGCGTGCGCTCTGGCTTGGCCTGGCGGCGCGCGGGGCCATGTCGGCTGCGGTGCGCCACGAGGCGGAAGGGGGGATCGCCATGGCAGCGGCCCGTCAGCATCGGCCTGAGGCCTCCGACTGGTTCGAGGGCGTGCCTTCCCAAGCCCTCGACAAGGAGGGGCGTGCCTGGAAGGTGCGCGCGGCCCTCCGCACCCAGCGCTGGGATCGGGTGCTCGCCGCCATCGAGGCCATGCCGGCGGAGGAGCAGGCCGAGGAGGAGTGGCGCTACTGGCGCGCCCGGGCGATGGAGGCGCTGGGGCAGAATGATGCCGCGCGGCAGATCTGGCGGGACATCGCCCGTAACGTCAGCTACTACGGCCTGCTGGCGGCGGACCGTGCCGGTATCCGTTACGAGCTGGCCTATACCGACCTGCCCCCTGACGAGCTGGTCCAGCAGGTGGCCGCCCGCCCGGCCGTCCGCCGTGCGCGTGAGTTCCATGCCATGGGCCTGGTAAGCGAGGCACGCAAGGAGTGGCAGGTGGCCCTGCGTGATCTGGACCCCTCGAGCCTGCGCGCCGCCGCACATCTGGCCGCCCGCTGGGGCTGGATGGACCGCGCCGCCATCACCATGGGCAAGGCGCGCCATGCCGGCCTCGAGGACCTCGAGGTCCGCTTTCCCCTGCCGTGGCGGGACGACGTCGAACGCTTCGCCCGCCAGACCGCCATCGACAGCGGCTGGATGTTCGGCGTCATGCGGCGCGAGAGCGCTTTCATGCCGGACATCGGCTCCAGTGCCGGGGCCCAGGGGTTGATGCAGCTCATGCCTGAAACGGCCAAGTACGTAGCGAAGAAGTTCGACCTACCGACCCCGGGAAGCGGCGATCTGCACGATCCGACCACTAACATGCGCCTGGGCAGCGCCTACCTGCGCTACGTGCTGGACAAGTTCGACGACAACCAGGTGCTCGCCACCGCTGCCTACAACGCAGGGCCGGGGAGGGTGAAGCAGTGGCTGCCGAAGGCCGAGACCCTGCCGGCGGATATCTGGGTCGACACCGTGCCCTTCACCGAGACCCGCGAGTACTGCCGCGCCGTGCTGCACTACGCCACCGTGTTCGAGTGGCGCCTCTACGGCGAGGCGCGGCCGCTCTCAGCGCGCATGCCCTTGATTTCCGGCGGCTGAGCGCTCGCTCAGAACTCCAGCGGCTCAGCCCCGCGTTGGACGCGCAGGGCATTGACGGCCCGAAGCAGCGCTGGCCTTTGGATGAGCCAGCGCTCTAGCCGGTATTTGCCCGGGTAGTTCATCAGGATCAGACCGGCTAGGAGGGTCAAAAGCCCCTGGCCGGGCATGAACAGCATCAAGAAGCCGACGAGCAGGAGCAGCAGACCGACCAGGTTGCGCAGGATCAAGAGGTCCCAGCGCAGCATGGGGTGTTTTCCGGCAAAGCGTGAGCGCTTGCGATGCGGCGGGGCGAAGTAGTCGGGCGGGATGCGCGTGATCAACCAGGGCAGGGCGATGAGCGTGCCGATGAACATCAACACGCTGAACACGCTCAGGCCGATGACGATCTGCGGGTGGGCCCCAAGCCAGGCGAGCCCCTCAGTCAAAATATCCATAAACCTTAGTTTAGGCGGCCTCCGGCTCAAGGACACCGATTTGAACAGCATCCTCTGGTACGACTACGAGACCTTCAGCGCCGATCCTGCGACTGGCCGCATCGCCCAGTTCGCTGCCATCCGCACCGACGAGCGGCTGGAGCCGGTCGGCGAGCCGATCAAACTGTTCTGCAAGCCATGCCACGACTGCCTGCCGGACCCGGTGGCTTGCCTGATCACCGGCATCACCCCGCAACAGGCGGAGGAGCGCGGCCTGCCCGAGCCCGAATTCGCCGACCGGGTGGGAGCGGCGATGGGCGAGCCGGGCACCTGCATCGCAGGCTTCAACAGCATCCGCTTTGACGACAACTACACCCGCTTTCTGTTCTGGCGTAACTTCATCGACCCCTACGCGCACGAGTGGCA
>JBMFOY010000042.1:0-14531 GCA_049969375.1 Halothiobacillaceae bacterium | reverse complement strand
CGAGCTGAAAAAATCCATGGATGGATTTTTTCAGCGTTTCCCTAGATGGTGCTGCCTGCCCATGTAGGAGCGCCGCCCCCGGCGCGAATGAGCGCAGGCTCATCGGCCCGGGGGCGGGCCTCCTACCGAAGCCGCGCCTCCGCTTTCTGTAGCGCACTCTCCAGCTGGGTGCCGTACAGGTCGATGTTGGCCACCCCCACCAAGGGCTCGGCCAGCACCTCCCCCTCCGGCCCCAGCAGCATCAGGGTGGGAAAAAAACGCACCTTGTAGCGGCGCATGAGTGCAGCGGGCTCGATCATCCGCCCATCCGCATCCACAAGCTCGCCACCATGGGCCTCCAGCTGACGGATCAGCACCCGCCGCCGGTACTGCCCGCTCATGATCATGGGCTCGAGATGATCCTCGATCACATAATGGCAATAGCCGCAGCCATGGGTGTGAAACAGCAGGAGGATGGGCAGCCTGTGCTGCCCCGCCTCGGCAAGGTCGGCGCGCAGGTTCGTCAGCGCAGGAACCTCGACGGCATGGGCCAGAGGGGCCAGCCCCAGCAGCAGGACAAGGCACAGACGGAGGAGGATGCTTGGCACGCGCGAAGGCTCCGACATAGGATGACAGGCTTCCATGAGACCCGATTTCGACATAACTATGCAAACCCTCCGCATCGCCACCCGCAAGAGCCCGCTCGCCATGTGGCAGACCGAAGACGTGGCGCGCCGCCTGACGGCGCTGCACCCGGGCCTTGCGATCGAGTACCTCAAGCTCACCACCCAGGGTGACCAGCTGCTCGACAGCCCGCTCGCCAAGGTCGGCGGCAAGGGCCTGTTCGTCAAAGAGCTGGAGGTCGGCATGCTGGAGGGCCGGGCGGACATCGCCGTGCACTCGATGAAAGACGTGCCCATAGCCTTCCCGGAGGGGCTGCACCTGCCGGTGATCCTCGCACGTGAAGACCCGCGCGATGCCTTTGTGTCCAATGTTTACGCAAGCCCCGAGGATCTGCCCGAGGGCGCGGTGGTGGGCACCTCCAGTCTACGCCGGCAGATGCAGCTTTTGCAGCGCTTCCCGCACCTGCGAGTCGAAGTCTTGCGCGGCAACGTCAACTCCCGCCTCGCCAAGCTGGATGCGGGACAGTACGACGCCATTATCCTCGCCTGCGCTGGCCTTAAGCGGCTCGGCTTTGCCGAGCGCATCCGCATGGCCCTGCCTCCAGAGGTCAGCCTGCCCGCCATCGGCCAGGGCGCGGTCGGCATCGAGTGCCGCCGGGGTGATGCGGCCATCGAGGCCCTTATCGCCCCCCTCAACTGCCGTGACACCGCCGATTGCGTGATGGCCGAGCGCGCCATGAACACCCGCCTCAACGGCGGCTGCCAGGTGCCGATCGGCGGCTTCGCCGTGCTGGAGGGCGACACGCTCTGGCTACGCGGGCTGGTCGGCTCGCTGGATGGCCAGCAGCTGCTGCGCGCCGAGGGCCGCGCCCACCGATCCGAGGCCCAGACCCTGGGCGTACGGGTGGCCGAAGAACTGCTCGCTCAGGGGGCAGATGCGATCCTAGCCGCAGTGGGGATCAGCACGGACTTGGAACGTCGTGACAACGCCTGACACCACAACTCCCCCCCCCTCTCCCTCGAAGGGAGAGGGGCCGGGGGAGAGGGTGCTGTCCCGTTTACCGCAAACCGCCCCCCTCGCCGGCCAGCACATCGCCATCACCCGCCCGGCCGGCCAGTGCGCGCACTTGGTCGAACGCATCCGAGCGGCGGGCGGCGAGGCGATCACCCTGCCCCTGCTCGAGATCGCCCCGCCGGCCACACCCGTCCACCCCGATGACCTTGAGCGACAGTTCAGGGCTGCCGACGTCATCATTTTCATCAGCCCGAATGCCGTGCGCATGGCGCAGCAGATCCTGCCTGCGGCGGACTGGCCGCGCGGAGCGCGCCTGGCCTGCGTCGGCCACGGCACAGCGCGCGCCCTGCGCGAGGCGGGTTTCCACGACCTCATCGTGCCAAACGAGGGGGCGGACAGCGAGGCCCTCCTCGCCCTGGCGGAGATGCGCGAGGTGCTCGGCCGACACATTCTGATCGTGCGCGGCGAAGGCGGCCGCACGCTTTTGGCCAACACCCTAACCCAACGCGGCGCCCGTGTGGATCACGCTGTGGTTTACCGCCGCCGCCCTCTGCCGCCGGACCTGACATCCTTGCGCCGGATGGAGGCTGCCACCTTCGTCATCACCTCTTCAGAGGCTCTGCAGGTGCTGGTCAACGCCGCCCGCGACCAGGGGGCACTCGACTGGCTGCGCGAACAGGTTTTCGTCTTCGGCCACCCCCGTATCGCGAAAGCGGGGCACACGTTCGGCCTGCTTCGTGGCATCATCGTGGACAGCCCCGCCGACGACGCGCTCCTCGCCGCGATCCTCGGCCTCGCCCACACACAGGAGACCCTTCCATGACGGAAGAGCGCAGCACCCCTGAAGCGGACAGCACCACGCCCGCCTCGCCCAGTGCGGAAAAGCCGGCCCGCCAGCCCCGTCCCCGTGGCGCAGGCGTGGCCGTGCTGCTCGCCTTTGTCGCCCTGGCCGGCGCGGGCGGGGCTGGCCTGCTCGCCTGGCAGCAGCAACAGGCCAGCGATCTGCTTTCGGCCCGCCTGACCGGTCTCGACCAGACCCTGAACCAGCAACTGGCCCGGCACGCCACGCTCGACGCCCTGACCGAGCTTCGCAGGGACATGGACACCCTCCGTCAATCGCTCGATGCCCTCGATGCCCGGCAGCAGGCCCTGACCCAAGACACGACCAGCCGCCTCGACGCCCTGCGCGCCGAGCTTGCGACCCAGCAGCAGGTGCTCGACACCCTGCGCGCCCTGACCGGGCGTGACGAGCGCCTGTGGCGCCTGGGTGAAATCGAGCACCTGCTCACCGCCGCCCAGACCCGTCTGCGCCTGCTCGACGACGCGGCCACCGCCCGCCTGCTGCTACAGGAGTCCGACCGTACCGCCATGCCGCTCGGCGGCGAGGCCCTGCCCCTGCGCGAAGCCTTGCAGCAGGCCATCGCCGGCACAAACGGAACCCACCTCGACCGCGAAGGCATCGCCCTGCGTCTGACCCAACTGGCCGAGGCCCTGCCCGAACTACCGCGCGCGAAACCCACGGCCGAGGCCATCGAGCCCACCCCCGCCGATGGCTGGTGGGCCCAAACCAAGGCCTGGGTGGGAGGGTGGCTGCACATCGAACGCAAAGCCGCCCCGGCGCCTGACCGCGACCCGGCCCTGACTGAAGCCACCACCCGCCTGCTCCAGGCCCGTCGCGCCCTGCTTGCACGCGACACCGAACAGGCCCTGGCCCTGGTCCGTCAAACCATGGAGACTGCCCATGCCCGCCTTCAGACCGGCGACGCTCGCGTCCGCGCCGCGCTGGACGACCTCGCCGACATCGCCGCCGAACTGGCCCGCCCTGCCCCCACCCTGGTCGACCTGACCCCGGCCTTTACCGCCCTGCGCACCCTGCGCGCGGCTGGCGAGGCCGCCACCCCCCAAGGGAACTGACCCATGCGCCGCATGTTCATCGCCCTCCTGCTCATCACCCTCAGCGCTGGCGCCATCACCCTCCTCGCCATGCGCGATCCCGGCCAGGCCTCTCTCAGCTGGGGCGACTGGCATGTGCAGACCTCGCTCGCCGTCCTGCTCGGCATCGCGATCCTCGCCATGCTGCTGGTCGGCCTCATCCTGCGCCTAGTGAGCCTGCTCCTGCGCGCCCCCACGCTTTGGCGCCAGCACAAGGCCCGCCGTCGGCAGGAGCGCGCCCTGCGCGACCTGACCCAGGGCACCATCAGCCTGATCGAGGGCGACTGGCGCGACGCCGAGCAACTGTTCAAGCGCCACACCGACGATGCCCAGAGCGGCCTCGTCTGGCTCATCGGCACAGCCCTCGCCGCCCACCGTCAGGGCGCCAGCGCGCGCCGCGACGACACCCTGCGCCTGGCCGAACAGCGTTACCCCGAAGCCGCCGCAGCGCTGCGCCTCTTCCAGGCCGAAATGCTGCTGCACGAAGGACGTGACGAGGGCGCCTTGAGCCTATTGCAAGCCCTGCACGCCGAAGCCCCGCGTCAAGCCCATGTACTGCGCCTGTTGACCGAACTGCACCGTAAGCGCGGCGAATGGGAAGCGGTGCTGCAACGCCTGCCAGAGCTTACCCGCCTGCGCGCCCTGCCGGAGGAGCGCCTGCTGGAACTCGAGGAAGAGGCTATCGAGGGCCGCCTGGCCCAACTCATCCCCCAAGGGCGCGAGGCCATCGACGCCTTCTGGCATGACATCCGCCGCAGCCTGCGCGGCCGCGAACGCATGATCGCCGCCTATGCCCGCGCCCTTGCGGCGGCGGGCGACTCTGACGCTGCCAGCGGACTGCTGCTCAAGACCCTGCGCGAGCGCCCGAGCACACACCTGACGAACGTGCTGGCCCGGTTGCAACCGGCCCAACCCAAGCCCGCCCTGGAGGCCGTCGAGGCCCTCCTCCAACGCTACGGCGAAGACTCCCCCCTCGCTGCCCCGCTGCACCTCTTCGCCGCCCGCCAGGCCTGGGCCCTCGATCTGTGGGGCAAGGCCCGCGGCCACGTCGAGGCCGTGCTCTCCCAGGCCCCCAGCGCCGAGGCCCACGCCCTGCTCGCCCGCGTGCTGGAACGGGAAGGCCACAGGGAACAGGCCCTGGAACATGCCCTCAAGGGGCTTGCCCAGAACGCGGTGTAGAAGGCCCGCCCCCGGGCCGATCAACCCGCCCCCTTCGCGCCGAGGGCGACGCGCCTACAAGGCATTCCGGTCTACAATCATTGCGCGGAGCGTAGGCCGGATGAAGCGCAGCGAAATCCGGGGAGAGACACCGCCCCTTGCGGGGATCACCCATGACCGCCGTCGAAGAACGCCGTTTCAGCGCTGAAGATTTCCTGACCTGGGAGAGCACCCAAGAGGTCAAGCACGAGTTCGCCGACGGCATTGCCTATGCCATGGCTGGAGCGGGCGAGAGCCATGTCCTGGTCAGCGGCAATGTCTTTGCCACGCTGCGTGCCCACCTGCGCGGCACCCCCTGCCGCACCTTCATCAGCGACATGAAACTCAAGGTCGAGGCCGCCGTGGCCTTTTTCTACCCCGACGTCTTCGTCACCTGCGCCCCGGAGGATGTAGCCAAGAAGGATTACAAAACGGCCCCGGTGCTGGTGGTCGAGGTCCTCTCACCATCCACCGCCGCCTATGATCGCGGACAAAAGTTTGCCATTTACCGCCGCCTGCCCAGTCTTCAGGAGTACGTCCTCATTGACCCCGAACGCATCGCGGTGGACGTCTTCCGCAAGGACACCACAGGCCACTGGGTGCTCTACCCCTATGGCCCCGGCGAGGCGGTCGAGCTCGCCTCAGTGGGGCTGAAGCTGCCCATTGAAACCCTTTACGAAGACGTCTTCCCAACCTGATGCCCCACACCGACCTGCGCGAATTCATCGCCGACCTTGAAGCCCGCGGCCTGCTCAAACGCATTCAGACCGAGGTCGACCCCAAGCTGGAAATGACCGAGATTGCCGACCGCGTACTGCGTGCGGGCGGCCCGGCCCTGTTGTTTGAAAACCCCAAGGGGTACACCATCCCGGTGCTCGCCAACCTGTTCGGCACGGTGGAACGGGTGGCCCTCGGGATGGGCGGGCACACACTCGACGACCTGCGCGAGATCGGCCGCCTGCTCGCCTTCCTCAAGGAACCCGAACCGCCCAAGGGCCTCAGGGACGCCTGGCAGCAGCTGCCCATCTTCAAGAAAGTGCTCGACATGGCACCCAAGGTGGTGCGCTCCGCCCCCTGCCAGGACGTGGTGCGCGAAGGCACCGACGTGGACCTCGCCCGCCTCCCCATCCAGACCTGCTGGCCGGAAGACGCCGGACCGCTGATCACCTGGGGGCTGGTGCACACCAAGGGCCCGAGCAAGCCGCGGCAGAACATGGGCATCTACCGCATGCAGGTGATCGGCCCCAACAAGGTCATCATGCGCTGGCTCGCCCACCGCGGCGGCGCGCTGGACTTTGCCGACTGGCAGCGCACCCACCCCGGCCAACCCTTCCCCGTCGCCGTCGCCATCGGCGCAGACCCGGCCACCATCCTTGGCGCCGTCACCCCGGTGCCGGACAGCCTGGCCGAGCACGCCTTCGCCGGCCTCCTGCGCGGCAAACGCACCGAACTGGTGAAGTGCATTGGCGCAGACCTGACCGTGCCCGCCAGCAGCGAGATCGTCCTCGAGGGCGTCATCCACCCCGGCGAGATGGCTCCCGAAGGCCCGTTCGGTGACCACACTGGCTACTACAACGAAGTGGACGACTTCCCCGTCTTCACCATTGAGCGCATCACCCACCGCAAGGCCCCCATCTACCACAGCACCTACACCGGCCGCCCACCGGACGAGCCCGCCATCCTTGGCGTCGCCCTCAACGAGGTGTTCGTGCCGCTGATCCAGAAGCAGTTTCCGGAGATCAAAGACTTCTACTTGCCGCCCGAAGGCTGCTCCTACCGCCTGGCCGTGGTCAGCATCAAAAAGCAGTACCCCGGCCACGCGAAGCGCGTGATGCTGGGCGTATGGAGCTTTTTGCGCCAGTTTATGTACACCAAGTTCGTCATCGTGGTGGACGACGACATCGACGCCCGCAACTGGCAGGACGTGATCTGGGCCATCACCACCCGCATGGACCCGGTGCGCGACACCACCCTCATCGACCACACCCCCATCGACTACCTCGACTTCGCCTCCCCTGTCTCCGGCCTGGGCGGCAAGATGGGCCTCGACGCCACCAGCAAATGGCCGGGCGAAACCCCCCGCGAATGGGGTCGGCCGATCGTCATGGATGAGGAGGTGAAACGGCGAGTGGATGCAATGTGGGAGACGTTGGGGCTTTAACAAGCCGTTAAAAACACCTTTCAACGGCCTGCCAAAGCCAGCCATGGAAGGCTTGCACGCACTGATCAATCACACTAAGGAAACGCTGAAAAAATCCATCCATGGATTTTTTCAGCTCGTCTCGTCGCGCGTTGAAAAAGGGCAGGAAGCCCTTTTTCAACATCCTGGTCACGGCCACTTAACCCTTGCTCAGCACCAGCTGGGCGCCCGCCGCATCCACCCGGATGGTGTCCCCCGGGCCGAACTCACCCTTGAGGATGGCCTGGGCCAGGGCATTCTCCAGCTTCTGCTGGATGGCGCGCTTGAGCGGGCGGGCGCCGTAGACCGGGTCGAAGCCGGCCTCGCCGAGCAGGTCGAGCGCAGCATCAGACAGCACAAGCTGCATGTCGCGGCTCTCCAGACGCTTGCGCAGGTTGGCGGTCTGGATCTCGACGATGCTGCGGATCTGCTCCCGGCCGAGCGGATGGAACACCACCGCCTCGTCGATGCGGTTGATGAACTCGGGGCGGAAGTGGTGGCCGACGATCTCCATCACCTCGGCCTTCATCTGCTCGTAGTTCGCCTCACCGGCAAGCTCCTGGATGCGGTGGCTGCCAAGGTTCGAGGTCATCACAATCACGGTGTTGCGGAAATCCACCGTGCGGCCTTGGCCGTCGGTCAGGCGACCATCATCCAACACCTGCAGCAGCACGTTGAACACGTCCGGATGGGCCTTCTCCACCTCATCCATCAGCACCACGGAATACGGCTTGCGGCGCACGGCCTCGGTCAGGTAGCCGCCCTCCTCGTAGCCGACATACCCCGGAGGCGCGCCGATCAGGCGCGCCACGGAGTGCTTCTCCATGAACTCGGACATGTCGATGCGCACCATCGCCTCCTCAGTGTCGAACAGGAAGGCGGCCAGGGCCTTGGTCAGCTCGGTCTTGCCCACACCCGTGGGGCCGAGGAACAGGAAGGAGCCGTTCGGCCGGTTGGGGTCGGCCAGCCCCGCGCGGGCACGGCGGATGGCATCGGAGACGGCCTTGACCGCCTCGCGCTGGCCGACCACGCGTTTGCCGAGCTCCTCCTCCATGCGCAGCAGCTTCTCGCGCTCGCCCTCGAGCATCTTGCTGACCGGGATACCGGTCCAGCGGCTGACGATCTCGGCGATCTCCTCGTCGGTCACCTTGTTGCGCAGCAGCTTGAATTCGACCTGCTCGACCGCCTGGGCCTCGGCCAGCTTCTTCTCCAGTTCCGGGATACGGCCGTATTGCAGCTCGGACATACGGGCGAGGTCGTTGGCGCGGCGCGCGGCCTCGAACTCGACGCGCAGACGATCAAGCTCCTCCTTGATCTTGGAGGCCCCCTCAAGCGCGAGCTTCTCGCGCTTCCATTCCTCTTCCAGCGCACCGTACTCGGCCTGCAGACGAGCAATCTCTTCCTCCAACGCGGCCAGGCGCTTCTTGCTCGCCTCATCGGTTTCCTTCTTGAGCGCCTCCTGCTCCATGCGCAGCTGGATCAGGCGGCGCTCCAGGCGATCCATCTCCTCCGGCTTGGAGTCGATCTCCATGCGGATGCGGCTGGCGGCCTCGTCGACCAGGTCGATGGCCTTGTCCGGCAGTTGGCGGCTGGTGATGTAGCGGTGCGAGAGGGTGGCGGCAGCGACGATGGCCGGGTCGGTGATCTCCACCCCGTGGTGCACCTCGTAGCGCTCCTTCAGGCCACGCAGGATGGCGATGGTGTCCTCCACCGAGGGCTCATCCACTAGCACCTGCTGGAAGCGGCGCTCGAGCGCGGCGTCCTTCTCGATGTACTGGCGGTACTCGTCCAGCGTGGTGGCGCCGATGCAGTGCAGCTCGCCGCGCGCCAGGGCCGGCTTGAGCATATTGCCCGCGTCCATCGCGCCCTCGGCCTTGCCGGCACCGACCATGGTGTGGATCTCATCGATGAACAGGATGATGCTGCCCTCAGCCTTGGCCACGTCATTGAGTACGGCCTTGAGGCGCTCCTCGAACTCGCCACGGAACTTGGCCCCGGCCAGCAGCGCGCCCATGTCGAGCGAGAGCAGGCGCTTGTTCTTCAGCCCCTCCGGCACCTCGCCGTTGACGATGCGCTGGGCTAGGCCCTCGACGATGGCGGTCTTACCTACGCCCGGCTCGCCGATCAGCACCGGGTTGTTCTTGGTACGGCGCTGGAGGATCTGGATGCAGCGGCGGATCTCCTCGTCGCGGCCGATGACCGGGTCGAGCTTGCCGCTCTCCGCCCGCGCGGTCAGGTCGAGGGTGTACTTCTCCAGCGCCTGGCGGGACTCCTCGGCGTTCGGGTCATTGACCTTCTGACCGCCGCGCAGCTTGTCGATGGCCTGCTCGATCATCCCCTTGCTGGCACCGGCCTTGCGCAGCAGCTCGCCCGTTGTGCCCTTATCCTCCACCGCGGCGAGCAGGAACAGCTCGCTGGAGATGTAGGCGTCCTTGCGCTGCTGGGCCAGCTTGTCGGTGACATTGAGCAGGCGCGCAAGGTCGTTGGAGACGTGCACCTCACCCGCCGCGCCGCTGACGGTCGGCAGGCGATCCAGCGCCTCGTTGATCTGCGAGCGCAACTGGTTGACGTTGACTTCGGCGAACTGCAGCAAGGCGCGCACCGAGCTGCCGTCCTGATCGAGCAGAGCGGCGAGCAGGTGGATCGGCTCGATCATCTGATGGTCGCGGCCAATGGCGAGCGACTGGGCCTCGGCCAGGGCCTGCTGGAATTTGGCAGTGAGTTTATCCATGCGCATCGGTAAAGCCCTCCTGGGGCAATCAAAACGATAGGCTGATTCACTATGGTGCGAGCAAAGCCCTTTCAAGGGTGACTCACCGAGAGATCAGCTATAGTCAGCCTAGCGCAAACCATAGGGAGACGACGATGGAATTCAGAACGGTCGAGGCAGGACGTGGTGCTGGCTGGTATGCCGACGCGTGGAACATCTTCAAGGGCCAGATCGGCATGTGGCTGCTGCTGGTACTCATCTACCTGGGGCTGGCCATCGTGCTCAGCCTCATCCCTGTGATCGGGCAGCTCCTCTTTGCCCTCATCTCGCCCGCCCTTGCAGGGGGGATATACCTGGCCGCTCGCGAGGCGGCGGCCGGCCGGCCGCTGGATGTGAAGATGCTGTTCCAGCCACTCACCGACGAGCGTTCGCGCGGACCGATACTGACCCTCGGGGCGATCAGCATTGCCTTCAGCCTCGTGCTAAGGCTGATCCTGGTGCTGGTCATCGGCGGCTCTGCGGTCACCTCGGCCCTGCTCGACCAGGACCCTGCGACCATGCTCGTGCAGATGATGGGCGCAGGCCTTGTCGGCCTGCTTACCGTGCTGCTGCTGTCGCTGGTGTTCCTGATGGCGATGCTGTACGCAGCGCCCTTGGTGCTGTTCGCGGGCGTGCCGCCGATGCAGTCGCTCAAGCGAAGCCTTGCGGCCTGCCTGGGCAACTGGCTGCCGCTTTCGATCTTCGGCCTGATCCTTATCCCGCTGGCCATCCTCGCCTCCCTGCCGATGATGCTGGGTTGGCTCTTTCTTGTGCCCATCATCATGATCGGGGTTTATGCAAGTTTCAGGGACATCTTCGGAGGCGAGGAAGCGGCCCCAGCAGCGCAGCCGCCGGGGATGATCTCCTTCTGAGGCATAGGCCGGAAAACACAACACCTCAAGGAGCGCGGGCCGCTAAGGAAACGCTGAATGATTCAGCGTTTCCCGTTTGGGGCAGGATGCCTCAACGCGAACAACGACGCACGTCGTTGATTCGCGGAGTCCTTCGCGGACATGCGCCGATAAGACAAGCTGAAAAAATCCATGGATGGATTTTTTCAGCGTTTCCTTGAAAAAACCGTTGCCACGACCCGGGAGGTTGTGGCGCCCATCCCGCAGGTGGTTCAGCGGCCCTTGCGGCGGAACAGGTCGGCGCTGCGGCTGACCAGGCGGTCGAGGAACAGCACGCCATCGAGGTGGTCGAGCTCGTGCTGGGCGATGCGCGCCTCATAGCCCTCCATCTCGAACTCGCACGGTTTGCCCTCAAGGTCGAAGGCCTTGAGCCGGATCTTCTCGGCGCGGATGACGTTGCCGGTGTAGTCCGGCACCGACAGGCAGCCCTCACGGCCCACGGCAAAGCCGTCCCAGGCGGTGATCTCAGGGTTCACCAGCACCAGCCGGCCATGGTTGGGCACCGGCCGACGGGCACGGGTGGCATCGACGATGCAGACGCGCTTGAGCCATCCCACCTGCGGGGCGGCGATGCCGACCGCGCCGGGGCCCACCGCGCAAGTGTCGAGCAGGTCCTCGACGAAGTCGTGCAGCTCGGCATCGAAGGACTCGACCGGCTCGCAGGGGGTCTTGAGACGCTCGTCGGGGTAGAAAACGATATCGCGGACGGTCATCTCAGCCCCTGACGATGTCGACCGGGCTCAAGGTGACGCGGATGTCCTTGGGCAGCCCCGCCAGGGCACTCTCCAGCGCCTCATAGCCCTGCTGGGCCACGCCCTCGATGGTCATGATGTAGATGGGATGCTCGCGGCTGCCGGCGACATCCGAACGCAAATCGAGGATGTTGAGCCCGGCCCGCGCCAGAGCGCCCGTCACCTCGGCGACGATGCCGGCACGGTCGGCGCCGTGCACGGTGATCCGCACATCGGGCTCGACATGACGGTGCAGCCCGGCGCCGACCTCATCCACGTGCACGCGCAGCTTGAACTCGTTGCGCACGGATTCCAGCAGGCCCTTGAGGTCCGCGACATTCTCCGGCAGGCGCACCATCAGCATGATGGTGAACACCCCCCCAAGGCGCATCATCGAGGCCTCGCCCAGCTCCGCCCCGGCGCCATACAGCACGCGGGACACCTCGGCGACGATGCCGACACGGTCGGGGCCGACCAGGGTCAGCAGTTTCCAGCCGTTCTGCGTATTCTCAGTCATCGTCCATCTTTCCCATCAGAAACCGTTAACAGGCCGTTGAAAAAGGGCTTCCTACCCTTTTTCAACTCGCCTTGTCGCGGTACACGCCCGCGACAGGCTCAGAACATCAATCACTTAGCGTGATTGATGTTCGTGCAAGCCATCCATAGCTCACCTTACCAGGCCGCTGAAAAGAGTTTTAACGGCTTGGTAAACCACCCGATCATACACAAACGGGTTGCATGTTCATGAATTACGCCAAATCAGGCTGGCCATGCGCCCGGTGACCCCATCGCGCCGGTAGGAGTAGAAACGCGCGGGGTCGTTCACCGTACACAGTCCGCCACCGGTGACGGCATGCACGCCGCGCGCCGCCAGCCGCTGGCGTGCGAGCAGGAAGAGATCAGCATACCAGTGGCCAGGCCGGGACGGGACGAAGGCCCGCGCCGCCTCGGGTGCATGGGCGAGGAAAGCCTCACGTACCTTTGCCCCCACCTCGAAGGCCGAAGGTCCGATGGCGGGGCCGAGCCAGGCCCGGATCGTGCCAGGCGGGGCAGCGAAGCGGTCCAGCAGGGCCTCCAGCACGCCCGCCGCCAGCCCCCGCCAGCCCGCATGGGCCACGCCGATCTCGCGCCCGTCTGCGCTTGCGAAAAATACCGGCAGGCAATCGGCAGTGAGCACGGCCAACACCACACCGGGCCGGTCGGCGAAGGCGGCGTCGAAGCAGCCCCCGGTGATCGTGGCATCGCACACCGCCGTGCCATGGACCTGGTCCAACCAGAGGGGTTCCGCCGGAAGACTCAGCGCCTTGCGCAGCCGGCGGCGGTTCTCCCCCACCGCGCGGGGATCGTCGCCGACGTGGGTGGCGAGGTTGAAGGTATCGAAAGGCGCCTGGCTGACCCCGCCGACGCGAGTGGTGACCACCGCGCGCACCCCGGGGGGCACGGTCCAGTCGGGGAGGACGAGGGGGAGGGTCATCCGCGCACCTCGCTCAACAGCCGCCGCATCATGCGGCTCGCCTGCTCGGCGTAGCCGCCGCCGAACAGGTTGAAGTGGTTGAGCACGTGGTAGAGGTTGTAGAGCTGGCGACGCACCCCATAGCCCGGGTCGAGCGGCCAGATCGCCTCGTAGGCATGGCGGAAGCGCAGCGAGAAGCCGCCGAACAGTTCGGTCATGGCGATATCCGCCTCGCGGTCGCCGTAGTACACGGCCGGGTCAAAAACCACCGGCTCGCCCGTGCCGGCATCACCGCCCGGCACGTAGCCGTAATTACCCCCCCACAGGTCGCCGTGCAGCAGGCTTGGCACGGGGCGGTAGTCGGTGAAGAAGGCCGAAAGTGAAGTCATCAGCGCCTCGCCAAGCTCCAGCAGGTCGCAGCCCGCCCCGTTGCGTGCAGCCATCTTTAGCTGCGGTTCGAGCCGACAGCGGGTCCAGAAGCCCGGCCAGTCGCCTGAGGGGGCATTGTGCTGGATACTGGTGCCAATGAAGTTGTCGCGCGCCAGGCCGTACTGCCCGGCGGTATGGCTATGCAGGGCCGCTAGCCCCTCGCCCAGTCGCTCCGGCTGATCGGGGCCTTCCAGGTTCAGGCACTCAAGCACCAGGAAAGACTGCCCGTCGGCCTCGCCGTAAACGATAGGCTCGGGCACACGCAGGGCGCGGGCGGCGGCCAGCTCGCGCAGGCCCTCCACCTCGGCCACGAACATCGGCAGGCGACCGGCAGCATTGAGCTTGACAAAGTAACGCCGCGCACCGTCTTCCAGCACGACCCCCTCGCTGATGCATCCGCCGCCCCGGCTGAACGCATGGCGCGGCCGGAAGGGCTGGCCGGTCGCCTCGCCGATCCGCTCGCCAATCTGCTCATACAGGGTCATGACGCCCCCCCTCCCCATGACCGTGCGCAGGCACAGGGTCCTCCAAGGCACCTTGTCCCGGGCAGGGCATGGTCGCCAACTGGACCCGCACCCACGCCTCGACCTCGGCGTTCACCTCGCTCGCCCCCCGCCCCTCGGTTTCGATCACCGGGCCGATGCGGAAGGTGATGGTCATCGGGCGCTTGATGAAACCCTTGCGCGGCCAGGCGCAACCGGCGTTGTGCGCGATCGGCACCACCCGCGCCCCGTTCTGGGTGGCAAGCATGGCCCCGCCCGGCTTGAACTTGGCCATCTGCCCTGGCGGAGTGCGCGTCCCCTCCGGGAAGATCACCACCCAACGCCCTTCGCGAATGCGCGCTCGTCCCACGCTCAGGATGCGCTTGAGCGCCTCTCGTCCATCCGCGCGGTCAATGGCAATCGGGCGGGCCAGCGCCAGTCCCCAGCCGAAGACTGGCACACGCAGCAGTTCGCGCTTGAGCACGAAGACCGGCCCGAGCACCACCAGCGGCAGGAACAGGGTCTCCCAGGTGGACTGATGGTTGGCGATGATCACTCCGCCCCCTTCCGGCACCGTGCCCTCGACCGTCCAGCGCACACCGCAGGTGAGGCGCAGCCAGTACACCACCATCCAGTTCCAGCCGCGCAGGATAAGGAAACGCTGGCGCATGGGCAGGAGCTGCACCACCGGCAGGATGGGTAGGTAGATCAGCAGGCTGATCCAGAAACCGACGGCGAAAAGGGCGGAACGCAAGGCGAGGACGATGATGGACACGGCAGGTCGGCAGGGTGAGATAAGGGAAACTCTGAAAAAATCCATCCATGGATTTTTTCAGATCGTCTCGTCGCGG
>JBMFOY010000041.1:0-14599 GCA_049969375.1 Halothiobacillaceae bacterium | reverse complement strand
GCGCCTTGATAAGACGCGCTGAAAAAATCCATGGATGGATTTTTTCAGAGTTTCCCTAGGCTCAGCCCTCCGGGTTTTTCACCCCGCCTCATCCGGCGCAATACGTTGCGCTATAGTGCTCTGCACCGGATCAAGCGTGCTTGAACCTGGATTTTCCATTGGACCAGCCTCCTCATCCGGGCGCAGACCAGGCACCCACTCACGGGACCTGAGAAGGATTGGAAACGAGAGCGCCCCCTGACCGCAGCGGACAAACTCACATACACTCATCACCATGGATCACCCGGAAGACGGCTCCCCGAGGTCATGATGAGAACACCATCCCCTCTCTGGATGATGACCGCTTTCGCTGCCCTCTCCGGCTGCGCCGTGGTCGGCCCCGACTATGCCCAGCCCGGGCTGCAGGTGCCTGCGCAGTGGCGCGGTCTGCCGCAAGGCGCGGCGACAGAGGCCCCCGCCGATCCGCAACACCTCGCCCAATGGTGGGAGCAGTTGCAGGAGCCGCTGCTCTCCGGGCTGATTCGCGATGCGCTCACACGCAACCTCGACCTGCGCACCGCGCAGGCGCGCCTGCGCGAGTCACGGGCGCGCGCTGAGCTTGCCACAGCCGGCCTCTCCCCCACGCTGAATGCCTCGGCGTCCGCGCGGCGAGGTGAGTCGAGCGCAGAGACGGGGCTGGGCACCACGCGCAACAGCTTCAGCACCGGCTTCGACGCACGCTGGGAGGCCGACATCTTCGGCGGCATCCGCCGCGGCATTGAGGCAGCCCAGGCGGATCTTGCGGCCAGCGAGGCGCGTTTGCACGCCACCCAGGTCAGCCTGGTGGCCGAGGTGGCGCGCCTGTATGTCGAGCTGCGCGTTGCCCAGGAGCGACTGCGCATCGCCCGCGACAACCTCGCCAGCCAGAGCGAGACCCTGCGTCTGACCGAGTGGCGAGCGCAGGCGGGCCTGTCAAGCACACTGGAGGTCGAACAGGCCCGCGCCAGCCGCGAACAGACCCGCGCCCAGATCCCGCTGCTTGAATCCAGCCTCAACGCCGCGAAGAACCGCCTGGCCATCCTGCTGGGCGAGCAGCCCGGCGCACTGCATGACCGGCTGGGCGCCCCTAGCCCCATTCCAGCCGCGCCCGTGCCGCTCGCCATCGGCATCCCCGCCGACACCCTGCGCCAGCGCCCGGACGTGCGCGCCGCCGAGCGCCAGCTTGCCGCCGAGACCGCGCGCATTGGCCAGGCCGAAGCCGCCCGCTGGCCCACACTCTCCCTGAGCGGGTCGATCGGGCTGGAGGCGCTGACCCTCGATGGGCTGACCAGCGGCGGGGCACTCGCCCGCTCCGCGCTGGCCAGTCTCGCCGCGCCGGTCTTCGACGGCGGCCGCCTACGCCGTCAGGTGGAGATCCAGCTTGCAGTGCGGGACCGGGCGGGCATCGCGCTCGAACAGGCCATCCTGACAGCCCTGGAAGACGTCGAGAACGCCCTGATCGCTCTTGCCCGGGGACGCGAGCGGGAGACCGCGCTGACGGAGGCCACCCGCGCCGCCCGTGCCGCGGCGGACCTCGCCCGCCAGCGCTACGCCAGCGGCATCATCGACTTCCAGACCGTGCTGACCACCGAGCGCAGCGCGTTATCCCTTGAGGACAGCCTGGCCTTGGCGCGGGCCGAAACCACCCAGGCCCTGATCCAACTGTACAAGGCCCTCGGCGGCGGCTGGTCCCCCGTATGAGAGGGCCAAGTCCGTTGATGAATAATGATGCTGCAAGGATCAATGCATGACTCATCCGACACACTCCTCCGACATTCAGCAGGTCCTGGGCCTGCAGAGGACCCGCCAGCCGATGAGAACACGCATCGTCATCATCCTGGTCCTGCTCCTGCTGGCAGCAGGAATCGCCTGGCTGGTGCTGCGTCCAACGCAGGAATCCTCGGCAATGAACTACAGCACCACCCCAGCCGAGATGGGCCATCTCGTGGTCACCGTCTCCGCCACGGGCAATCTGCATCCGACTAACCAGGTGGACGTGGGCAGCGAGCTCTCGGGCACCATCCAGACGGTGCTGGTGCATGAGAATGACCGGGTGAGCAAAGGGCAGATCCTGGCCTGGCTGGACCCGAGCCGCCTGAAGGATCAGGTCGCCCTGTCCAGGGCGGCCCTCGCCTCGGCCGAGGCCCAGGTGCTGCAGGCGAAGGCGACCGAGGACGAGGCCCGCGCCAATCTCAGCCGCCTGCGCGAGGTGGCACGTCTCTCCGGCGGCAAGGTGCCCTCGAAGGCCGAGCTGGACAATGCCGAGGCTGCCCTCGCCCGGGCACGCGCCAGTGTGGCGGCCTCCCGCGCGGCCGTCGAGCAGGCCAGGGCGACGCTCAACTCGAACGAGACCAATCTGGCCAAGTCGGTCATCCGTTCGCCCATCGACGGGGTGGTGCTGGCACGCAAGGTGGAGCCCGGCCAGACCGTGGCGGCCTCCCTCCAAGCCCCCGTGCTTTTCGTTCTGGCCGAGGACCTCGCCCGCATGGAGCTGCAGGTGGACGTGGATGAGGCCGACGTCGGCGAAGTCCGCGCGGGCCAGCAGGCCCGCTTCACGGTGGATGCCTACCGCAACCGCAGCTATCCCGCCACGGTGGTGCGGGTGAACTACGGCTCGCAGGTCAAGGACGGCGTGGTGTCCTACCTGACCATCCTGCAGGTGAATAACGACGACCTCAGCCTGCGGCCCGGCATGACGGCCACGGCCGAGATCACCACCACCGCGCTAGAGAATGTGCTGCTGGTGCCCAACGCGGCCTTGCGCTTCAGCCCCGCGGCGGCTCCTGCCGCACCCAAGCCGGGTCTGCTCAGCGCCCTGGTCCCCCGTCCGCCGCGCAGCACCTCCTCGCGTGGCAGCGGCCAGGCTGCACGCCATGGCAAGCAACTGGTCTGGGTGCTGCGCAACGGTGAACCCGTTCCCATCGAGGTGACGACCGGCGCCACCGACGGGCGCATGACCCAGATCACCGGCGGCGGGCTCACCGCCGGGATGGAGGTCATCACCGAAGCCCTGGCCATGAAGAAATGACCGCCGTCACACCCCCCGGAGAACCGCTGATCGCCCTGCGCGGGGTCACCAAGACCTACGGCCAAGGGCAGGCCGCCTTTCAGGCCCTACGCGGGGTCGACCTTGCCATCGAGGCGGGTGACTTCGTCGCCATCATGGGACCGAGCGGCTCGGGCAAGTCGACCACCATGAACATCATGGGCTGCCTGGACGTCCCCAGCGGCGGCAGCTACCTGTTCCGCGGCGTCCCCGTGGAACGGCTGGATCGCAACCAGCGCGCCCTGCTGCGGCGCCACTACCTCGGCTTCGTGTTCCAGGGCTTCAACCTGCTGGCGCGCACCTCGGCACAGGAGAACGTGGAGCTGCCCCTGCTCTATCGCGGCGAGAGTGCCGCATCGCGCCACGCGCTCGCCCGCGAAGCGCTCGCCTCGGTGGGGCTTGCGGGCTTCGGCCACCATACCCCCGCCGAGTTGTCCGGCGGCCAGCAGCAGCGGGTCGCCATCGCCCGCGCCATCGTCACCCGGCCGACCGTGCTGCTGGCGGACGAGCCGACCGGCAACCTCGACACGCACACCAGCCACGAGATCATGGAATTGCTCACTGGGCTCAACCGCGATATGGACATCACCGTGCTGATGGTGACCCACGAGCCGGAGATGGCGGAATATGCCCATCGCGTGATCCATTTCCGCGATGGGAAGGTCGCCAGCGACGAGCGCAACGCGGGGGCCGCCTGATGCTGTGGAACACCCTGCTGCTTGCCCTGCGCTCGATCCGGCGCAACCTGATGCGTTCCTTCCTGACCATCCTCGGCATCGTCATCGGCGTCGCCGCGGTCATCACCATGGTGACCCTCGGCAACGGTGCCACCCAGGCCATCGCCGACCAGGTCGCAAGCCTTGGCAGCAATCTTTTGATCGTGCGCCCGGGGCAGCGTCTCGGCCCCGGCAGCGATACCGCAGGCGCCCCCAACTTCAGGCTTGCCGATGCCGAGGCCATCGCCGAGCAGATCAGCTCGGTGCAGGCCGTGGCGCCCACCGTTAGTCGGGGGGTCACCGTGGTCTACGGGGCCAGGAACTGGTCCACGCCCATCACCGGCAGCACCAACGCCTGGTTTCAGACCGGCAAGTGGACCCTGGCCAGCGGCCGCCTGTTCAATGAGGCGGAAGAGCGCGGCGGCAAGGCTGTGTGCGTGATCGGCGAGACGGTGCGGCGCGAGCTGTTCGGCGAGCAAAGCCCCGTGGGACAAAACCTGCGGGTGAAGAATTTCTCCTGCGAGGTGATCGGGCTTTTGGTGAGCAAGGGCCAGTCGCCCTTCGGCTCGGACCAGGATGATGTCGTGGTCATGCCCCTGCGCACCGTGCAGCGGCGGCTGACCGGCACGCAAGACATCACCGGCCTGCGCATCTCGGTCAGGGAAGGCGCATCGATCGACCAGGCCAAGAAACAGGTCGTGCTGCTGTTGCGCGAACGGCGCGGAATCACGCCGAATGAGGATGACAATTTCAGCGTGCTCGACACCCGCCAGATCACCGAGACCCTCTCTGGCACCACGCGCGTCATGACCACCCTGCTCGGCGCAGTGGCGGCGGTCAGCCTGCTGGTCGGCGGCATCGGCATCATGAACATCATGCTGGTGTCGGTGACCGAGCGCACGCGCGAGATCGGCATCCGTCTCGCCATCGGCGCGCTGGAGCGCGAAGTGCTGCTGCAGTTCCTGATCGAGGCGATGGTGCTGTCCTCGCTCGGTGGGCTGGTCGGCATCCTGCTCGCCACCGGGGCATCGATCGGCCTCGCCCAGCTGATGAAGGTGCCCTACATCTTCAACCCCGGCATCAACCTGCTCGCCTTCCTGTTCTCGGCCGCCATCGGCGTGATCTTCGGCTTCTTCCCCGCCCGCCGTGCGGCCAGGCTGGACCCGATCGAGGCCTTGCGGCACGAATGAACACGCCTTGGCTCACAACGCATTCGGGCACGGCTCGCCACGCTCGAGGCGAGCAAGGTTGTCCAGCGTCGTTTCGGCGATCGCCGTGAGGGCCTCGCGGGTGAAAAACCCCTGATGGGATGTGACGAGCACGTTAGGGAAGGTCAGCAGGCGCTCGAGCAGATCATCCTGGATGATGTCGTTGGAGTGGTCCTCGAAGAACAGATGCTCCTCCTGCTCATAGACATCCAGCCCCAGCGCGCCGATATGACCGCTCTTGAGACCGGCGATGATCGCCTGGGTGTCGATCAACGCCCCGCGTCCGGTATTGATCAGCATCACCCCACGCTTCATGCGCGGGATGCTGTGCATGTCGATCATGTGGCGCGTCTGTGGCGTCAGCGGGCAGTGCAGGCTGATGATGTCGCTCTCGGCAAGCAGGGTGTCGCGGTCGACATAGCGCATGCCAAGCGCCAGACAGTCCGGGTTTTCCTGCAGATCTGCCCCAAGCAGCACGCAGCCGAAGCCGTGGAGGATACGGGCCAGCACCGCGCCGATGCGTCCGGTGCCGATGATACCAACCGTCTTGCCGTGCATGTCGAAGCCGAGCAGGCCGTTGAGGGCGAAATTCCCCTCACGCACGCGGTTGTAGGCGCGGTGGGTATGGCGGTTGAGGGTCAGCATCAGCGCCACGGCATGCTCCGCCACCGCATGGGGCGAATAGGCCGGCACGCGCACCACCTGGATGCCAAGCGCCCGCGCCACAGGGAGGTCGACGTTGTTGAACCCCGCGCAGCGCAGGGCCACCACCCGTACTCCCTCCCCCGCAAGGCAGCGCAACAAGTGCTCGTCCAGCTGGTCGTGGACGAACACGCAGACGGCCTCGAACCCTTCTGCCAGGCCGCAGGTCTGCAAGGTCAGGGCGGCCTCGAAGAACTCCAGCTGATGGCCGTGCGCGGCGTTCGCGCTGATCAGGCTGTCGCGGTCGTAGGGTTTGCTGCTGAAGACGGCAACACGCATGGAACAAGGCTCCAGTCGATGAATGCTGAAAAGCTTGCCCTAGGGAAACGCTGAATAATTCAGCGTTTCCCGTTTGGGGCAGGATGCCCCAACGCGAACAACGACGTAAGTCGTTGATTCGCGGAGTCCGTCGCGGACATGCGCCGCGACGAAACGATCTGAAAAAATCCATGGATGGATTTTTTCAGAGTTTCCTTAGCTTAACGCGGCTTGCGTGACGCCGTCGTGATGCAGTGCCCAAGGCCGTGAGCAGTGTGATATCGCGGCGATGCCATGAACCTGTTTCATCGGTCTGGACGCTCGCGTAGGAGCGGCGCCCTCGCCGCGATAGGGAAACACTAAATCATCCAGCGTTTCCTGTTTGGGGCAAGACGGCCCCAACGCGAACAACGCGTTCAATCGTTGATTCGGGGAGGCCGTCACGGACATGTGCCTTGATAAGACGCGCTGAAAAAATCCATGGATGGATTTTTTCAGAATTTCCATAGGTCAGCCCCAAACGGGCTATCGGCCCGAGGACGGGCCTCCTACAGCCAACGAGAGCAAGGATGGCCCCCTTGCACGCTGGATGTTCAACTTGTGCGATCGCTCCACGCCTTCATGCGATTGCCCTGCGGCTTGCTCTCGGCGATGCGCTGACCCTTGCGGAGGGTCTCAATCCGGTGCCAGGCCGACCGTCGCTTCGGCCGTCGCCCGGTCGATATCGATCAGCAGCTCGACGTATTCCGACATCATGCTCAAGGGGTTGGGGGCATCGCTACAGTTGCAGCCAGTGGTGATGCTGGAATAGTGCACCGCCGCGCGGATGCGCGGGCCGGTCATGCCTTCTTCCAGCGCGAGGACGCTGATTTTCACATCGTCCAGCAGCGCCACGGTGCCATAGGTCAGACCGAGTTGCAGCGGGCGGGACAGGGCATCCTGCCACAGCAGTTCACTGCGCAGGACATCCTTGAAATCAGGGGTGCCCAAGGCTTGCAGGGCGGCTTCGAGTCTCACCATGACCGCCCTCACTTGCCAATCAGGCTGAGGAATTCCATCCGCGTGCCACGGTCCTCGCGGAAACGGCCGAGCATCATGGAGGTGGTGGTCCAGGAATTCTGCTTCTCCACCCCGCGCATCATCATGCAGAAGTGCTGCGCCTCCACGACCACGGCCACGCCCTTGGCGCCGGTCACCTGGAGGATCGCCTCGGCGATCTGGCGGGTCATGTTTTCCTGAATCTGCAGGCGGCGGGCGAACATCTCGACGATGCGCGCCACCTTGGACAGGCCGAGCACCTTGCCGCTCGGCAGGTAACCGACGTGCACCTTGCCGACCATCGGCAGCAGGTGGTGTTCGCAGAGCGAATAGAGCTCGATATCCTTGACAATCACCATCTCGTCGTTATCGGAGTCAAACAGCGCGCCGCCCACCACCTGCTCGAGCGTCTCGTGATAGCCCTTGGTCAGGAACTGCATCGCCTTGGCGGCGCGCCTCGGCGTGTCGCGCAGGCCATCGCGGCTTAGGTCCTCCCCCACGGCGCCGAGAATGGCCTCATAAAGTTTTTCCACGGATCCGCTCTCCGATTACCATGGCGCGAGTGTAGCAGAGGCAAGCCGTCTGCCTCCCCCGCCTTACTTCAAGGTTGCCATCATGAATGACGCTGTTGCGCTCATCCTCCACCGCCATTCCACGCCCGCCAAGCATCTGGCGGCACCTGCGCCAGAAGGTGAGCATCTCGACCTGATCCTGCGCGCGGCCATGAGCGCACCCGACCATGGCGCCCTCACCCCATGGCGCTTTTTGCTGGTGGAAGGCGAAGCCCGCGCCAAACTTGGTGCCATCTTCGCGGAAGGCTTCAGCAGGCGGAATCCCGATGCTCCCCCCGCGCTCGTCGAGCGCCAACGCGAGAAGCCGCTCCGATCGCCTCTCCTCATCCTGCTTATCGCGCATCTTCATACCCACTCCAAGGTGCCGGAATGGGAGCAGCTGATGGCCGTGGGCGCGGCCGCCGAACACATGCAGCTGATGGCCCAGGCGCTGGGCTACGGCAGCGTTTGGCTCTCTGGCGACAGCTGCGGGGATGAGTGGGTACGCGAGACGATTGGCCTTTTACCGAATGAACGGTTGGTCGGCTACCTCGCCCTCGGCACCCCCACCTGCGCACCGCCTAAGCGGTCGCGCCCTGACCCGTGGGCCTTCACCCAGGTGTGGACAGGCTGAGGGTGCGTGCGGGAAGTTTGAGCGACAATGCCGCCGCGCCAAGCAGCAAAAGACTAGACGCCACCAGGCACCCCTCCAGCCCCCACACCTGGTACGCCCAACCGGACAATACCGTCCCGGCAAGGCGCCCTCCCGCGTTGGCCATGTAGTAGAAACCCACCTTCATCGCCACCTTGTCACCCTCCGCGTAGGCGAGGATGAGGTAGGAGTGTACGGAGGAGTTGAGGGCGAACAGCACACCGAACAGCAGCAGGCCGCCGATGACGACCGTGGCGGGATCGAGGCCTATGCCAAGGGCCCCGGCCATTGCCCCGGGAATAAAGGCCAGGGTCAGGGCCCCTGCCACCACTACGCTGCGCCCCGGGCTGTGCCCCGGTCTTCTCCACAGCCCGGGCGTGGCCGCCTGGACGATGCCGTAGCCGATCACCCACAGGGCAAGGAAGCCGCCGACCTCGGCAAACCCCCAGCCGAGCACGGCGGAGAGATAGACCGGCAGGCCGACCACGAACCACACGTCGCGCGCGCCAAACAAAAAGAAACGCGCCCCGGACAACCAGTTGATGGCCGGGGTGTTGGAGAACACCTGCGTGAACTTCGGCTTGCCCTTCACCATGCCGAACCCCCCCGGCAAGCTGAGGGTGACGGCAAGCCCCACCACCAGCAAGCCGATCAGCGTCCACAGCGCGCCGTGGAAGCCAAGGACCGCCAGCAGCAGGCCACCGAGGAAGAAGCCCACGCCCTTGAGCGCGTTCTTCGAGCCGGTGAGGATGGCCACCCATTTGAACAGGCTCCCCTCCCCCGCCACCAGCTTGACTGAGGATTTGGCACTCATCTTGTTGAGGTCCTTGGCGATGCCAGACAACGCCTGCGCAGCCATCACGTAAGGCACCGTCAACCAGGCGGTGGGCGCGAGCAACATCCCAAGGGCGACAATTTGCAGGCCCGTGCCCATCTGCATGGTACGGTTGACGCCAATGCGCGCCGCAAGCCAGCCCCCCACCGCATTGGTGACGATGCCGAACACCTCGTAGAAGAGGAATAGCATGGCGATCTCGAGCGGCGTATAACCGAGCTGGTGGAAGTGCAGCACCACCAGCATGCGCAAGGCCCCGTCGGTAAGGGTGAAGGCCCAGTAGTTGCCGGTGACGATGGCGTAGTTGCGCAGCTCAGCGTTCATGAACATGATCTTCAAAAAATCACCCCTCTCCAGCTTGCGGGAGAGGGGTTGAGGTGAGGGGCATACGAGGACAGAGCCCCTGTTCCCTTGCCTCGAAAGATTCACATCCCCCGCGCCACCTTGGCCACCAGTTCCATCATGCGGTTGGCATAGCCCCATTCGTTGTCATACCAGGCCATGACCTTCACCTGGGTGCCATCGATCACCAGGGTGGAGAGGGCGTCGACGATGGAGGAGCGCGGATCGTCCTTGAAATCGACCGACACCAGTGGCAGCTCCTCGTAGCCCAAAATCCCGGCCAATGCCCCTTCGGCCGCCGTCTTGAGCAGGCCGTTGACCTCCTCCACCGTGGTCGGTCGCGCGGCCTCGAACACAAAGTCGGTCAGCGAGGCATTCGCCAACGGCACGCGCACGGCATGACCATTCAGCTTGCCATTCAGCTCGGGAAAAATCTCGCCGATCGCCTTGGCCGAGCCGGTGGTGGTGGGGATCAGCGACAGGCCACTGGCACGTGCCCGGCGCCAGTCCTTGTGCCCCTTATCGAGAATGGACTGAGTATTGGTCAGATCGTGCAGGGTGGTCATGGTGCCATGCACGATGCCGAGGTGCTCGTGCATGACCTTGACCAGGGGGGCCAGGCAGTTAGTGGTGCAGGAGGCGGCCGTGACCAGGTGATGTGCCGCTGGATCGTAGCGGTGATCATTCACCCCCATGACGATATTGAGCGCGCCCTTCACCGGGGCGGCCATCACCACTTTCTTGGCTCCGCGGTCAAAGTGCGGCTGGATCTGCTCCAGGTTACGCAGCTTGCCGGTCGACTCCACCACAATGTCCACACCCAAGCCCGCCCAATCGATCTTGGCCGGGTCCTTTTCCATGCTGTAGCTCACCCGCCGACCGTCCACGAGGATGGCACCTTCTTCGGCGCGGACATCTCGCTCCCAGCGGCCATGCACCGAGTCATACTTGAGCAGGTGAGCAAGGGCGGCCGCATCGGCGCTGATCTCATTGATGTGGACAATCTCGAAGGCCGGGTTGTCCCAAGCGGCGCGGAAGCCAAGACGGCCCATACGGCCGAAGCCATTGACGGCGACGCGGATGCTCATGCTGCGAACCTCATGCTGATGGTGGGGACAGGCTGCAAGGCCTGCCACGAAAAACATGCGATATTTGTAATATACGATTATGTATATATCATGACGGTGCAGCCATTCCGGCGACACCCCAACCCCAAGGTGACACCATGCTCAAAGGACTTCTTGTTAGTGCATCACTCCTGTTTGCCACCACCGGCACCGTCCTTGCCGAGGAGGCACTCAAGGTCTCCAAGGTAGTCAACAACATCTACGCCATCGTCGGCCCGATCGACGACCGCACCTACGAGAACGACGGCCTGAACAACAACCAGGCCTTTATCGTCACCAAGGACGGCGTGATCCTGATCGACTCCGGGGCGAGCAACAAGGGTGCAGAACGCATCGAGAAGGCTGTGGCGGACGTCACCAAGGCGCCGATCAAGTGGGTGATCAACACCGGCAGCCAAGACCACCGCTGGTTAGGCAACGGCTATTTCGCCGCCAAGGGTGCGGAGATCATCGCCTTCACTGGCACGGTGGAGACGCAGAAGAAGGTTGCCGCCGGGCAGATGGACGCCCTGTCCAAGGTGCTGAAGGACCGCTTCGAGGGCACTCAGCCGGTGTATGCCAACCGTCCGCTGAAAGATGCGCGCACCACCCTCACCTTGGGCGGTGAGACTCTGGAGGTGATTGAAACCAACGCCCACTTCCCGCATGACACCATGATCTGGCTGCCCAAGGAGAAGGTAGCGATCACCGGCGATCTGGTCTACGTCGACCGCATGCTGGGCGTGCATGACACCTCTAGCGTCAAGAGCGCTTGGGCCGCCTGGCAGGAGTTGGTGAAGCTCAAACCGGCGAAGATCATCCCCGGCCACGGTGAGGTATGCGACCTGGCCAAGGCCAAGCGGGATACCGGCGACTACTACGACTTCCTGGTCAACGTGATCGGCAAGGCCGCACAGAACATGGAGCCGCTCGACGAGGTGATCGCGAAGTACGCCGACATGCCGCAGTTCAAGCACCTCAAGCACTACGACACCTGGCACAAGACGGTGATGAGCCGCACCTACCTGCAGTTCGAGGGCCAGTAAGCCATGGCCCACGGCCACACGCACGGGCATCACGGCCATCATGCGCACACGCATGAAGGCAACCCTGCCCGCGCGTTGTGGCTGGCCGTTGGGCTGACCATCGGCTTTGCCGCCGTCGAGGCGGTGGCGGGCTGGTGGTCCGGCGCACTGGTCCTTTTGAGCGATGCCGCCCACATGGTCACCGACGCCTTCGCCCTCGGCCTCGCCGCCCTTGCCGCCTGGCTGGCGCGCCGGCCGGCGGACCGGCGGTACTCCTACGGCTTCGGGCGCGTCGAGATGCTCGGCGCGCTGATCAATGCCCTGCTCATGCTCCGCCACGCCACTCTGCAGCCCTCGTTCGGCGGCGATGCATCCTGCGATGACCTGACATGTTCGACCTGCTAGCCGACCTCTTCGTCCACCGCGTCCTGGGCCTGCCCCCCGAGGAGCCTCTGGGCGCCGCCCTGCACTTCTTTGTCATGGACGTGACGAAGATCCTGGTCCTGCTGACGCTGATCATCTACGCCATGGGCTGGCTGCGTGGGATGCTGACTCCGGAGCGTGTGCGCGAGTTTTTGCGCCACCGCGGCAACCTCTCCTCGCGCTTCCTGGCCGTCGGTCTCGGCGCAGTGACGCCCTTCTGCTCCTGCTCCTCGGTGCCTCTGTTCATCGGCTTTGTCGAGGCCGGCATCCCCCTCGGCGTGACCCTCTCCTTCCTGATCGCCAGCCCCATGATCAACGAGGTGGCGGTGGTGGTGCTCGCATCAACGATCGGCTGGAAGCTGACCCTGCTCTACGTCCTCGCCGGGCTGACTGTGGCCTTGATCGGCGGCTTCGTGCTGGAGCGTTTCCGCCCCGAGCGCTGGGTGGAGGACTACGTCTGGCAGATCCGCATGGGCGAGGCCACCCTGCCCGAGCCCGACCGCAGCCTACGCGGGCGACACGCCTATGCGGTCAGCCAAGTCAAGGAGATCGTCGGCCGACTGTGGAAGTTCGTCCTGCTCGGTGTCGGTGTGGGCGCGCTGATCCACGGCTATGTACCGATGGATCTGCTCGCCCGCTTCACCGGCGATGGAGGCGTGCTGTCGGTGATCGGCGCGGTGCTGATCGGCATTCCGCTCTATTCCGACGCCGTCGGGGTCATCGCCGTGGCCGAGGCCTTGCTGGGCAAGGGCGTCCCCATCGGCACCGTGCTCGCCTTCATGATGGCCGTCGCCGCGCTCTCGCTGCCGGAGATGATCATCCTGCGCAAGGTGGTGAAGTGGCCGCTGCTCGGCCTGTTCGCCGGTTATCTCGCCCTGGCCTTCATCCTGGTTGGGGTCCTGTTCAACACCATGAGGCATACCCTATGAGTACCGGTCTGCATGACTCCATTCTCGACCTGATCGCGCTGGCCGCGCGCGTGGCCAGCAACCATCCGGGCGGCGACGTCTGCCTGATGGAACGCCTCGCCGCGCAAGGCGTGCCGGCAGAGCACATCGCCCAGGCGATCAAGCTTGCCCGCAACGTGCGCGACGAGGCGAATCAGCTGTTCGACGAGCGGGTCGATGCACGCATGCTCGAAAAACTTGGCACCATGCCCGCTGCGGCCACCCTGACCGGAAGCGGCTGCTGCGGCGGCAGCGCCTGCTGCAACTGACTGAGAACAGACAATGAAGCACATCAAAGTCCTGGGCAGCGGCTGCGCAAGCTGCAAGACCGTTTATCAGATGATCGAGGAGGCCGCCAAGGCCAAGGGCGTGGATGTCCGGCTTGAAAAGGTCGAGGACATCGCCGAGATCATGCGCCACGGCGTCATGTCCACCCCCGGCGTGGTGGTGGACGGCAAGGTGGTGCATGCAGGCGGGATGCCTGACCGGGCCAAGATCGAAGCCTGGCTGGGGTGAGGCTGCCCAAGCCAGACTGACCGACCGCCTCAGCCCTCAGCGGCCAGCGCCGCCAGGCCCTCACAAACCCCCGCCCTGCCGCGGAGGGCTGCCCAGTCGGCCTGCCCCTGGGGCGAGATCAGGAAGGCATCGAGGGCCAGCCGCAGGACCTCATGCATCCACCCCGGCAGGTCCGGGTGCAGATGGTAATGCATCCACACGCCCTCCCGACGCGCCTTGACGATGTGAAGATCACGCAGCAGCGCCAGGTGGCGGGAAATCTTGGGCTGAGACAGTCCCAGCGCCCGAGTGAGCTCGCACACGCACAGCTCGCCCTGGGCATGCAGCATGGCCAAGCAACGGAGGCGGGTGGGGTCGCTCAGGGCATGAAAGAAGGTATGGCTTTCAAGCTCCATGGGGAAAACATATTCATTTTTTCGCATAGGATACAATGAATTTTTCCTGATGCTTTGCGCCGGCAGGATTTGCACATGACGAGACTCGGGCTACTCTTCACCGCATGGATGCCGGCAATTTCATCAAGACCCGCGAGATCCGCCTGCGCGGCCCACATCCTGGGCTGACGGCCAAGGCCGCGCTGATGCTGGCCGAGATTCCCGGCGTGCTGACGGCGGAATCGCCCACGCCCTACGTCGTGCGGGTCAGCTATGACCTGCGTGCCATCTGCCTGCGCGGCATCCTGCAGATCCTGGAAAGCTGGGGCCTGCACCTGGACGCCAGCCTATGGTCCAAGCTGCGCTATGCGCTGGCTTTCTATTCCGAGGACACCCAGCGCGAAACCCTGCTGTTACCGATCAGCCAGCCAGAGGCCATGCGCGAGCTGGCCGCCCACATCCATGCCCGCCACGGCAAAGGCCAGGCGGCCCACAACGGGGACGCCTGGGAGCGCTACCTCTAAACCCTGATGAACGACCAACAACTGACGCGCTACAGCCGGCAGATCCTCCTGCCGCAGATCGACTATGAAGGCCAGCAGCGCCTGCTCGAAAGCCACGCCCTGATCGTCGGCCTCGGCGGGCTCGGTTCCCCCGCAAGCCTGTACCTCGCCGCCGCGGGGGTCGGGCACCTGACCTTGGTCGATTTCGACACCGTCGATCTCTCCAACCTGCAGCGCCAAATCGTGCACCGTACGACCGATGTGGGCCGCCCCAAGATCGAATCGGCACGCGACAACCTCGCTGCCCTCAACCCGGACGTGCGCATCGACGCCCTGCCC
>JBMFOY010000040.1:0-14864 GCA_049969375.1 Halothiobacillaceae bacterium | reverse complement strand
TGTTCGCGTTGGGGCATCCTGCCCCAAACGGGAAACGCTGAATGATTCAGCGTTTTCTAAGTAACAAAAAATCACCCGCACGATCAGACAACGAGCCGCAATATGACACGCCCCACCAAACGTCAGGCATGGAAAGCACTGGAAAAACACTACGCCATGATGCGCCAGGTGCGCATGCGGGATCTGTTCAACAACGATCCGCGGCGTTTCGAACGTTTCAGTCTGCAGGTTGGCGAACTGTTCCTTGACTACTCGAAGAACATCGTCATCGACAAGACCATGAACAAGCTCATGGACCTGGCCCGCGCGTCGAATGTCGAGGACTGGCGGGCGAAGATGTTCGCGGGCGAGAAGATCAACTTCACCGAAAACCGCGCGGTGCTGCATGTTGCTTTGCGCAACCGCGCCAATACGCCCATCATGGTCGATGGCGAGGACGTGATGCCCAAGGTCAATGCGGTGCTCGAGCGCATGAAGCGTTTCTCCACCGCTGTGCGCGAGGGGCAGTGGCTAGGCTACACCGGCAAGCGCATCACGGACGTGGTTAACCTCGGCGTGGGCGGTTCGGACCTCGGCCCGAAGATGGTATGCGAGGCCTTAGGATCCTACGCCCGGCTCGACCTGCGTGCCCATTTCGTCTCCAACGTGGCTCCGTCGGACATCGTCAGCACGCTCAAGAAGGTGGATCCCGAGACCACGCTGTTCATCGTCTCCTCCAAGACCTTCACCACCCAGGAAACCCTGGCCAACGCCCATACCGCGCGGCGCTGGTTCCTCGAGCATGCCAAGGATGAGGGGCATGTCGCCAGGCATTTCGTGGCCGTGTCCACCCATGCCGAGGCCGTGCGCGCCTTCGGCATCGATACCGAGAACATGTTCGAATTCTGGGACTGGGTGGGCGGGCGCTACTCGCTCTGGTCGGCCATTGGCCTGTCCATTGCCGTGCACGTGGGTTTCGAGCACTTCGAGCAGCTACTCGAAGGGGCGCACGCCATGGATCAACATTTCCTCACAGCGCCGCTTGAGCAGAACATGCCGGTGATCCTGGCCATGCTCGGCATCTGGTACACCAACTTCTTTGGTGCCGAAACCCATGCCGTGCTGCCCTACGGCACCCGCTTGCGCTCCCTGCCGGCCTACCTGCAGCAGGCGGACATGGAGAGCAACGGCAAGTCGGTGGATCGCGACAGCCACTGGGTGGATTACGCCACGGGTCCCATCCTCTGGGGTGGCCATGGCACCAATGGCCAGCACGCCTTCTTCGAGCTCCTGCACCAAGGCACCCGGCTGGTGCCCTGTGATTTCATCGTCGCCGCCAACACTCACAATCCGGTGGGCAACCAGCATGCCGCGCTCATCTCCCACATGCTGGCTCAGACGCGCGCGCTGATGTGGGGGCGTACCCTGGCCGAGGTCGAACTGGAGATGCGCGAGCAGGGGGCCGATGCCGCGACGATCAAAAAACTCGCTCCGCACAAGGTGATCCCCGGCAACAAACCGAGCAACGCCATCCTTATGCGCGACCACACACCCTACACCCTGGGCATGCTGATTGCGCTCTATGAGCACAAGATCTTCACTCAGGGGATTGTCTGGCGCATCAACTCCTTCGACCAGTGGGGGGTGGAGCTTGGCAAGCAGATGGCGAACAGCATCCTGCCGCGCCTCTTAGCCGATGAGCCGGTGACCGAATATGACGGCTCGACCAACGGACTCATCAGTCGCGTTAAAAGCATGATGCATCCCTGACCGCGGACAGACACGATCGCCGGGGGCGTTACAATGCACCCCGTCGCATTTTTTGAGACTGTACCGTGAAGCTTCTCGCCATCGATACCTCGACCGAGGCCTGTTCCGCCGCTCTGCTGATCGACGGGGCGGTGCTGGAGGAGTACGCACTCGCCCCGCGGCAGCACACCCAGCTCATCCTGCCGATGGTCGAGCGCCTGCTCGCCGGTGCGGAAACAAGCCTGCGCCAGCTGGATGGCATCGCCTTCGGACGTGGGCCGGGCGCGTTTACCGGGCTGCGCATCGCGGCTGGCGTGACTCAGGGTCTGGCTTTTGGCGCCGAGCTACCGGTGGTGCCGGTCTCTAGCCTCGCTGCCCTTGCCCATGCCGCCTGGCGGCTGCATGGCGCGCATCACGTGCTGGCGGCGCTGGATGCACGGATGCAGGAGGTCTATTGGGGGGCGTGGCATGTGGAAGGTACGGGGCAGATGCGGTTAGAGGGAACGGAGCAGGTCGTTCCACCCGCTGCGGCCCCACACCCGTCCGGTCTTGGTTGGTTTGCCGCTGGTCACGGCTGGCTTGCCTATGATGCCATCCTCACCCCGCGCTTCGCGGCCATTGAGTCAGGACGCGACGTACACCTTTTGCCGCGCGCGCACGATGTAGCCCTGATTGGGGCCTATCTTGCCCGGCATGGCGGCCTGCTTCCCGCCGAGGCGGCCCAGCCGGTCTACCTGCGCGACCGGGTGGCGGAAAAGCCGAAGTCGGCCTGAAGCCGGGGTCGTCGGTTTTCTGACGCATCGCTTGGGCGGGGGCACTTTCCCGTCATGGAAGTCGGTTCTGATGCGCCTTCATGGATTTTGGCATGAACCTCGCATGGGTCCGGTCAATACCCCGAATCGCGGGGCTGCCAGGAGGTTTCCCCATGAGCCTGAACATGACATCCGCCCTTTTCCGCCGCCCCATACCGCCGCGCGACCTGCATGCCTACCGCAAGGCCATGGCCGGGGCGCAGCTCGAGCAGCGGCGCCAGCAGGCCATGTTTACGCTCAGCCGCCAGTTGCCTACGACGTTGGAGCTGGAGCCCCTCGTGCGGCTGTTTGCGGACATCGTCCACAAGGTCGTTCCCTTCGACGGCCTGTCCCTTGAAATGGAGGGGGAGGATTTTTCCTGGACCCAGGGGGTGGAGGCCCAGCACCACGCTGAATACGGCCTGCGTTTGAATGAGCAGCGCCTGGGGACACTCCTGCTTTCGCGTCGCTTCCCATTCGGCAAGGACGAGCTGGAGGTGTTCGAGGACCTGCTGGCCCTCTTGCTCTACCCCCTGCGCAACGCCTTGCTTTACCGACACACCTTGCGCCTGGCGTTGCGCGACTCCCTCACCGAGGTGGGCAACCGCCTGGCCTTCGACGAGGCGCTGGCGCGCGAAATCGTGCGTGCCGGGCGCCACGATGGCCGGCTGGTGCTGATGATGCTGGATATGAACGGTTTCAAGCAGGTCAACGACCGCTACGGCCATCTGGTGGGCGACGAGCTGCTTAAACATTTCGCCCGCCTCGTCAAGGCGACCGCACGCGGTAGCGACATGCTGTTCCGCTTCGGTGGCGATGAGTTTGCACTCCTTATGCCTGAAACGGACACGGATGGGGCCATGCAACTGGTGCGGCGTTTGCGGGAGGCGATGGTGGCGCAACCACTGGTTTGGCATGAAAACATCATCCCCCTGCACAGCAGCATAGGCGTGGCCCAGTGGCTTCCGGGCGAAGGGGCGGCAGCATTCACCGCCCGGGCCGATGCGGCGCTCTACGAGGACAAGCGCAGCCGTCGTGCCGGGGCGTGCTGCGCCTGAGGGCATGCGCGGGCCGGGATGCATTGGTACACTGCCCGCTTCATCCCCCTGAACGCCCCCAACGATACGAAGGAGCATGATCTATGGCCGAGGCAAAACCTACAGAAGAAACTGCAGCTAAACCCTCCGGCGGCAATAAGCTCGTCGTGATTCTGCTGATTGTTGTGGTCTTGCTCCTCGGTGGAGTGCTCGGCGGCGGGGCCTGGTTGTTTATGAGCGGCAAGCTCGGCGGTGCCGCGCCCATTGCCGAGCATGTGGAGGAGGCCGCACACGAGGAAAAAAAACCCAAGAAGAAAAAGAAAGACGACCATGCCACGCCGAGTTACGTGTTGGTTGGTGAGGCGGGTAAGCCACTTCTGGTCAATCTGGCGGATACCAGCGAGGCTGATTACCTTCAGGTCGAGGTCCAACTCTTGGTCAGTAGCCCCGAGGTGGAGGCAGCCATTAAGGCCCATATGCCCGCCCTGCGCCATGCCCTTCTGACCCTATTCAGCCAGCAGAAGTCACCCGAGCTCAAAACGTCCCAAGGGCGTGAACAACTTCGTCAACAGGCCTTGGCCGATGTACGCAAGATTCTGGAAAAGCAGGCCGATATCGATCCGGATGAGATTGAAGACCTGCTATTCACCAACTTCATCATGCAGTAGAGGCAGCGAGGGATGGCCACGGATATTCTCTCCCAGGCCGAGATCGACGCCCTCCTGACGGGGGTGGACGAGGGCGAGGTGGAGACCGAGGCCGGGCTTGCTCCGCGTGGCGGCGGCAAGGGTGTTCGCGCCTATGACTTCACCAGCCAGGAGCGTATCGTGCGTGGGCGCCTGCCCACGCTGGAGATGATCAACGAGCGCTTCGCGCGGGCCTTCCGCATCCGTCTGGTAAGCATGTTGCGGCGCACGGTGGAAATTTCCATCGAAGGGGTGCGCATGATCAAGTACGGGGAGTGGGTGCATAGCCTGTTTGTGCCTACGAGCCTCACCATCGTGCATATGAAGCCGCTCAAAGGGTTGGCTGTGTTCATGATGGAGTCGCGCCTGGTCTACACCCTGGTCGACAACTTCTTCGGTGGCAGCGGCCGCCACGCCAAGATTGAGGGGCGTGACTTCACCCCCACTGAACTGCGTGTGGTTCACCGCGTGTTGCAGATCGCCTTCGACGAGATGCAGAAGGCCTGGCATTCCGTTTTGCCGGTGCGCTTCGAGCTGGTGAGCCACGAGATGAACCCCCAGCTCGCCAATATCGTGGCGCCGAGCGAGGTGGTGGTGGTCTGCGCCTTCCGCATCGAGCTCGAGGGGGGCGGAGGTCAGTTCCACTTGACCATCCCCTACAACATGATCGAGCCGATCCGCGACCTGCTCGACGCCGGGGTGCAGAGCGACCGCGGCGAGATCGACGAGCGCTGGTCGCGCTCGCTCAAGCGCGAGCTGGGCAATGCCAGGCTGCAGCTCCACGCCCATTTGGGCGAGACCCAGCTTTCGTTGTACGACGTGATGCACATGAAGGCGGGGGACATCATCCCCTTTGACATGCCCTCAACGGTTTTGCTGCAGGCCCAGAATACCCCCATCTTCCGCGGGGAATGGGGAGTGCATCGCGGCAATGCGGCGGTGAAGATCACCGAGATCGTGCACCCCGAGGAGCACACCGAATCCAAGTTGGGAACGAAGCAAGATGGCCATTGACACGACAAACGACAGCACCATGGACGATTGGGCGGCCGCCATGGCCGAGCAGGCTGGGACGACGGGTAAACCCGAGTCGGTGCAGCCCGCCGCCTTGGGAGATGACGCGGGCCTGACCGGCAATCCCGAGGTCAACCTCGAGGTCATCCTCGACATCCCGGTCACGATCTCGCTCGAGATCGGCCGCACCAGTCTGCCCATCCGCAACCTGCTGCAGCTCAATCAGGGCTCGATCGTCGAGCTCGACCGCCTGGCCGGCGAGCCTTTGGATGTACTGGTCAACGGCACCCTGATCGCGCACGGCGAGGTGGTGGTGGTGAACGAGAAATTTGGCATCCGCCTGACCGACGTCATCAGCCCGGCCGAGCGGGTCAGAAGGCTGAAGTGATGCAGCGCCTGCCCGCCGTGCTGCTCGCGCTTGTCCCGAGCCTGCTGCAGGCGGCCGAGGGCGTGGCGCCCGTAGCCGGGCCGGACCCGCTCTCCGGCGGTTACCTGGTCAAGCTGACCCTCAGCCTGCTCGGGGTGCTTGCCCTGCTGTTCGTCCTCATCGCCCTGATAAGGCGCTTCGGTGGCCTGCCGCGCGCAGCAAGGCAGCAGGAGATCACGGTGCAAGGTAGCCTCGCGGTCGGCCCGCGCGAGCGGGTGGTGTGGATCGAGGTGGCGGGCCACCAGTTGGTCCTGGGAGTCGCCAGCGGCCAGATCGAGCCCTTGCTTCACCTTCCACCGGAGGCCATGAGCTCTACTGGGCAGACGTCCGATCCGCTGCTGGAGGTGCCCCCCATCGTCCGGCCCAAGGATGAGTTCGAGCGGGCGCTGGCGGAGGTGAATATCCGGAGCGATGCGCGATGAAGGCCCTGCGCTGGTTGTTGATTTTGTTGCCGTTGCTCCTGCCCGAATGGGCCTTGGCCGAACCTACGGGGCTGCCGGTGGTCACGGTGCAGGAGCTGGCCAACGGCGGCAAGGGGTATTCGCTGACCCTGCAGGTGCTGGCGCTGATGACGGTGCTCACCCTGCTGCCCTCCCTGCTTTTGATGATGACCTCCTTCACCCGCATCATCATCGTGCTGGCCATCCTGCGTCAGGCGATTGGCACCGCGCAGACACCCTCCAACCAGATCCTGCTCGGGCTTGCCTTGTTCCTCACCCTGTTCATCATGGCGCCGGTGTTCGAGCGTTCCTGGACCGAGGGGGTAGCGCCCTATCTCAATGAGCAGCTGGAGGCCAAGCCCGCCATCGAGGCGGCCACCAAGCCTCTGCGCGAATTCATGCTGCGGCAGACGCGCGAGGAGGACATCGCCCTGTTCGCCCGCATCGCCGGCAAGGATGGCTTCGAATCGCCGGAGCAAGTGCCGTTCACCACCTTGATGGCGGCCTTCCTCACCTCTGAGCTGAAGACGGCCTTCCAGATCGGTTTCCTCATCTTCATCCCCTTCCTCATCATCGACCTGGTGGTGGCCAGCACCCTGATGTCGATGGGCATGATGATGCTCTCGCCCATGATCGTCAGCCTGCCGTTCAAGCTGATGCTGTTCGTCCTGGTGGATGGCTGGGCGCTGTTGATGGGCACCCTCGCCGCGAGCTTCTACACCTGATCGCCATGAACGCCGATACCGTCATCGACATCACCCGGCAGGCCCTCGAGGTGATCCTCATGCTCTCCCTGCCGCTGCTGCTGACCGCGCTGGTGGCCGGTCTCTTGGTCGGCATCTTCCAGGCGGCCACCCAGATCAATGAGATGACCCTGAGCTTCATTCCCAAGCTGCTGGCGATGGTGGTGGTGATTCTGCTGGCCGGATCGTGGATGCTGGGGGTGCTGGTCGACTACACCCGTCGGCTGTTCGATGCCATCCCCGGCCTGATCGGTTGAGGAAGCCTCGTGGCGCCGCTGACCATCCCCATCGAGGAGGTGATGGCCTGGCTTGGACTGTTCATGTGGCCCTTGTTGCGCATCGGCGGTCTCATGATGGTGGCCCCGCCATTTGGGGCGCGCACCCTACCCACCCGCGTGCGCATCCTGGCCGTGCTGCTGATCACCCTGGTGATGATGCCGCTGGTACCCGAGGCCCCCAAGGTTGATCCGTTCTCGCCCGAGGCGGTGCTGATGGCCGCCAACCAAATCCTGATCGGCGTCGGCATGGGCTTCATCCTGCAGCTGGTGTTCGCCGTGTTCATTAACGCGGGGGAGGTGATCGCCATGACCATGGGGTTGGGGTTTGCTTCCGCGGTGGACCCCCAGCATGGGGTCAGTGTGCCGGTGATCAGCCAGTTCTACACCATCGTCGTGACCCTGTTGTTTCTCACCCTGGATGGGCACTTGATGCTGGTCGAGATGCTGGCCGACAGTTTCCGTCTGATGCCGATCACCGCCGAACCGCTCGGACGGGAAGCCTGGTGGGTGGTGGTGGGCTGGGCCGGCAGGATGTTCGAGGGAGCGATGTGGGTGGCACTCCCCGCGCTCACCGCCCTGCTTTTGACCAACTTCGCCCTCGGGGTCATGACCCGCGCTGCGCCGCAGCTGAACATCTTCTCGGTCGGCTTCCCGCTTACCCTGCTGGTGGGCTTCGTCATGATGCTGCTGGCCGCGCCGGTGCTCAGACCCCAGTTCGAGCACCTGCTCGAGCAAGGGCTGATGGCCATGCGCCAGATGCTCGGGGGGTAGGATATGGCGGAGGCGCCGGACAGCGGTCAGGAAAAGACCGAAGCCCCAACCCCGAAACGCCAGCGCGAGGCGCGCGAGCAGGGGCAGATCGCGCGCTCGCGCGAGCTCTCCACCACCCTGGTGTTGATCATCTCGGCCGCAGGCTTGCTTCTGTTGGGGCCGGGGATAGCGGTGGCCTTGATGGATGAGATGCGCCAGGGGCTTAGCCTGACCCGCGAGATGATCCTCGACCCGCGCTGGATGACGCGGGAGCTGGGCGAGATGGCCTGGCGCGGCTTTCTCGCCATCCTGCCCCTGCTGGGGCTGTTGATCCTCGCGGCCTTCATGGCCCCGCTGTTGATGGGCGGGATCAGCTTCAGCTGGAAGGCTCTCGCGCCGAAGTTCGAGCGCATCGACCCGCTCAAGGGCCTCAAGCGTATGCTCGCCCTGCGCGCCCTGATCGAGCTCTTCAAGAGCATCCTCAAGTTCCTGTTGGTCGGTGCGGTGGCCGCTCTGGTGATCGGGTGGAATCTCGACGACTTGTTGCGCCTTGGTCTGACCGATCCACGCGGCGGTCTGCTGGCGGGCATGGACATCCTTGGCTGGGGCTTTTTGTGGATGAGCGCCGTCACCCTGCTGATCGCGGCCGCAGATGTGCCCTACCAGTTGTGGGAGCACATCAAGCAACTGCGCATGACCAAACAGGAGATCAAAGACGAGTTCAAGGAGACCGAGGGCAAGCCCGAGGTCAAGCAGAAAATCCGTCAGCTGCAGATGCAGGCCGCCCAGCGTCGCATGATGCAGGAGGTGCCGAAGGCGGATGTCATTATCACCAACCCCACCCACGTCGCCGTGGCCCTGCGTTACGACGCCGCGCGCGGCGACGCGCCGATCGTGGTGGCCAAGGGGCGGGATCTGGTCGCGGCGCGCATCCGCGAGATCGGCGAGGAACACGGCGTGCTGATCTTCTCTGCACCGCCATTGGCCCGCGCGCTGTACCAGACCACCGACCTCAACCAGCCGATCCCGGCCGAGCTCTACCGTGCGGTGGCGCAGGTGCTGGCCTACGTCTACCAGCTGAACGAGGCCCGCCGGCAGGGGGGCGCCGCACCGCCGAGGCCGAACGTCGAGGTGCCGGAGGGGCCGTGGACGCCCGAGGTTTGATGAAAACGGCATGATCCGTGCTTGAGGATGGCAAAGGCCCGCAGGGGCCATCCGCATCCCTGAGCGAGGAAACATGAAGCTTGCCGATCTGAGTCTGCCGCGCCTCGACCCGAAGGCCCTGCTGGGTCAGGTGCGGGGTTGGCGCGGGCGCGGTCTGGGCGCGCCGATGATCATCGTCATTCTTCTGACGATGGTGGTCATCCCTCTGCCACCCTTCCTGCTCGACACGTTCTTCACATTCAACATCACCCTGAGCCTCGTGGTGGTGATGGTGACGGTCTACGTCCTGCGGCCGCTCGACTTCGCGGTCTTCCCCACCATCATCCTCGTCTCCACCCTGTTGCGGCTGGCGCTCAATATCGCCTCCACCCGCGTGATCCTGCTCGAGGGGCACCAGGGCGGCGCGGCTGCCGGACATGTGATCGAGTCGTTCGCGGAGTTCGTGATCGGTGGCAACTTCGCGGTTGGCGTGGTGGTATTCGTGATCCTAGTGATCATCAACTTCGTGGTGGTCACCAAGGGCGCCGGCCGGGTGTCGGAAGTTTCCGCACGCTTCACCCTCGACGCCATGCCCGGCAAGCAGATGGCGATCGACGCCGACCTCAACGCCGGGCTCATCACCCAGGAGGAGGCGCGTGCGCGGCGGGCAGAGGTGGCCCAAGAGGCGGACTTCTACGGCTCGATGGACGGTGCCAGCAAGTTCGTACGCGGCGATGCAGTGGCCGGCATCCTGATCCTGATCATCAACCTGATTGGCGGACTCATCATCGGCATCGTCCAGCACGACATGAGCTTCGGCGAAGCCGGCCGCACCTACACCCTGCTGACCATCGGCGACGGTCTGGTGGCGCAGATCCCGGCGCTTTTGCTGTCCACCGCCACGGCGATCATCGTCACCCGCATGACCCAGTCGCAGGACATGGGCGAGCAGGTGGTCAAGCAGATGTTCGCCAACCCGAAGGTGCTGGGCGTTACGGCCGGGATCATGGGTGGCATGGGGCTGGTGCCTGGCATGCCCAATGTCGCCTTCCTCAGTCTGGCCGCGGTGACCGGGTTCGGTGCCTGGTGGATGGCGCGCAAGCAGGAGGAGGCCACGCGGGCCAAGCCGCCCGTCCCGCTTGAGGCGCAGGCCCCGGTCCGGCCGGAAACCCGCGAGCTGACCTGGGAGGACGTACCGCCGGTGGACGTCATTGGCCTGGAGGTCGGCTACGGCCTGATCCCGATCGTCGATCGCAATCAGGGGGGGCAGCTGATGCCGCGCATCAAGGGTGTGCGCAAGAAGCTGTCGCAGGAGCTCGGCTTCCTGGTGCCAGCGGTGCATATCCGCGACAACCTCGATCTTGCACCTAACGCTTACCGCATCAGCCTGCATGGTGTGCCTATCGGCCAGGGGGAGGTCTACCCTGATCGCGAGATGGCGATCAACCCTGGCCAGGTGCACGGCACGTTGAAGGGCATTCAGACCAAGGATCCGGCTTTTGGCCTGGAGGCCGTGTGGATCGTGCCGGCCGACCGCGAGCATGCGCAGGCCCTCGGCTACACGGTGGTGGATGCCAGCACGGTGATCGCCACCCATCTCTCGCAGATCCTGCAGGACAACGCACAGGAGTTGCTCGGCTACGAGGAGGTGCAGCAGCTGCTGGAGACCCTCAAGCAGACCGCGCCCAAGCTGGTGGAGGACCTGGTGCCGCGGGCCCTGCCATTGACCACGGTGGTGCAGGTGCTGCAGAACCTGTTGGAGGAGAAGGTGCCGATCCGCGACATGCGCACCATTGCCGAGACCCTCGCCCAGCAGGCCCAGCGTACCCAGGATGCGGCCCAATTGACCGCCGCCGTGCGCGTGGCCCTTGGCCGGATGATCGTGCAGAGCATCAATGGCCTGGCGCCGGAGCTGCCTGTGATCACCCTCGAACCGAGTCTGGAACAGTTGTTGCTTAATACCACTCAAGGCAGTGGCGAGGTGGGTCCGGGACTGGAGCCGGGGCTTGCGGAGCGCCTGCATCGCTCGCTCTCCGAGGTCACCCAGCGCCAGGAGATGCAGGGCGAACCGGCGGTGCTGCTGGTGGCCCCGCCACTGCGGCCCTGGCTGGCGCGCATGCTGCGCTACGCCATCCCGGGCCTGCGGGTGCTGAATTACCAGGAGGTGCCGGAAAACCGGCAGATCCGCGTGGTGGCTAGTATCGGGCAATGAACATGGTCGGCTGATCCGGCTAGAGAATGAATGCAGGAGAGGAAAGCATCATGAAGATTCGACGCATTACCGCCCCCGACATGCGCCAGGCCATCCGCCAGGTGCGCGAGGAGTTGGGTGCCGATGCCGTCATCCTTTCCAACAAGCGCACCGACGAGGGGGTGGAGATCGTCGCTGCGCTGGATGTCGAGGCCAGCCTGCAGCAGGCCGTCAACAAACCGGCGCCCGCAGTCCGGGCGTCCGGCATGGCCTGGCCGCCGAAGTCGTCCTCCCGTCCGGCCGGGCTTGATCTGTGGGAGGACGAGCCGCTGGATCGTGCCATCCTCACCGCGAGCACTCCCCAGCCTGCCCCGGTCGCGGCTGCCACGGCGCCGCGCAGCGAGCCCGCCTCGCCGTCCCCGCTGAAGGCCCTGCATCAGCCGAGTGCCTCGCCTGCGAAGGGGGAGGAGGACTGGGGGCGTTGGAACATGGGCAGGCGGGAGGCATCGGCCGCGCTCGATGACGAGGATCTGCCCGACCCCTATGCGCGTGACTGCGGTCAGGCCTCGAAGGTTGAGGCGACTCCGGCCGCCTCGCTGCGGGTGGAGCGCCTGGAAGAGGAGATGCGCAGCCTGCGCACGCTGATGGAGAGCCAGCTGCGCGTGCTGGAGTGGCGCCGCTATGCCCGCCATCATCCCCTGCAGTCCGAACTCATGCGCCGTCTGGCGGGCCTGGGGCTCGCGCCGCGCCTGGCGCGCGAGGTGGTGGAGGACCTGGGTGACGCCGCGCTGGGTGAGCATGGCTGGGATCTGGCACTGCGCAGCCTCGGTGCGCGTATCCCGGTGCTGGGCGAGGATCTGACCGAGAGCGGTGGCATGTTTGCCCTGGTGGGCGCCACCGGGGTGGGCAAGACCACCACCGTGGCCAAGCTGGCTGCTCGCTTTGTCATGCGCCACGGGCGCAAGGACATCGCCCTGGTCAGCACCGACAACTATCGCATCGGCGCCTACGACCAGCTGCGTGCCTACGCCCGCATCCTTGACGTGCCGCTGTACGTGGCCGAGGATGCCGCTGGGCTTGCCCGCACCCTCGACGGCCTGGCCGACCGTCGCCTGGTGCTGGTGGATACGGCCGGCATGAGCCAGCGTGACACCCGGTTGATGGAGCAGATGCGCAACCTGCGCTCCGCCTCCGCCCGTCTGCAGTCGCTGCTGGTCATCTCCGCCAGCGCTCAGCGGGCGATGACGCGTGAGGCGGTGCAGCGATTCAGCCATCTGCACCTGGCGGGCTGCGTGCTGACCAAGCTGGACGAGGCTGCCCAGCTGGGTGATGCTTTGGGTGCCGTGATTGATGCCCAGCTGCCGGTGGCCTGGCTTGGGACCGGGCAGCGCGTGCCTGAGGATCTAGTCACTGCGCGCGCTGAACGCCTGGTGGCGCGGGCGGTGGAAATGATGCAGCAGAATGGCGATGACGAGATGACGGAAGAACGCATGAGCTGGGGATGGACAGGAGTGGCCGCGCATGGTTGAGATGGGCGCTGATCAGGCACAAACCCTGCGCGCCATGCAGAGGATGCGCCCCGTGCAGGTGCTGGCGGTAACCAGTGGCAAGGGCGGGGTGGGCAAGACCAACGTCTCCGTCAACCTGGCGGTGGCGCTGGCGCGCAGCGGGCAGCAGGTCATGCTGATGGATGCGGACTTGGCGATGGCCAACGTGGACGTGCTGCTGGGCATCCACCCCAAGCTCAACCTCGCCCATGTCATGGACGGCAGCCACAGCCTGCAGGAGGTCATCGTCGAGGGCCCGGCGGGCATCCACGTCGTACCGGCCTCGTCCGGCGTCAAGAAAATGGCCGAGCTGGGGCCGCGCGAGAATGCCGGGCTGATTCATGCCTTCAGCGAGCTGACCTTGCCGCTGGACACCCTCATCATCGACACCGCGGCGGGGATTGCCGATAGCGTGGTGAGCTTCTCGCGTGCCGCGCGCGAGGTGCTGGTGGTAGTCTGCGATGAGCCCGCATCGCTCACCGATGCTTATGCCCTGATCAAGGTTCTATCGCGTGACTATGGTGTGGACCGCTTCCACGTGATCGCCAACATGACCCATTCGCCGAGCGAAGGCCGGCTGCTCTACCAGAAGCTCGCCGCGGTCTGCGACCGCTTTCTCGACGTGACCCTCAACTTTTTGGGCGCCGTGCCGTTTGATGAATACCTGCGCAAGGCCGTGCAACGCCAGCAGCCGGTGGTGGAGGCCTACAACGCCAGCCGGGCGGCGCAGTCCTTCATGCAGATGGCGGAGCGGATCGCCAAGTGGCCGCGCCCGAGTGGGCCGGATGGACGCCTGGAGTTCTTCGTCGAGCGGCTGGTGCAGTTCACCGGCGAGCGGGTTGGGGATAGCGCATGAATGCCCGCGCGATGTACGCCCAGATCCAGCAGGGTGATCCAGGCGATCTGGTGCGCCAGCACGCGGGTCTGGTCAAGCGCATCGCCTTTCATTTGAGGGCGCGGCTGCCCTCGACCGTGCAGGTCGAGGACTTGATTCAGGCCGGCATGATGGGTCTGCTGGAGGCGGCCCGCAGTTATCGGGAGGGGCAGGGAGCAAGTTTTGAAACCTTTGCTGGCATTCGCATTCGTGGGGCGATGCTAGACGAGGTGAGAAAACACGACTGGACGCCGCGCTCGGTGCATCGTCGTAGTCGCGAAGTGGCGGAGGCGGTGCGCGAGCTGGAGAAGCGACTCGGGCGCGAGCCGCGCGATGCGGAGGTATGCGAACTGCTCGGAATCACCCTGGACGAATACCACCAGATCCTCTCCGACAGCGCGGGGGCCTCGGTCTTCAGCCTCGACCATGCGGGCGAGGAGAATGAGGACCTCACCCTCGATGTGGCCGACGAGCGCCCCGGCCCCGAGGCCAGCCTGTTCGATGAACGCTTCCGTAGTGATCTTGCCCAAGCGATCGTCGAATTGCCTGAGCGTGAGCGGTTGATGATGTCCCTCTATTACGTCGAGGAGCTCAACCTCAAAGAGATTGGGGCGGTGCTTGGGGTGAGCGAGTCACGTGTCAGCCAGATCCATGGCAAGGCCCTGATGCGACTGCGTGCTCGGCTGGCCGAATGGCGAGATAATTCGCAAGCTTGAATTGATGGCGGGCCCTGCCTACCCGTCTGCAAGGGGGAGAGTTAAGTTGGACCGAAATATGAAGATCCTCGTGGTGGATGATTTTTCCACCATGCGACGCATCATCAAGAACCTGCTGCGTGAGCTCGGCTTCACCAATGTGGAGGAAGCGGACGACGGTGCGACCGCCCTGCCGATGCTGCGAAGCGGTCACTATGACTTTCTGATCACCGACTGGAACATGCCGGGCATGACCGGCATTGACCTGTTGCGTGCTGTGCGGGGCGACCCGAAACTGGCCAAGCTTCCAGTCCTGATGGTCACCGCCGAGGCCAAGCGCGAGCAGATCATCATGGCCGCGCAGGCCGGCGTGAATGGCTATGTCGTCAAGCCTTTCACCGCGGGCACCCTCAAGGAAAAGATCGAGAAGATCTTCGAGCGCGTCGCCTGAGGAAACGCTGAAGAATTCAGCGTTTCCTGTTTGGGGCAGGACGCCCCAACGCGAACAACGACGCACGTC
>JBMFOY010000039.1:5737-14906 GCA_049969375.1 Halothiobacillaceae bacterium | reverse complement strand
GACTTCCGTCGTTGTTCGCGTTGGGGCATCCTGCCCCAAACGGGAAACGCTGAATCATTCAGCGTTTCCCTAACCCGGCCCCGGTGTGGTGCTAAGATGCCTCGAACACCCTGCCCTTTCCAGACCGGCGAACCTTTCGGAGAGCCCCATGAAACCCGAGTGGAAAACCTTTCTGCAGCAGCGCGGCGCCGAGTGGGATGAGAAAAATGCCCTTGTCGCCCACTTTGGCAACCCGGACCAAGAGCTTGCCCTGACCCTCACTGGCGAGATCATGGCCGATCTCGGCCATCGCGGACTGATCGCCGCGATGGGGGAGGAGGCGGAGGGCTTCCTGCAGAACATGCTCTCCAACGATGTGCGCCAGGTGAGTGCCACCCGCAGCCAGCTCACCAGCCTGAACACCCCCAAGGGGCGCATGTTGGCCCTAATGCGGCTGTTCCAGCGCGAGGGGGTGTACTACCTGAGCCTGCCCCGCCCGCTGGTCGAGCCAACCCTCAAGCGCTTGCGCATGTACGTGCTGCGCAGCAAGGTGACGCTGGAGTCTGCCGGCGAGGCCTTGGTGCGCTTCGGCCTGGCCGGCGAGCGCGCCGAGGAGCTGCTGCGCGAGGCCTGGGGCGAGCCGCCAGCCGCCACCGATGACGCACGCACCGAGGGTGGGGTGACCGTGATCCGCGTGCCGGGCAACGCCCCCCGTTTCGAACTGTTCGGCGAGCTGGAGCCCATGCAGAAGCTCTGGCAGCGCCTCGACGTGCATGCCGTGCCGGCTGGCACCCTGTGCTGGGAACTGCTCGATACCCTCGCGGCCCTGCCCGAGGTCTATCCGCAGACCGTCGAGGCCTTCGTGCCGCAGATGGCCAACCTCGAGCGCGTCGGCGGGGTGAGCTTCAAGAAGGGCTGCTACCCGGGTCAGGAGGTGGTGGCGCGCATGCACTACCTCGGCAAGCCCAACCGGCGCATGGCCCTGCTGCGGACAAAAGATGCCGAAACCGCCCAGCCCGGCCAGGCCGTGTTCAGCGACGATCAGGAAACGGCTGTCGGCGAGGTGGTGCGCGCCGCTCCGCACCCGGACGGCGGCATCGTGCTGCTCGCCGTGTTACGCTTGCCCGCCATGACGGAAGGCGCGCTGCATCTTGGCACCGTGCACGGCCCCGAGCTTGCGCGCCTGCCCCTGCCCTATGCCCTTGAGGACGACGCTGCATGACCTTTTTCAACGACCCGCTCATCATCGCCGGCCGCGCCTACCAGTCCCGCCTGCTCACCGGCACCGGCAAGTACAAGGACATGGAGGAGACCCGCCTGGCCACCGAGGCCGCCGGGGCGGAGATCATCACCGTGGCGGTGCGCCGGGTGAACCTCGGGCAGAACCCCAACGAGCCGAACCTGCTCGACGTGCTGCCGCCCTCGAAATACACCCTGCTGCCGAACACCGCCGGCTGCTACACCGTGGACGACGCCGTGCGCACCTGCCGCCTGGCGCGCGAGCTTTTGGACGGGCACGACCTGGTCAAACTGGAAGTGCTGGGCGACCCCAAGACCCTCTACCCCGACGTCACCGCCACCTTGCAGGCCGCCGAGATCCTGGTGAAGGACGGCTTCAAGGTCATGGTCTACACCTCCGATGACCCCATCATCGCCAAGCGCCTGGAGGAGATCGGCTGCGTGGCGGTCATGCCGCTGGCCGCCCCGATCGGTTCAGGCCTCGGAGTGCAGAACAAGTACAACATCCTCACCATTGTCGAGAACGCCAAGGTGCCGATCATCGTCGATGCCGGGGTGGGTACCGCCTCGGATGCGGCCATCGCGATGGAACTGGGCTGTGACGGCGTGTTGATGAACACCGCCATCGCCGAGGCGAAGGATCCGGTGATGATGGCCGCGGCGATGAAGCACGCGATCATCGCCGGCCGGCTGGCCTACAAGGCCGGGCGCATGCCACGCCGCCGCTTCGCCTCCGCCTCCTCACCCACCGACGGGCTGTTCTTCTGATGTCTGAGGCGGCCGAGCACACGCCCCACCGGCGGACCATCAAGAGCTTCGTCCGCCGCGAGGGCCGCCTCACGGTCGGCCAGCAGCGCGCGCTGGACGAGCTTTTGCCGCGCTTCGGCATCCCTGCGGGCGAGGCGCCGCTCGACCTCCATGCTCTGTTCGGTAATGACCACCCTGTGACGCTGGAGATCGGCTTCGGCAATGGCGAGTCGCTCGCGGCGATGGCCGAGGCGACTCCCGAGCTGAACTTCCTCGGCGTCGAGGTGCACCGCCCCGGCGTCGGCCACCTGCTGCAACTTATCGAAAAGAAGGGACTCACCAACGTGCGCGTGGCCAATACGGATGCGGTGGAGCTATTGAAGAACCGTATCCCCGAGGCCAGCCTCGACCGCCTGCTGCTGTTCTTCCCCGACCCCTGGCACAAGAGCCGTCATCACAAGCGCCGCATCGTGCAGCCGGCGTTCGCCGAGCTGGTCGCCTCGCGCCTGCGCCCGGGCGGGTTGTGGCACCTGGCGACCGACTGGGAGAACTACGCCGAGCACATGCGCGAGGTGTTGGAGGCCTCCCCCGCGTTCGAGAACGTGCACGGCCCTGGCGCCTTCGCCCCAGCCCGGCCCGCCTGGCGCCCACAGACCAAGTTCGAGCGTCGCGGGCTCAAGCTTGGACACGGCGTCTGGGATCTGCTTTACACACGCAGGGCCTGACTGCGCCCCCTTCGCCCCTGTCTTTGTCAAGCGGGCAACAAGGGCTTAGAATCGGCGGGATTTTTTCCATTTCTCACTCTTGTCCCGGGAGACCCCTCCATGTCCAAGAAGCATCCCGTCGTCGCGGTGACCGGTTCCTCCGGCGCCGGCACCACGACCGTCAAGCGCGCCTTCGAGCAAATCTTCCGCCGCGAGAAGATCACCCCCGCCATCATCGAGGGCGACAGCTTCCACAGCCTGAACCGCGTCGAGTTCCGCGAGGCCATGAAGAAGGCCGAGGCCGAGGGCAACAAGAACTTCAGCCACTTCGGTCCGGAAGCCAACCATTTCGACCAGCTGGCCGAACTGTTCAAGTCCTACGGCAAGGATGGCACCGGCAAGAGGCGCTACTACCTGCACAGCGACGAGGAAGCCGCCGAGCACAACGCCCGCCTCGGCACCAGCCTCAAGGCCGGCGAGTTCACCCCGTGGGAAGACATCCCCGAAGGCACCGACCTGCTGTTCTATGAAGGCCTGCACGGCCTGGTGAAGACCGACACGGTGGATGTTGCCCAGCACGTCGACCTGGGCGTGGGCGTGGTGCCGGTGGTCAACCTGGAGTGGATCCAGAAGATCCACCGCGACAACAAAGAGCGCGGCTATTCCGCCGAAGCGATCGTGGACACCATCCTGCGTCGCATGCCGGACTACATCAACTACATCACCCCGCAGTTCTCGCGCACCGACGTGAACTTCCAGCGCGTGGCCACCGTGGATACCTCCAACCCGTTCATCGCCCGCGACATCCCGACCCCGGACGAGAGCTTCGTGGTGATCCGCTTCCGCAATCCGAAGCGCGCAGACTTCCCGTACCTGCTGTCCATGATCCCGGGCTCCTTCATGTCCCGCCCGAACACCATCGTGGTCCCAGGCGGCAAGATGGGCTTTGCCATGGAGCTGATCCTGGCCCCGATGATCCATCAGCTGATCGAAGGCCGCGGCAAGTAATTTCTGCGCTTTCTGGAAAAACGACCCCGGCCTGGCCGGGGTTTTTTATGGAGTCTTCGCCATGACCGATCGCTACGCCGTCATCGGCAACCCCATCGCCCACAGCAAGTCCCCCTTCATCCACGCCATGTTCGCGGAGCAGACCAGGCAGGCGATGAGCTATGAGCGCATCCTTGCCCCGCTGGACGGATTCCGCGAGGCGGTGCTGCGCTTTCGTACCGAGGGAGGCCGGGGGCTGAACGTCACCGTGCCATTCAAGCTTAAGGCGGCTGAACTCTGCGACCGCCTGAGCGAGCGTGCGGCCCGCGCCGGCGCGGTCAACACGCTCATCTTCCATGCGGACGGCATGATCGAGGGCGATAACACGGACGGCACGGGCCTGGTGCGCGACCTACTCAAGCAGGGCGCAACCATTGAGGACAAGCGCGTGCTGATCCTCGGCGCCGGCGGGGCGGTGCGCGGCGTGCTCGCCCCCCTGCTGGCCGAGCGCCCGCGCGATCTGGTCATCGCCAACCGCACCGCCGACAAGGCCGAGCAGCTCGCCGCCGACTTCGCCGACCTGGGGCCGGTGCACGGCTGCGGGTTCGAGGCCCTCGCAGGGCCGTTCGATCTCGTCATCAACGGCACCTCGGCCAGCCTCACCGGTGAGCTTCCGCCGCTGCCCGACGACCTTCTGGGGAAAGGGGCGGTGGCCTACGATATGGCCTACGGCAGCGAGCCCACACCCTTCCAGCGCTGGGCGCAGGCCCACGGCGCCCGGCTCGCGCTGGATGGCCTCGGCATGCTGGTCGAGCAGGCGGCAGAGAGCTTCTACCGCTGGCGCGGGGTGCGCCCGGATACTGCCCCGGTGCGCCAGGCCCTGGGCACCAGTCACACCTTCTGAAGGAACCCCCAAGCGCAGGTTCGCGCCCGGGGCGCGCTCCTACGCCAAGGGGGTAGGCGTCTCCCCCGACCGGTGATCCGGCGCCCGTTCGTAGCGAGCGCGTTGCCACTACGACTTGGGGTGTACGACTTGGGGTGTACGACTTGGGGTGTAGGACTTGGGGTGTAGGAGGCCATCCTTGGCCGATTCACCCACGTCGGTGACCGTGCATCAGCGCATTCAGCTTGCATTAAGCCTGCGCGTGCCACAATCAAGGCATGAAACACCGTGCCTTGCTTATCCTCCTGCTCAGCCTTCCCGCCCTCGCCCTGGCCGAGGGACGGATCGGGCTGGCTGACGCCCTGCGCCAGGCCTTGCTGCAGGCCCCCGAACAGGCCTTGGTGGAGGCTCGCCAGGGTGAAGCCCAAGCCATCCAGGCGCAAGCCGAGGGCCCCCTCGCGGCGCCCCCCGCACTCGTCCTGGGATCGCAGGGCGGGCGCGATCAAGGCGGCTTTGGCGAATACCGCGAATGGAGCGCGGGGGTCGAGTTGCCGCTCTGGCGCCCCGATCAGGCCGATGCCCAAGGCCGCCTGGCCCATCATATCGACGCCCAGGCACGCGAGGATCAGCGCCTGCTCGCCTGGGAACTGGCCGGGCAGCTGCGCGAGGCGGCCTGGCAGGTCGCACTGGCGGAGGCAGCGGTGGCCGCGCAGGAGGCGGCAAGCCGGGAGGCCCGCCAAGGGCAGGCGCGGTTAACCCGGCTGGTCGCCCTGGGCGAGCGCCCACACGCCGATCTGGTCACCCTCGACGGCATGCTGCTGGAACTCGACACCCAGCAGGAGGTGGCGCATGCCGAGTTGCGTCAGGCCCTGGCGACCTGGCGGCGGGTCAGTCGGCAGGAGGCCCCGCCGGCCGTGACGACAGAGGTCTTGACCGCCGAACGTCCCCTCGATGAGCTCCCCCCGTGGACCCAGGCCCGCCAAAGCCTGGAGCGCGCGCGCGCCGAACGGGAAACCGGCGTGCTGGCAGCCAAGGGCACGCCCGCGCTCGGCCTCATGGCCCGGCATGAACAGTCCCCGGGCAGTCCGACGCGGGACGCCCTTGCCCTCAACCTGAGCCTGCCCCTACCGTGGGAGCGTCACCGCCAGGCTGCCGAGGCCGCCCTGCGTTATGCCGAGACGGAAGCGGCGGTGCGTCTCGAGCGGCTGGCGCGGGAATGGCAGGGGCAGCGCCAGCAGGCCGCCCTGGGGCTGGAAGCCGCGCGCAAGCAAGCCGAGCTGGTGCAGCGCCGCGCCCAGTCCGCGCGCGAGGAGCTGCGGCTTGCCGGGCGGCGACTGGAGGAGGGGGAGATGGACACGCTCGATTATGTCAACGTCATGCGACGGACCTTTGAGGCCGAGCGCGCCGCGCGCCTGGGCCAGCTTGAGGTCGGCCGCTGGATTGCACGCTTCAACCAGGCCCAAGGCATCTTGCCATGAACCTTCGCTTCCTGCTCACCGGAGTGGCCCTCTTGGGCTGCTCGGCCCTTGCCCTGGCGGGCGAGCCTCTCGAGCTGACCCCCACCCAGATCGAATCGCTCGGGCTGCGCTTCGCCGCCCCCGTCCCGGCCACCTCGGCCTCGGGCAGCGCCTGGCCGGGGACGGTGCTGCTGCCGCCCGATGGGCATGAGTTGTTGATCGCCCCCCTGCCCGGCCGGGTGGTGCGCGTACACGCAAGTAGCGGCGAGGTGGTGCAAGCCGGGCAGCCGCTTCTGACCCTCTACAGCGCAACACTGGTGCAGCTAGTGCAGGATTACCTGCGTGCGCAGGCCAGCGAGGATCTGGCCCGGCAGACCCTGACCCGCGAGCAGCGCCTGGTGCGCGAGGGAATCGGGGTCGAGCGCCGTCTGCGAGAGGCCGAGATCGGGCTGCGCCAGGCCCAGGCGGAAAGCCAGGGTCTGGCCGCGCGTCTGAGGCTCGCCGGACTCGACCCTCGCCAGACCGTTCACGGCAAGGTCATCTCCGAGCTGGTCGTGCGCGCCCCCCGTGCGGGCAACCTGCTGCTGCTGCATGCCGCCCCCGGCGCCTGGCTGGACGAGGGAGCGCCCGCCGCCGAACTGGGCTACACCGAACGCCGCTGGGTGGAGGCCGAACTGCCGCTCGAGCAGGTGGGGCAGGTGCAGCCGGGGCAGCGGGCCGAGATTCAGCCCGGAGCCATGGCCGGCCGGGTCCTGGCCGTGGCCCTGACCGCCGAGGCCCAGCGCCAGACCGTGCGGGTACGCATCGAACTCGATCAGGGCGGCACGCTGCGCCCGGGCCAGCGGGTGCAGGTGCGCTTCAATGAAACCGGTCCGCTCTGGCGGGTGCCGGGCAGCGCGCTGGTGAATCTCGATGGTAACGAGGTGGTCTTCGTGCAACACCGGGAAGGCCTGCTGCCCCGGCCCATCGTGCTGCGTGGCCGAAGCGGGGAGACCGCCTTGGTCGAGGGTGCCCTGTCAGCGGAGGATCGTGTCGTCACCCTGGGGGCCATGGCGCTCAAGGCCGCCTGGCAGGCCCAGCATGAGGCGAAATGATGCTCGACGCGCTCATTGACCTCGCCCTGCGCCGCCGCCTGCTGACCCTGATCCTCGGGGCGGTTTTAGCGGCGCTGGGTACGTACGCCATGCTGAACCTGCCGATCGACGCCTTTCCGGACGTCTCTGCGCCGCAGGTGAAGATCATTCTCAAGGTGCCGGGGCTGACGCCGGAGGAGATCGAGCGGCGGGTGACCATCCCCATCGAAACCGAGCTTTTGGGCCTGCCCAAACAGACCATGCTGCGTTCGGTGGCCAAGTATGGCCTGACCGACATCACCGTAGACTTTGCCGATGGCACCGATATCTACTGGGCCCGCCAGCAAGTGGCGGAGCGGCTGGCCAATGTGGCGGGCAGCCTGCCGGAAGGTGTCGAGGGGGGGCTTGCACCGATCACCACTCCGCTTGGCGAGATGTTCATGTTCACGATTGAGGGCCCCCAATCGCTGGAGGAGCGCCGCGCCCTGCTGGATTGGGTGATCCGCCCTGCCCTGCGCACCGTGCCCGGGGTGGCGGACGTGAATGCCCTCGGCGGACGGGTGGCGACCTTCGAGGTCGCCCCCGACCCCATGCGCATGGCCGCGCGCGGGGTGCGCATCGAGGATTTGCGCACCACCCTCATGAGCAACAACCGCAATGATGGCGCCGGCCGCCTGACCGCAGGCGAGGAGGCCCTGCTGGTACGGGTCCTTGGCCGCGTCAGCAGCCTGGAGGATCTGGCCAGCCTGCGCGTACCGACCCGCGAGGGCGGCAGCGTGCGGGTGGACGAGGTGGCCGAGGTGCGCCTGGCCAGCCTCACCCGCAACGGCGGGGTGACCCGCAATGGCCAAGGCGAGACGGTGGAGGGCCTGGTGCTGGGCCTGCGGGGGGCCAACGCCCGCGCAGTAGTCGAGGGGGTGCGTGCACGCCTTGATGAGCTCGCGCCCAGCCTGCCGAAGGGGGTGCACATCAAGGTGTTCTACGACCGCAGCCATCTGGTCGATCAAGCCACCCACACCGTGAGCAAGGCCCTGCTCGAAGCCGTGGTGCTCGTGGTCATCATGCTTGTGCTGTTTCTTGGCGAGGCGCGGGCCTCCATCGCGGTGGCCATGGTCCTGCCACTCGCTACGCTCGCCACCTTCCTCGCCATGCGCCAGCTTGGCATGAGCGCCAACCTGATGAGCCTCGGGGGGCTTGCGGTCGCGCTCGGTATGCTGGTCGACGCCGCCGTGGTGGTGGTGGAGAACATCGTCGCCCGCCTCGGCCAGCAGGATGGGCGCAGCCTGGCCGATACCGTGCGCGCCGCCACCCTTGAAGTCGCCAAGCCGGTCGTAAGCGGCATGTTCATCATCGCCGCCGTGTTCCTGCCGCTGCTCACCTTAGAAGGTCTGGAGGGCAAGCTGTTTTCCCCCGTCGCGGTGACCATCATCATCGCCTTGGGCGCCTCGCTGCTGCTCTCGCTGACCATCATCCCGGCGCTCTCGGTCTGGCTGCTCAAACCTGGCGCACACCGTGAATCCCCGCTCGTGCGCGGCCTGCACAAGGTGCATGATCCTGCCCTGCGTTGGGCCCTGGCCCACCCGCGCACGCTGATGGGCATGGTGCTGGCTGGGGTGGTGGTCGCGGCCGGCGCGCTCGCCCAGGCCGGCAAGACCTTCATGCCAACCATGGACGAAGGTTCACTCATCCTGCAGCTGGAAAAACACCCGTCCATCGACCTGGACGCCTCGCTCGCGCTAGATCAGCGGGTGCAGCAGGCGCTGCTTGCGCGGGTGCCGGAGATCGAGGCCGTCATCGCTCGCGCCGGCAGCGACGAGCTGGGACTCGACCCGATGGGCCTCAACCAGACCGATAGCTTCCTGGTGCTCAAGCCACGCCACACCTGGAGTGTGCCCGACAAGGACGCGCTGATGGACCGCATCCGCGCGGTGATGAAGGACTTCCCGGGCGTGGACTACGGCTTCACCCAGCCAATCGAAATGCGCGTCTCGGAGATGATCATCGGCGCACGCGGCGACGTCGCCATCCGCCTGTTCGGCCCCGACCTCGCCGTACTGAACGAGAAGGGGCCGATCCAAACCCATCTGCTTCTTGAAGAGC
>JBMFOY010000039.1:0-5727 GCA_049969375.1 Halothiobacillaceae bacterium | reverse complement strand
CCATCGCCGCCACGCTCGAGGGCATCGAGGGCGCGGAGGATGTGTTCACCACCCAGGCCGAGGGCGTACGCTACCTGACGGTGACGCTGAACCGCCCGGAACTCAACCGCCTGGAACTCTCGGTCGATGAGGTGGCAAGCCTGCTGCGCGCCCAGCTCGAGGGCTTGCGGGTGGGCGAGATCCAGCAGGGGCTGCGGCGCATCCCACTGATCCTCAAGGCCCCGGCGGGGCAGACGCCGGAAGATTTGGCCGCCCTGCCCGTAGTGTTGCCGGATGGCCAACAGGTAAGCCTGGGTCAGCTCGCCCGGCTGGAAAACATTGATGGCCCCGTCTTGATCCAGCACGAGCAGGGGGCACGCAACGTGATCATCCTCAGCAATGTGCGCGGCCGCGACCTCACCGGCTTCGTGGAAGAAGCGATGCAGAAGGTGGCGCAGGCCGTACCGCTGGAGCCGGGCTACCGCCTAACCTGGGGCGGCGAGTTCCAGAACCAGCAGCGTGCCATGCAGCGCCTGTCCATCGTGGTACCCGCCGCCCTGCTGCTGATCCTCGGCCTGCTGGCCGCGACCTTCGGCGGCCTGCGCCCGGCCCTGCTGGTCATGGTCAACGTGCCGCTGGCCCTGATCGGTGGCGTCCTGGCCCTCTATCTTGCCGGGGAATACCTCTCCATCCCAGCCTCGATCGGCTTCATCGCCCTGCTTGGCATTGCCGTGCTCAACGGCGTGGTGCTGGTCAACACCTTCCTCCACCTTCGCCACGCGGGGGTCGCCCTGCGCGAGACGGTGATCGAGGGCACCCGCCGCCGCCTGCGCCCGGTGATGATGACCGCCACCATTGCCGCGCTCGGCCTCTTGCCGCTGCTGTTCGTCCAGGGACCCGGCGCGGAAATCCAGCGCCCGCTGGCGGTAGTGGTGATCGGCGGGCTGATCAGCTCCACCCTGCTGACCCTGATCCTGCTGCCGGTCCTGTACGAGCGCTTCGGCGAAGGTCGTCCACAGGCGCCATCGACCTGAGGATGGTTTTGCGCCACCATCTTGGGCATGCGCATCCTGCTGGCCGAAGACGACGATAACCTGGCAACCGCGCTGCGAGAGGCCTTGCAGCGGGCGGGTTATGCCGTGGATCGTGCCGCAGACGGCTCCGAGGCCCTGTTTCTCGGTCAGGAAGGACTGCACGATGCGGTCATCCTCGATCTCGGCCTACCCGTACGTCCGGGACTGGAGATCCTGCGCACCTGGCGTGGCGCAGGACTGACCCTGCCGGTGCTAATCCTGACCGCGCGCGATGCGTGGTTTGAGAAGGTGGACGGCTTCAACGCCGGAGCTGACGACTATCTCACCAAGCCCTTCCACCCCGAGGAGCTGCTGGCCCGCCTGGCCGCCCTGCTGCGCCGCGTACGCGGCCAGCCCCCCGGCCCGCTGCGTGCCGGCAGGATGATCCTCGACGAGGGACGCCAGGAACTGCATCGGCCCGATGGGTCGACCGTGGCCTTGACCGCGATGGAGTTCCGCCTGCTGCGCCTGTTCATGCTTCACCCCGGCCAGGTGCTGGCCAAGTCCTGGCTGGAGGAGCGGCTGTACGACGAGGGACACGAACTGGGCAGCAATGTGCTGGAGGTCTACATCAACCGCCTGCGCGCCAAGCTCGGTCGCGAGCGCATCCAGACCCGCCGCAGCCAGGGCTATGTCTTCCTTGCCGGGGACGACGGATGAAGCGAGGAATGAGCCTGTACGCCCGCTTGGCGCTCTGGCTGGGTGCGAGCCTTGCCCTGCCGGTGCTGCTGCACGGCATCGTCACCGAACGCGCTCCGCGCCTCACCACTGAGGATTACATCGCCACCCGCCTGGAGCATGATGCCGAATGGCTGGTCGAGGCGCTGCGCATCGAGAACGGCCGGCTGAGCCTGGACGCACACCTGATTCCGCCCATCTACCAACGTCCCGGCAGCGGGCACTATTTCACCCTGCTGGACGCGCATGGGGCGACCCCGTCCGCCTCGAGCCTGGGCCGCACCCTGCCCCTGCCCCGCACCGCGGGTCTCGATCATGCGCAGATGGCGAGGGCGCCAAGCCAGCCCGCCACACGCCACACTCAGCGGGACATCCTCGCCCCTCCCACCGCGCGCGAACCGGAGCCCCTGCTGGTGCTGCGCCGAGACCTGCCTCAGGGCGGGATTCTTCTGCTGGCCGAAAGCCTGGACGACCTCGAGACCCACCTGAACAGCTTTCGCCTGCGCTTCGTCACCGTATCACTCGGCCTGTTCTTGCTGCTACTGGCCGGGCAGTTCCTCCTGCTGCGCTGGCTGCTGCGCCCGGTCAGACAACTGGAGAAAGATACGGAGCGGCTCGAACGCGGCGAACTGCAGCAACTGCCGGAGCCCGTGCTGAACGAGCTCCGCCCCCTGGCCAGTGCGCTCAACCGCCTGCTCGAGCGGCAGGCGCGCCGGCTCGAGCGTTCGCGGAACGCGCTGGCAGACCTGGCCCACGCCCTCAAGACCCCGATTGCCGCGCTGCGCCAGAGCCTCGGCACGCCCTTACCCTTGCCGGCTGCGGGAGCCCTGGAGCGCATCGAGGAGATCATTCAACGCGAACTGCGCCATGCGCGCTGGAGCCATGGCGAGGCCGTGGGGCTGGCGCCGCTGGATATCGTGCCAGCCTTGCACGCATTGCTGCAGACCATGCGCCTGATCCATCGGGATCGCGGAGTGAACTTCGTGATGAACGCACCGGAGCACCTGATGCTGCGCATGGACCGGGAGGACCTGCTGGAACTGTTCGGCAACCTGCTCGACAATGCCGGCAAGTGGGCGCACAGCCAGGTACGTCTCACCGTGCAGCCCACCCACCATGACCTGACGGCCCTCATTGAGGACGACGGCCCCGGCACGGATACCGAACGCCTGAATCATGACGCCACACGCGGCCAACGCCTCGACGAAAGCCGTCCCGGGCACGGCTTGGGGCTGGCCATCGTGCGCCAGATCGTCGCCGCTCACGGCGGCAGGTTGCATTTCGAGCGCAGCCGGGACCTTGGAGGACTGTGCGTCGCACTTCACCTGCCCGGGCGTGCGCTCACACCGAGCGGCACGCACACCACACCTCCACCCGCCAGCAGCCGTAGCGCTTGAGCAGACGCGCCAGCTCCCCAGTGGTCGCCCCCGTGGTGAGCACATCATCGACCAGCGCGACATGCCCCGGGATGTTGCCACGCACGGTGAAAGCCCCGCGCACATTGGCTACGCGTGCGCGCTCCGGCAAGGTCATCTGGGGCGGCGCCGAGCGCACGCGAGCCAGGGCGTGGGGCAACAGAGGCAGGCCCAGGGCACGGGCGAGGGGGCGCGCCAGCTCCAGCGCCTGGTTGTAGCCACGCTCGCGCAGGCGCCCCGGGTGCACCGGGACGGGCAGCAGTGCCTGTGGCATCCCGCCCCCGCGCTCGCGCACGGACGCCAGCAGATGGCAGGCCAGCGGCACGCCGTGGCTGAGGCGGCCATGGAACTTGAACTGAGTGAGCAAAAAGCGCACCGCGCCGGTGTATTCCAAGGGTGCGAGGGCGGCGTCGAAGGGGGGTGCCTGGCGCTGGCAGGCCGGGCACACACCGGGCGTGACCACCGGCATGGCGCAGCGCGGGCAGGCCAGCGGTACCCACGGCAGTTCAGCGGCGCAGGCCGGGCACAGGTGATCCGGGCCGGCCGGGGCATCGCACAGCAAGCAGCGACGGGGCAGGAGCCAATCCGTTATACTGCCAAACGCTTTGTTCCATTCCCTGCGCATCGCGGCGGCACCCCATGCACGAACAACACCCCAACCATAGCACCGGCGGCGAAATCCTTCCCGCAGCCAACCAGCGCCGCGCGGCCTCCTGGTTCAACTACGGCAACCTGATCGTCATCATCCTGGCGGGCATCCCCCTGCTGCTCGCGGGCTCGGCCAGTGGCCGGACCATGATCTTCGCTACCGCCGCAGCCATCATCCCCATCATTTTCTGGTTCGGCGGCTCCATGCTGTTGTATGCATTGAACAAGCACCACCCTAACCCCAAGGTCGGCCACTACACCCAATGGGCGGCCTACCGCTTTTACGCCATCACCGGCAGCCTGGTGGTGATCGGTGCCTTCTTCCCAGCGGACATCCGCTATTACCAGGCCTTCTGGGCCGTGGCCGCCACCATCCTGATCCCCTGGTCGATCATCGACCTGCGCAGGATCCAGCGCGACGACTGGCGGCCGCTGCAAGTCCCCGTACGCCGAGAGGAGCACTGATCCCATGAGCGCCATCCGCCACGACTGGAGCCGCGAGGAGATCCTCGCCCTGTTCGATCTGCCGTTCAACGACCTGCTGCACCAGGCGCAGAGCGTGCATCGCGAACACTTCGACCCGAACACCGTGCAGGTGAGCACCCTGCTCTCGATCAAGACCGGCGCCTGCCCGGAGGACTGCGCCTACTGCCCACAGAGCGCCAAGTACGACACCGGCCTTGAGAAGGAGCGCCTGCTGCCGCTGGACGAGGTGGTGGAAGCGGCCAAGGCCGCGCGCGCCAAGGGCGCCACCCGCTTCTGCATGGGCGCGGCCTGGCGCAACCCCACCGACAAGAACCTGGAAACGGTCGAGGCCATGGTGCGGGCCGTCAAGGACCTCGGCATGGAGACCTGCGTCACCCTCGGCATGCTCAAAGCCGAGCAGGCCCAACGCCTCAAACAGGCCGGACTGGACTACTACAACCACAACCTCGACACCTCGCCCGAGTTCTACGGCGCCATCATCAGCACCCGTACCTACAAGGACCGCCTGGAAACCCTCCAGCACGTGCGCGAAGCGGGCCTGAACGTATGCGCCGGCGGCATCATCGGCATGGGCGAATCGCGCCGCGATCGGGCGGGGCTCCTGCAGCAGCTGGCCAACATGCCCAAGCACCCCGAATCGGTACCGATCAACAACCTGGTGCAGGTCGAGGGCACCCCGCTGCACGGCACCGCCAAGCTCGACCCATTCGAATTCGTACGCACCGTGGCCGTCGCGCGCATCCTCATGCCCAAGTCCTACGTGCGCCTGTCCGCCGGCCGCACCGAGATGAGCGACGAGCTGCAGGCGCTGTGCTTCCACGCCGGCGCCAACTCGATCTTCTTTGGCGGCAAGCTGCTCACCACCGACAACCCGGACGAGGACCATGACGCGATGCTGTTCAGGCGCCTCGGCCTCAAGGGCATCGAAGCCCATCATGATGGCGGTTCCTGTGCAAACTGCGGGGCGATGGACACGATGTGTGCCTGAGATCGCAGGGGCTCTGCGTTCAAACGAAGGTTTTCTGGACAAGGGTGGGCGAAGGGGGAACTCCCCCTCAAGGCCGCCGTGATGCCAGGCTGGGCAAGGGGGTGAGATGGCCAAGGATGGCCGGTTCAGCTTTGCCGGGGCAGGATGCCCCGTCAAAGCGGCTCCTTTGAACGGCCTAGCAGCACGGGAACCCGAAGGGCGGCCTTGCGGGGGGCCTTTCTTTGGTGACGATCGATGGGCAAGCAAAGAAAGTCACTCGCCCGCCTGCGATTAAGGCATGTTCGAGGTGCGCGACTTGAGGCGGGCAAAACCAAGCCGCAAGCCTGTCTCAAAGCGGCTTTGAACAACCGTTGAAGTGGTTTTTCGCCCGCTTTGAAGCTTGTTTCTTCGAACAAACGCCCACGCAAGCGGGCGAGTTACTTTTCTTGCTCGTGCAAGAAAAGTAACCAAAAGAACACGC
>JBMFOY010000038.1:0-15048 GCA_049969375.1 Halothiobacillaceae bacterium | reverse complement strand
CTACAACGACCGGGCAGACGGCCTCGCCCGCCACGGCATTGTAGCCATCCGGGGTGAGAGAGGGAGCTACAACCAAGGAAGGGAAAAGCGCCAAAGCGCGAGCATTGTAGCCATCCGGGGTGAGAGAGGGAGCTACAACGCCGCGACCGAACATGCGGGGTCTTCAGTCGGCCCGCATCAGAGATCCTGGCGCTGGGTGATCTCGGCCCGTGCCCGCAGGTGGGCGATGAAAGCAGACAGCTCGCCCATGCCGACGTTCTGACGCAGCTCCTCGCGGATAGCGAGGCGCTCCGCCTCATCGAGTGCCGCGGGGTCGCCATCCTTGACCGACAGCACGCGCACCACAGCCATGTCGCCATTGCCCAGACGGACGCTGCCGACCAGCGGGGCATTGGCCGTGGGGCGGCCGATGGAGAATGCTGCACGGCGGATGGCCGGATCGACCTCGTCCGCGCCCAGGCGCTTGAGCTCGCCGGCAAAGCCACGCTCGGCGCCAACCTGGCGCAGGGCCTCGTCGACGGCCTCGGCCATGGAGAGTGCCTTGCGCAGGCGGGCCGCATCCGCTTCGATCAGACGGGCAAGCTCCTGCTCGACCACGCGGCGCTGGACCTCGGCACGGACCGTCTCAAACGGCTGGTCCGCCGCAGGCTGGTGCTCCGCCACGCGGATGACCGCCACCTGGTTGCCGGAAAGATCGATCAGGTCGCTGTTGCGCCCCTGCTCCAGCACCTCGGGCGTGAACGCGGCGGCGCGTAGCTTGGGATTCGCGCCCAGGCCCTCGCCTTGGTCGCGGGTCACCCAGCCGCTGGTCTGGACCTTGAGGCCCAGCGCCTCGGCCGCCGGGACAAGGCTGTCCGGCTGCTCGTAGGCGAGCGTCGCCAGACGGTCGGCCAGGTCATGGAAGCGCTCCTCGGCCATGCGCTGGGCTGCGTCGGCCAGCATGGCCTGACGCACTTCGTCCAGCGGCTTCGGCTTGGCCTCTTCGATGTGCTCGAGCTTGATCAGGTGCCAACCGAAGTCAGTCTGCACCGGCGCGCTGATCTCGCCCTCCTTGAGGGCGAACAGGGCCTTCTCGAACGGTTCGACCATCATCCCGCGCTCGACCAGACCAAGCTCGCCCCCCTGCCCGGCCGAGCCCGGGTCTTGGGAGTACTGCTTCGCCAGGGCGGCGAAGTCCTCGCCCCCGACCAGCCGCTCGCGCAGCGCCTCGGCCTGCTTGCGCGCGGCCTCCATGTCGCCGCCCTCGGGTGGGGTGATCAGGATGTGGCGTGCCTTGCGGCGCTCGCGCTGCGCTTCGCGCGCTAGGTAGTCCTCGTAGGCCTGGCGGATGTCCTCCTCGCTCGGCGTCATGCTGGCCGCAAGCTCATCCACCGACAGGGCGATGTAATCCAGGCGCACCCGCTCCGGAAGGCGGAAATCCTGCACGTGCTCCTTGTAGTAGGCCTGAAGCCGGGCCTCATCCGGCTGGATCCCCGCGCGGCGCGGCGCCACCGGGAGGGTGTAGACCTCAACCTCGCGCGTCTGCCCACGCAAGCGCAGGAAGGCATCTACGTTGGCCGCAACGTCGAAGGCACTGAGGGCGATGCCGCGCTGAAGCTGGTCAAGCACGAGATCCTGACGCACCTCGTGCTCGAAGGTCAGCGGAGTCTGGCCCTGCAGGCCCAGCACCTGCTCGTAACGTGCCTGACTGAAGACCCCGTTCTCCTGGAAGGCCGGCACCCCGCGCAAGACTGCGGCGAGTTCCGCATCGCTGACGCGCAGGCCTTGCTCATGCGCGTACTGACGCAAGACCTCCCGCAGGATCAGCCCGTCCAGCACCTGACGCTTGAGGCCTAGCCCCTCGAGCATATCCGGCGGGACGGTGCCGCCGAAGGCCTGCGCCAGGCGCTGGCGCTCCTGGTTGTAGGCCTGCTCGAAGGCGCGCGGGGAGATATCCTGCCCGTTGACGGTGGCCACCGGCGCATCTCTGCCCCCGCGAAAATACTCACCGATCCCCCACAGCACGAAGGGGATACTGATGAGGCCCACGATGGCATAGGCAATCCAACCGGAGAGGCGGTCACGGATATTCATCAACATGGCAGGACACTCGAAATCAAAGACAGCACAATCGCGGACATAAAAAAGCCTCCCGGTCCCTCAGGGGACGCTGGGAGGCCAAGGTATCAACGGAACTTAGTGGTTGACGGCGTCCTTCAGACCCTTGCCAGCCTTGAAGGAGGGCAGCTTGGAGGCAGGGATTTTGATCTCCGCGCCGGTCTGCGGGTTGCGGCCGGTACGGGCCTCGCGCTCGCGGACCAGGAAAGTGCCAAAGCCCACCAGGGTGACCTGCTCGCCTTTCTTCAGGGCGTCGGTCACGGCGGCGACGAAGCCATCCACGGCACGTGCGGCGGCGGCCTTGGAGATGTCGGCGGACTGGGCAACGGCGTCGATCAGTTCGGATTTGTTCATGGTCGTATGAATCCTTTGAGGCGTTGTGCTTGCGGGTGGTAGACCAACCTCATGCCAGGTACCCGGCCCGGCTGAGTCGCCCCCGGCCCCCGCAGCTGGCCTGGGTCGCATGCTGACGGGTTTTGCCGGAACTGCGAGGTTTATAACAAGCCCCCCCCGGGGACGTCAACGCCGACCAGGCTTATGCCTCAATCAGTGTGGCAGGGGGGCCTCCGCCTTGCGCGCACGCCCCCGGCGCCCTGCCGGGACGTCCGAGGCGGCCGGCGGAACCATGCCTGTATCCCGCGGGCGCGGCTTCTCGGCGAGCGCGATATCCAGCACCTGGTCGACCCATTTCACCGGGCGAATGTCCAGTTTCGCCTGGATATTCTTCGGGATCTCGACCAGATCCTTGCGATTCTCCTCCGGGATAATGACCGTGCGGATGCCGCCACGGTGGGCCGCGAGCAGCTTTTCCTTCACTCCGCCGATCGGCAGGACCTCACCGCGCAGGGTGATCTCGCCGGTCATGGCCACGTCGGCACGCACCGGGATGCCGGTCAGGGCGGAGACCAGCGCGGTGCACATGGCGATGCCCGCACTCGGACCGTCCTTGGGCGTAGCGCCCTCCGGCACGTGGATGTGGATGTCCTTCTTCTCGTGGAAGTCGGGTTCGATGCCAAGTTGCTCGGCACGCGCGCGCACCACGGTCATCGCCGCCTGGATGGACTCCTGCATCACCTCGCCGAGCTGGCCGGTGTAGGTCAGCTTGCCCTTGCCAGGCACCACGGCAGTCTCGATGGTCAAAAGATCGCCGCCTACCTCAGTCCAGGCCAGGCCATTAACCTGGCCGACCTGGTTCTGTTCCTGCGCCTTCTCGAAGCTGAAGCGGCGCACGCCGAGGTACTTGTCGAGGTTCTTCGGCGTGACCTTGATGGCCCCCTTCGCCTTGGCCTTGCTACCCGCCATGAGGATCTCCTTGACCACCTTGCGGCAGATCTTGGAGATCTCGCGCTCGAGGTTGCGTACCCCCGCCTCGCGGGTGTAGTAGCGCACGATGTCACGCAGGGCATCCTCGCTGAGGGTGAGCTCATCCTCGGCCAGGCCGTTGTTCTTCATCTGCTTGGGCACGAGGTAGCGCTGGGCGATGTTGACCTTCTCGTCCTCGGTGTAGCCGGCCAGGCGGATCACCTCCATCCTATCGAGCAGGGGCCCTGGGATGTTCAGGCTGTTCGCCGTGGCGATGAACATGACCTCGGAGAGGTCAATATCGACCTCCATATAGTGGTCGCCGAAGGTGCTGTTCTGCTCGGGGTCGAGCACCTCGAGCATGGCCGAGGCCGGATCGCCACGGAAGTCGTGCGCCATCTTGTCGATCTCATCCAGCAGGATCAGCGGGTTCTTGCTGCCCACTTTGCAGAGTGTTTGTACGATCTTGCCCGGCATGGAGCCGATGTAGGTGCGGCGGTGCCCGCGGATCTCGGCCTCGTCGCGGACGCCGCCGAGGGCGATGCGGGCGAACTTGCGGTTGGTAGCCTTGGCGATCGACTGGCCGAGCGAGGTCTTGCCCACTCCCGGCGGGCCGACGAGGCAGAGGATGGGCCCCTTGAGCGCCTTCACTCGCTGCTGCACGGCGAGGTACTCGAGGATGCGCTCCTTGACCTTCTCCAGGCCGTAGTGATCGGCCTCCAGCACCTGCTCGGCGAGGCTGATGTCGTTGCACACCTTGTTACGCTTCTTCCACGGCACCTGCAGCAGCCAGTCGAGGTAATTGCGCACCACGGTCGCCTCGGCCGACATGGGCTGCATCATCTTCAGCTTGTTCAGCTCGGCGCGGGCCTTGTTACACGCTTCTTTCGGCATGCCGGCCTTCTCGATCCGGCGCTCGAGGTCCTCGATCTCGCTCGTCCCCTCCTCCAGCTCACCCAGCTCCTTCTGGATCGCCTTCATCTGCTCATTGAGGTAGTACTCGCGCTGGCTCTTCTCCATCTGCTGCTTGACGCGGCCACGGATGCGTCTCTCCACCTGCAGCAGGTCGACCTCGGCCTCGATCAGGGCCATGAGGTGTTCCATGCGCTCGCCGATGCTGGTCATCTCCAGGATGCGCTGCTTCTCGTCGAGGCGCAGGGGCATGTGCGCGGCGATGGTGTCGGCCAGGCGCGAAGGGTCGTCGATGCCCGCAAGCGAGGTGAGGATCTCGGGCGGGATCTTCTTATTGAGCTTGACGTAGTTCTCGAACTGGCCGAGCAGGGCGCGCATGTGCACCTCAAGCTCGCGTTCATCCTCGATCATCTGCTCAGGCAGAGGCGTCATCTGCGCGGTAAAATAACCCTCCGAGGTGTACAGCTGCTCGATACGCACGCGTTCCCCCCCTTCCACCAGCACCTTGACGGTGCCGTCGGGAAGCTTCAGCAGCTGGAGGATCTGCGCCAGGGTGCCGATGGCGTGCAATTCATGACGCCCTGGTTCGTCCACCTCGGCGCTCTTCTGTGCCACCAGCAGAATCTGCTTGTTGGCCCGCATGGCAGCCTCAAGGGCGGCGATGGACTTCTCCCGGCCGACGAACAGCGGAATGACCATGTGCGGATAGACCACCACGTCGCGCAGCGGCAGCACTGGCACAAGAAGCGGCTGGCCTTCGATGATCTGGGATTGAATTTCAGTGTGCGGCATAGTGTCCTCAACGCGGCTTAAGGCCGCTTCATGGTTCAGGACTTAAGGGCAGGCAGGCCCATTTGCAAGACCCGCCCCGCTGCATCCTGCATGCTGCGGGGCGGACGGACTTACTCGGAGGCCGCGCGCGGCAGCTCGCTGTTCTCGAACACGAGGTAAGGCTGGGCCTCGCCCTGGATGACGGCCTCATCGACCACGACTTTCTGCAGATGCGGCAGAGAGGGCAGGTCGTACATCGTATCGAGCAGGGTGTGCTCGAGGATGGTGCGCAGGCCGCGCGCGCCGGTCTTGCGCTGCATCGCCTTGTGGGCGATGGCGGTGAGGGCGTCCGGGCGGAACTCGAGCTGAACACCCTCCATCTCGAACAGCTTGGCAAACTGCTTGGTCAGCGCGTTCTTCGGCTCGGTCAGGATGCGCACCAGCGCCGCCTCATCGAGCTCGTCCAGGGTCGCGACCACCGGCAGGCGACCCACCAGCTCCGGAATCAGGCCGTAGCGGACCAGGTCCTCGGCCTCCACGTCCTGGAACAGCTCGGAGAGGTTGCGCGTATCTTCCTTGCTCTTCACCTCGGCAGCGAAGCCGATGCCACCCTTCTCCGCGCGGCGGCGGATGATCTTGTCTAGCCCCTCGAACGCCCCGCCGCAGATGAACAGGATGTTAGAGGTGTCCACGTGCAGGTATTCCTGCTGCGGATGCTTGCGCCCGCCGGAGGGCGGCACGGCGGCCACGGTGCCCTCGATCATCTTCAGCAGCGCCTGCTGCACGCCCTCGCCCGACACGTCGCGGGTGATCGAGGGGTTGTCGCCCTTGCGGGTGATCTTGTCAATCTCGTCAAGGTAGATGATGCCGGTCTGCGCCTTCTCCACGTCGTAGTCGCACTTCTGCAGCAGCTTGTGGATGATGCTCTCGACGTCCTCGCCCACGTAGCCGGCCTCGGTCAGCGTGGTGGCGTCGGCGATGGCGAACGGCACGTTGAGGATGCGCGCCAGGGTCTCGGCGAGCAGGGTTTTGCCGGAACCGGTCGGGCCGATCAGCAGGATGTTGCTCTTGCCAATCTCGACCTCATCACCCTTGCCCTTCTTGCCGGCAAGTTCAAGGCGTTTGTAGTGGTTGTACACCGCCACCGCCAGCGCCTTTTTGGCCTGGGTCTGGCCAATGACGTACTCGTCCAGCGTGGCGCGGATCTCGTGCGGGGTCGGCAGCTTGCGGCTCGAGGGTTCGCTGGACTCCTGCAGCTCCTCGCGCAGGATGTCATTGCACAGTTCGACGCACTCGTCGCAGATATAGACGGACGGCCCGGCAATCAGCTTACGCACTTCGTCCTGGCTCTTGCCACAGAACGAGCAGTACAGGGTATCGCGGGAGCGATCGTCGTTTTTCTTTGCCATCAAGCCAATCTCAGACAGTCATACAAAAACAACCTTGCCCGGTTTGGGCAGGGCATGCAAGCCTTCAAGGGCTAGGGAAAGCAGTAAAACCCACCCCCGGCCTTCGCAGAAGCGGCAACCTCGCCGCGATCATTCCCATCGGCCCCGGGCGGGCCTTCTACACCATCTTCGCTGCGCTCGGGTGGGAACGACCTGGAGCCACACCAAGGCGGATCAAGCCTTCCGAAGGTTAGGCCTTTCAGCGCTTCTCCAGCACCTTGTCCACCAGCCCGTAGGCGGCGGCCTGCTGGGCGTCCATGAAGTTGTCGCGGTCGGTGTCCTGCTCAACACGCTCGACCGGCTGACCGGTGTGGAAGGCCAACAGTTCGTTCATGCGCTGGCGGGTCTTGATGATCTCCTCGGCGTGGATCTTGATGTCCGAGGCCTGACCGCGGAAACCGCCCAGCGGCTGGTGGATCATCACGCGTGCGTTCGGCAGGCAGTAACGCTTGCCCGGTGCGCCGCCCGCGAGCAGGAAGGCGCCCATGCTGGCCGCCTGGCCGATGCACAGGGTGCTGACGTCCGGCTTGATGAACTGCATGGTGTCGTAGATCGCCATGCCGGAGGTGATTACGCCACCTGGCGAATTGATGTACAGGTGGATGTCCTTGTCCGGGTTTTCCGACTCAAGGAACAACAGCTGGGCCACCACCAGGTTGGCCATGTGGTCTTCGATCTCGCCCACGATGAAGATCACCCGCTCCTTGAGCAGGCGCGAATAGATGTCATAGGCGCGCTCGCCCCGGGCACTCTGCTCGACGACCATCGGCACAAGGCCAAGCATCTGCGGGTCCGGATTCTGGGCGGCATAGGGGGGGAGGATCATCGGATGGTTCTCTGTGTGTGTGTTGACGGAATGGGGGCCACACGGCCCGTTTTCAACGCAGTGTGACACAAACCCCGGAAAGCAACGAGGCGGCCGGAGCCGCCTCGTTGCCGAAGGCTGCCGGCCATGGCTGGCCGGCAGCCAGTCACCGGGCCGATCAGGAAACCGGCTTGACGACCTCATCGAAGCTCATCGGCTTGTCGGTCACCTTGGCCTTGGTGAGCACGTGCTCGATCACCAGGTCCTCGACGGCCATGGCTTCGATATTCAACATCAGCTCGGGGTGGCTTTTGTAGTACACCTTGACCTCGGCTGGGTCCTCGTAGCTTGCCGCGATATCGTCCAGCAGGGCGTCCATGCGGGCTGCATCGAGCTTCAGGCCTTCGCTCTTCACCAGCTCGGCCACCAGCAGGCCCAGCTTGACCCGATGCTCGGCCTCAGGCTTGAAGATGTCGAGCGGCAGCTGGTCGGCCTTGGCGCCACGCATCTGCTGGCTGAACTGCTGACGCATACGCTGCGCCTCCTCCTCGACCAGGGCCTGGGGCAGCGGAACCTCGTTTGCCGCCAGCAGGCCGTCCATCACTTGCTGTTTGACGCGGCGCTTGATGGACTGGGCCAGCTCGCGCTCCATGTTCTTGCGCACCTCAACGCGCAGCGCCTCTACACCACCTTCCTTCACACCGAAGGCGGCGCAGAAGGCGTCATCGATCTCCGGCAGCACGGGTTCGGCCACGCTCTTGACGGTAACCTCGAAGCTGGCCTTCTTGCCGGCCAAATGTTCGGCGTGGTAGTCCTCAGGGAAGGTCACTTCGATGGTCTTGGACTCACCGGCCTGCATGCCGACGATCGGAGCCTCGAAGTCCTTCAGCAGCATGCCCTTGCCCAGCTCGACCGGCATGTCCTGGGCGGAACCACCGTCGAACGGCTCGCCATCGATGCTGCCCTTGAAGTCTACGATCACGCGGTCACCTTCGGCAGCAGCACGCTCGACGGTGTTGTAGGTGACGCGCTGCTTGCGCAGGTTCTCGATCATGGCATCGACATCGGCCTCAGTAATCTCGGCCGTAGGACGCTCGATGGCGATCTCGGACAGGTCGGCCAGGGTGATCTCCGGATAGATCTCGATCTCGGCCACATAACGCAGGTCCTCGCCCGCAGTCATGTCGACCTTGGTGATACGCGGGCCGCCGGCCGGGCGCAGCTTCTGCTCGGTCACGGCATTCGTATAGGTGCGCTGGATCAGGTCGCCCACCACTTCGTCACGCACCTGTTCGCCGTAACGCTGGCGCACAACCGGCAGCGGGGCCCTGCCCGGGCGGAAGCCATCCATGCGCACACGCCGGGCGAGATCCTTCAGGCGCTGTTCGACCGCCTCATCCACCTGGGCGGCGGGTACCTGGACCGACAGGCGGCGCAGCAGGCCCTCGGCGGTTTCCAACGTCACTTGCATGTCGTACACCTCAAATAATCAGAGAAATTCTTCAGGGTTTATTCGATCAGTGCGCCCAGAGGGCAGGACTCCTTCGTGCGCGCAAAAATCTCTCATGCGTTAACGGGAAGGTTGAGGCTCAAGCCCCTGTGTGCTCCCGCATGGCGATGAAAAATAATGGGGGCGCATGATACATGAAGCGCTTAGCGAGGGGTATGGTGAGTGCCGGGCTTTGCGGGGCATACTCAACCGGAGAGGAGCTCAAACAGGCCGATGACCAGGTCGATCCTCGTCTCACTCGCAAGAATGGTGCGAAAGGAGGGACTCGAACCCTCACGCCTTGCGGCGCTGGAACCTAAATCCAGTGCGTCTACCTATTCCGCCACTTTCGCCCGGCTGGATGACATGCGTGGCATCGCATGTGCAGCGGGGTATTAATGTACCACATGGCTTGGCCATGGACATCCAGAGCAGCAGACTATTGACCCGCTTTCAGCTAAATGACAGGGTAAGGCCTGATTCCAGTCCAAGGATGCAAACATGTCCGAGCGACTCGCTGCCGACGCCCTCTATCAGTCGGCAGATTTTGGCGACCTCGCCTTCGCCAGCACCGACGAGCTGGAGGATGTCGAAGGGCTGCTCTGCCAACCACGCGCGGTCCAGGCGATCGAGGTGGCCTTTGGCGTGCGCCAACCGGGCTTCAACCTGTATGCCATGGGGCGTGGGGGCCTGGGCAAGCACAGCGCCCTGCGCGGCACGATGCGCGACAAGGCCGCCGAAGCCCCGCCAGCGCGCGACTGGTGCTATGTGCAGAACTTCGACGACCCGCAGCGTCCGCGCGCCCTGTCCCTGCCGGCTGGCATGGCCATCCGCCTGCGCGCCGACCTCGACCAGCTGATCCAGGACCTGCTCACCGTGGTCCCGCGCAGCTTCGCCTCGGGCGAATACCCGCAGGAGAAGCAGCGGATCGAGGAGAGCTTCGCGCAGCGGCGCAAGCTGGCGCTGGTCAGCCTCGGCGAGGTGGCCGAGCAGGATGGCATCGTCATCCTCGACACGCCCACCGGCTACACCCTCGCCCCACTGGCGGACGGCAAGCCGATGCCGCAGGAGGTCTTCAACCAGCTGCCGGAGGATGAAAAGAAGCGCCTGGACGAATTGCTCGAAAAGCACCGCAAGGCCCTGCTGAGCCTGCTGCGGGAGGACCTGCCGATCTGGTACAAGGAAACCCTCGAGCAGCTGCGGGAGTTGAAGGAAAAGACCATCAGCGCGGCCATCGAGCGCCTGATCGCAACCCTGGTACGCCGCGAAGGCCTGCGGCCGGTCAGCCGCGACGCCCTCGGCCGGCTGATCGAGCAGGCCAGCCGCGACGCGGGCGACGCCCACCGCCTGAGCCTGCACATGCGCAGCATCCTCGACCTGTTGCGCGAGGCGAACTTCTACGCCGAAGAGGATGGCACCGCAGCCAGCGACCGCGCCCAGGTGGAACGCGCCATCGCCGCGCGCATCTTCCGCGGCGACCGCTACCGCGAGGAGGTACTGCGCGCCATCCGTAAGGATGAGCTGCGCCTGGTGGTTGAAGGCGGGGCCGTCGGCCAGGTCAACGGCCTGTCGGTCGTCGAGCTGGGCGAGATCCTCATCGGCCGCCCCTCGCGCATCACCGCCACGGTGCGCCTCGGCAAAGGCGATGTGATCGACATCGAGCGCGAGGTGGAACTCGACGGGGCCATCCACTCCAAGGGAGTGATGATCCTCAGTTCCTTCCTCGGCGAGCGCTATGCCCGCACCACCCCGCTGTCGATCCGCGCGAACCTGGCCTTCGAGCAGTCCTACGGACCGGTGGAGGGCGACTCCGCCTCAGTGGCGGAATTGTGTGCCCTGCTCTCCGCGCTCGCCCGGCTGCCGCTTTCGCAGGCGCTGGCGGTCACCGGCTCGGTCAACCAGCACGGCGAGGTGCAGGCGGTGGGCGGCATCAACGAGAAGATCGAGGGTTTCTTCGACGTCTGCCAAGTCCTCGGCCCCCGCCCCGAGCAGGGCGTGATCATCCCGCGCAGCAACGTCCACCACCTGATGCTGCGCGCCGACGTGGTGGCTGCGGTGCGGGAAGGACGCTTTACCATCCATGCTGCGGACACGGTCGACGAGGTGATGACCCTGCTGACCGGCCTTCCGGCAGGCGAGGCCGACACCGCCGGCCGCTTCCCGCCGGACACCGTCAACGGCCGCATCCAGGCGGGACTCGAACAGTTTGTCGACGTGCAGAAGCGCTTCGCACGCAAGATGCACAGCGAACCCGCCCCCGAAGGAGCAAGACGATGGCTGAGTCCGGCCTGACCCTGCAGCTGCGCACCCCGCTGGACTGCATCGTCGCCCGCGTGTCCAGCGCCTTGCTCGGCAAGCAGGACCGCATCCGCCTGGCCTTGACCGCCCTCCTCGCCGGCGGCCATGTGCTGCTGGAGGACATCCCCGGGGTAGGCAAAACCACCCTCGCCAACGCCCTGGCGCGCGCCCTCGGCCTGCACGCCCGGCGCGTGCAGTTCACCAGCGACCTCCTCCCCGCTGATCTCATCGGCGCCTCCATCTACCAGCCCTCCTCGGGCAGCTTCCGCTTCCAGCCCGGGCCGATCTTCACCGAGGTGCTGCTCGCCGACGAGATCAACCGCGCCAGCCCCAAGGCGCAAAGCGCCCTGCTGGAGGCGATGGAGGAGCGCCAGGTAAGCGTGGACGGAACAAGCCACCCCCTCCCCGACCCGTTCTTCGTCATCGCCACCCAGAACCCGGTCGAGCAGCAGGGCGTCTATCCGCTGCCCGAGTCCCAGCTCGACCGCTTCCTGCTGCGCCTCTCGCTCGGCTACCCGGAGCGCGCGGCGGAGCGGCTGATGCTCACCAAAGGCACCACCCGCCCGACCGCGCAGGGCCTCGCCCCCTGCCTGGACAGCGACAGCCTGCGCCATCTGCGTACCGTGGTGCGCACAGTGCACGTCGGCCCAGTGGTGCTCGACCACCTGCTCGACCTGCTCACCGCATCGCGCCTGCCGGGGATATTCGCCCAGGGCCTCTCCCCGCGCGCCGGCCTCGGCTGGCTGGATGCCGCGCGCGCCTGGGCCCTGCTGCACGGCCGCATGCACGTCGAGCCGGAGGACCTGCGCGAACTTGCACCGCATGTGACCAGCCACCGCCTGCATTTCACTGACCCCGCTCTGCTGCACGGTGGTCTCAGCGCCGCCGCCTGGCTGCTGGAGCGGGTGCCTTCCCCCGACTGATGCCCGTCCGCCTACGCCTTGAGCCACTCGCCTGGCCCTTCCTCGGCCTGCTCACCGTACTGCTCATCGGCTCGGTGCAGTACGCCAGCAACCTCGGCTACTTCTTCACCTTCTGGCTCACCTCCACCGCCGCCTTCGGCCTGCTCGCCACCCGCCGGCGCCTGTTCCCGCTCGAGGCGCGAACCGTGCACATCGACTCGGGCTTCGAGGAGGAGGCTCTTCGGCTCACGCTTGAAGTTCGGGGCGAGGACGGCACAGCGGTCGAGACATCCTTCCGGGATGGCCCCGGCAGCAAGGCCGCGATCCCTACGCCCGAAGGGGTGACACTCGTCCTCGACCTGCCCGCCCGTGGCCGCGGCACGCATGTCCCTCCACCGCTGCGCCTGGTCATGCGCGACCCGCTTGGTCTCGTGCGGCTGGAGCGCGACCAGCCGCTCGGGCGACGCTACTGGGTCTATCCGAGGCCCAGCGGAGATCGTCCCCTACCGCCCCCTGCAGGGCATGACAACCGTGGCGGACAGGACGATTTCACCGGCCTGAAGGCCTACCAGCCCGGGGACAGCCCCGCGCGCATCCACTGGCGCGCGCTGGCACGCGGCGGTGGATTGCAGACCAAGCGGTTCGACGGCGAGTTGCGGCCGCACGGACCAAGGGTGCTGGACGAGGAGCGGCTCAACGATCTTCCGCGCGAGGCCCGCCTGCGCCAGCTCGCCGCCTGGGTGCTGGCCTGCGAGGCGGCCGGCGAGCCCTACGCCCTGCGCCTGAGCCACGGCACGTCCCTCCCCCGCGGCCTGGGTGCAGAGCACTGCACGCGCGCGCTGCGCCTCCTGGCCGAGGCCCCTCCTGCATGACACACGCCAGCACCCCCCTCCCCCCGGCGCTGAAGGCCCGCCTGCTCGGCGTGCTCTCCTTGGTGCTGCTGCCTCACGCCCTGCACCTGGCGCCCTGGATCAGCCTGCTTGCCGCCCTGGGACTGCTGTGGCACGCCTTCCACCTGCGCTCCGGCACCCCCCTGCCCCATCGTGCCATCCTGGCCGCCCTGCTCCTGGCGGGCACGGCCGTGGTCTGGCTCACGCACGGCGGGATCTTCGGTCGCGATAGCGGGGTGAGCTTCCTCGTCCTGCTCACCGTGCTCAAGCTGCTCGAATCCCGCACGCGCCGGGACGGCGGACTGCTCGGACTGCTCGGACTGTTCCTGCTCCTGACCCTGTTCCTGTTCGACCAGGGACCGCTGACCGCGCTCTGGGCGCTCGGCGCCTTCGCCCTCCTGCTCGGCCTGCTGGGAGATTTGGCCTCCCCGCTTGAACCGCCCCCTCTGCGCCGCCGCCTGCGGGGCCTCGTCCCGACCATGGGGCTCGCCCTGCCCGTCGCGCTGCTGCTGTTCGTGTTCGTGCCCCGCCCCGCGGCGCCGCTGTTCGGCCTGCCACAGACCGACCGGGCCGTCACCGGCCTGTCGGACAGCCTCGCCCCCGGCACCATCACCGACCTGTCCCGCTCAGAGGCAGTCGCCTTCCGCGCCACCTTCGCGGGCGCGGAACCCGCACGCGAGCAGCTCTACTGGCGCGGCCCGGTGTTCTGGCACTTCGACGGCCGCCGCTGGGCCCGCCTGCCCGACCTGCCCCGCCCGGAGGCGCTGACCATGGAGCCAGGCGAGGCGCTTTTGGAGTACAGCCTGATGCTCGAGCCGCAGGGCAACGCCATCCTGCCGGCGCTGGATCTCCCCGTGGAGGCGCCCGAGGGGACCCGGCTTTTGCTTGACCACGACCTGCGCTTCGACCACCCGCAGGAAACCCGCCGCCTGCTGGACCTGCGCGCCGCCCCCCATGCCAGGCTCGACCCCGATCTGCCCGAGGGCCTGCGGCGACAAGCCCTGCAATTACCCGAGGGCGAAAATCCCTTGCTGCACGACCTGGGCACGGGCTGGAAGAAGCTCGAACCGCGCGAACGTATCGAGGCCGCGCTGCGCCTGTTCCGCGCCCTGGGCTTCCGCTACACCCTGCGCCCCCCGGCCCTGCCGGAGCAGGATGCCATGGACGCCTTCCTGTTCGACACCCGCGCCGGCTTCTGCGAGCACTACGCCAGCGCCTTCGTCCTGCTCATGCGTGCTGCGGGCCTGCCCGCGCGGGTGGTCACCGGCTACCAGGGTGGCGAGCGCCATCCGGACGGCTACTGGCTCGTGCGCCAGGGCGACGCCCATGCCTGGGCCGAGGTGTGGATCGAGGGCGAGGGCTGGCAGCGCGTGGACCCCACGGAGGCCATCGCTCCCGAGCGGATCGAGTCTGGGCTCGCGGCCGCCGTGCCGGAAACGGTGGGGGAGCTGCCCGCTGCCCTGCGGCGCGACTTCGGCTTCCTGCACCGAGCCAGGCTCCGGCTCGACGGCATGGAGAACCGCTGGAACCGCTGGGTGCTTGGCTTCGACCGCGCCGACCAACGTGCCCTACTCGAATGGCTCGGCTGGCGGGGTGACCTGCGGCTCGGTCTGTGGGGGGCCTTGGGAATGGGTCTTGGGTTGCTGGCGATCATGGCCCTGGCCTGGGAACGCTGGCGGCGAACCCGCATGGCACCAGCGCAACGTCTTTTAGCAAGGTTCGACCGGGCCTTGGGCACCATAGGCGTGTCACGCCAACCCGACGAAGGTCCGCGCGCCTTCGCCCGGCGCATCGCCCGCGAGCACCCCGAGCTGGCGCAGGCCAGCGCCGGATTCATCGATGCCTACCTGCACTGGCGCCATGCCCCGGCCGGTGTCTCGCAGGCGGCCGTGGAACGGGCGCTGCGCAGCGCCGAACGGGCAATCAGGGCCACAGCCCGAGTGCAGAAATGACCAGGCCCCGGTCATGCCCGGGCCTGGTCGGGGGCTGCCGGATTGCCGCGGCACGCGGCGACGGCTCAGCCCTGCTTCGGGAATTCTGAAAAATCCATCCATGGATTTTTTCAGATCGTCTTATCAAGGCGCATGTCCGCGACGGACTCCGCGAATCAACGACTGACGTCGTTGTTCGCGTT
>JBMFOY010000037.1:0-15089 GCA_049969375.1 Halothiobacillaceae bacterium | reverse complement strand
CCATTTTGCCCTTGACAACCCGGGCAACGACATCGGCTGCCCCCTGCGGGCGCCGATATTCCAATGCCAAGCGAGAGTTGGACACACCCAGCAATGAACACCCTGCCTGCCTTTGGCCTCTACTCCCCCGAATTTGAGCGCGATAACTGCGGTTTCGGCCTGATCGCCCAGATGGACGACAAACCCAGCCACTGGCTGGTACAGACCGCGATCGAATCGCTGGCGCGCATGACGCACCGCGGGGGTATTTCCGCCGACGGCAAGTCGGGTGACGGCTGCGGCATCCTGCTGAAGAAGCCCGATGCCTTCATGCGCGAGGAAGCCGCCAGGCTGGGCTTCAAGCTCGGTGAGCTGTACGCCGTCGGCGTGGTTTTTCTCAGTCAGGACAAGGCCCTCGCTGCCCGGGCGCGCGAGACCCTGGAGCGTGAGATCCGTGTCGAGGGGCTCGACTTCCTCGGCTGGCGCGTCCTCCCGACCGACCCCACCCAGCTTGGCCGCCAGGCCCTGGAGAAGCTGCCGGTCATCGAGCACGCCTACGTCAACGCCCCGGCCGGCATGGACGCACGCCATTTCGACACCAAGCTCTACATCGCCCGCCGCCGCACCGAGAAGCAGCTGGCCGATGACGCCACCTTCTACATCCCGACCCTGTCCAGCCAGGTGCTGTCGTACAAGGGCCTGATGATGCCGGAGGACCTGCCGCGCTTCTACCTCGACCTGCAGGATGCGCGCTTGGCCTCCTCCCAGTGCGTGTTCCACCAGCGCTTCTCGACCAACACCTTCCCCGAGTGGCGCTTGGCCCAGCCGTTCCGTTACCTGGCGCATAACGGCGAGATCAACACCATCCGCGGCAACCGCAACTGGGCCCGCGCGCGTGCCTTCAAGTTCGCCACGCCGCTGATCCCGAACATGGAGGACGTGCGCCCACTGGTCACCGAGACCGGCTCGGACTCAATGAGCATGGATAACATGCTCGAGGCCATGATCGCCGGCGGCATCGAGATGCTGCGTGCCATGCGCCTGATCGTGCCGCCGGCCTGGCAGAACATCGAGCACATGGACCCGGAGCTGCGCGCGTTCTACGAATACCACTCCATGCACATGGAGCCATGGGACGGCCCAGCCGGCATGGTGATGACCGACGGCCGCTTCGTCGCCTGCGCCATGGACCGCAATGGCCTGCGCCCGGCGCGCTGGGTCATCACCAAAGACCGCCACATCACCCTCGCCTCCGAGATCGGCGTGTGGGACTACAAGCCCGAGGACGTGGTGCGCAAGGGCCGCGTCAAGCCGGGCCAGATCGTGGCCGTGGACACCGCCACCGGCACCCTGCTGATGCCGGAAGACGTGGATGCCATGCTCAAGGGCCGTAAGCCTTACGGCCAGTGGCTCAAGCAGCACGCCCGCCGCCTGGAGTCCGGACTCGAGGCCGACCTGCTGGCCGCCGTCCCGCTGGACGACGACCAACTCGCCGTCTACGAGAAGATGTTCCAAGTCACCTTCGAGGAGCGCGACCAGATCCTGCGCGTGCTGGCCGAAGCCGGCCAGGAGGCGGTCGGCTCCATGGGCGACGACACGCCGATGGCCGTCCTCTCGCAGATTGAGCGATCGCCCTACGACTACTTCCGCCAGCAGTTCGCCCAGGTCACCAACCCGCCGATCGACCCGCTGCGCGAGACGATCGTCATGTCCCTGGAGACCTGCATCGGTGCCGAGCGCAACCTGTTCGAGGAGACCCCCGAGCACGCCCATCGTCTGCTGCTGGAGTCCCCCGTCCTGACCGAAGGCAAGTTCAAGGCCCTGCTTGCGGTGGATGACGTGGCCTACGCGAACAGCGTGATCGACCTCAACCGCGATGAGAACCTGCCGCTTGAGCAGGCCATCCGCAGCATCTGCGACGAGGCCGTCGCCGCAGTGAGGGCTGGCAAGGTCGTGATCGTACTCTCCGACCGCAGCATTGCGCGCGGCAAGCTGCCGGTCCACGCCCTGCTCGCCACCGGCGCGGTCCACCACCGCCTGATCGCCGAGGGCCTGCGCTGCGACGCCAACATCGTGGTCGAGACCGGCACCGCACGCGACCCACACCACTTCGCCTGCCTGATCGGCTACGGCGCCACCGCCGTCTATCCGTACCTCGCCTTCGAGAGCATCGCGGGCATGCAGCGCGTGGGCGAGATGAAGGAGGGCATGACCTCCGCCAAGATGGCCGCGAACTTCGTCAAGGGCATTGACAAAGGCCTGATGAAGATCCTCTCCAAGATGGGCATCTCCACCATCGCCAGCTACCGTGGCTCGCAGCTGTTCGAAATCATCGGCCTGGCCGACGAGGTGGTCGAACTGTGCTTTAAGGACACCACCAGCCGCCTCAAAGGAGCCAGCTTCGAGGACCTCCAAGCCGACCAGGCGAAGCTTGCCCGCGAGGCCTGGAACCCGCGCAAGCTGCCGCGTCAGGGCGGCCTGCTCAAGTTCGTCTGGGGTGGCGAATACCACGCCTACAATCCGGACGTGGTCCAAACCCTGCAGAAGGCCGTCAACAGCGGCGACTACAGCATCTGGAAGCAATACGCCAAACACGTGGACGAGCGCCCGATCGCCACCCTGCGCGACATGTTCAAGCTACGCACCAGCACCCAGCCCATCCCACTGGACGAGGTCGAGCCGATCGAGCAGATCGTCAAGCGCTTCGACTCCGCCGGCATGTCGCTGGGTGCCCTCTCCCCCGAGGCCCACGAGACCTTGGCCGAGGCGATGAACCGCCTGGGCGCGCGCTCCAACTCCGGTGAGGGCGGCGAGGATCCTGCGCGCTACGGCACCGTGAAGATGTCGAAGATCAAGCAGATCGCCTCCGGCCGCTTCGGCGTGACCCCGCACTACCTGGTCAATGCCGAGGTGCTGCAGATCAAGATCGCCCAGGGCGCCAAACCCGGTGAAGGCGGCCAGCTGCCGGGCGACAAGGTCAACGAGATGATCGCCAAGCTGCGCTACGCGCGCCCCGGCGTCGCCCTGATCTCCCCGCCGCCGCATCACGACATCTACTCGATCGAGGACCTCGCCCAGCTGATCTTCGACCTCAAGCAGGTCAACCCCGAGGCGCTGATCTCTGTGAAGCTCGTGGCCGAACCCGGCGTCGGCACCATCGCCGCAGGCGTGGCGAAGGCCTATGCCGACCTGATCACCATCTCCGGCTACGACGGCGGCACCGGCGCCTCGCCGCTGACCTCCGTCAAGTACGCTGGCAGCCCCTTTGAGCTGGGCCTGTCCGAGGCGCACCAGACCCTGCGCGCCAACGACCTGCGCGACAAGGTGCGCCTGCAGGCCGACGGTGGACTGAAGACCGGCCTGGACGTGATCAAGGCCGCCATCCTCGGCGCCGAGAGCTTCGGCTTCGGCACCGGTCCGATGATCGCCATGGGCTGCAAATTCCTGCGCATCTGCCACCTGAACAACTGCGCCACCGGCGTCGCCACCCAGAACAAGGTGCTGCGCATGCAACACTACAAGGGCGATGTCGAGAAGGTGATGAACTACTTCAAATTCATCGCCATGGAGGTGCGCGAGTACCTGGCCCACCTCGGCCTGCGCCGCCTGGAGGATTTGATCGGCCGGACCGACCTGCTCGAGATCCTGCCCGGCACAACGCCCAAACAACAAAAACTCGACCTTACCCCCATCCTCTCCGATGGTGGGCTGGCCGACACCAAACCCCTGTGCTGTGCCGTGCCGCACAACGACCCCTATGACAAGGGCCTGTTGGCCGAGCGCATGGTGCAGGCCGTGCTGCCCGCCATCGAAACCAAGTCCAGTGGCGAATTCAGCTTCGAAGTCCGCAACACCGATCGCTCCATCGGTGCGCGCATCTCTGGCGAGATCGCCAAGCGCCACGGCAACCTCGGCATGGAGGATGCCCCTATCACGATCAAGCTCACCGGCACCATCGGCCAGAGCTTTGGCGTGTGGAATGCGGGCGGCCTAAACATGATCCTCGAGGGCGACGCCAACGACTACGTTGGCAAGGGCATGGCCGGCGGCAAGCTGGTCCTGTTCCAGCCCAAGGGCAGCAACCTGCCGAGTCATGAGACCCCGATCATGGGCAATACCTGCCTGTACGGCGCCACCGGCGGCAAGCTGTTCGCCGCCGGCACCGCAGGCGAGCGCTTCGCGGTGCGCAACTCCGGCGCCTTCGCGGTGATCGAGGGCTGCGGCGACCACGGCTGCGAATACATGACCGGCGGCATCGTCACCATCCTCGGCCGCACCGGGGTGAACTTCGGTGCGGGCATGACCGGCGGCTTCGCCTACGTGCTGGACGAGGACAACACCTTCGTCGACCGCTACAACCACGAACTGATCGACATCCACCGCCTTGTCCCGGCGCAGATGGAGGCCCACCGCCAGCACCTGCGCGGCATCCTCGAACAGCATCTAGCGGAAACCGGCAGCCCGCGGGCGCGCGATATCCTTGCCCATTTCGAGGAATGGATCGGCAAGTTCTGGCTGATCAAACCCAAGGCCGCCGAACTGAGCCAGCTGCTCGACACCCTGGCCTCGGCCGCCTAAGGAAACTCTGAAAAAATCCATCCATGGATTTTTTCAGCTCGTCTTATCAAGGCACCTGTCCGCGACGGACTCCGCGAATCAACGACTGACGTCGTTGTTCGCGTTGGGGTGTCCTGCCCCAAACGGGAAACGCTGAATGATTCAGCGTTTCCCTAATCCGGCCCACGCGCCAAAACCCGACAAGGCCTTGCAATGCGGGGCCTTGTTTTTTCCACCTGTGGACTACACTGATTTCCTCTCACCCCTATTCACGCAGCATGTCCCGCATCCCGCAAAGCTTCATCGACGACCTAGTCGCCCGCGCCGACATCGTCGAGGTCATCGGCAGCCGTGTGCCGCTGAAGAAGAAGGGGAAGGAATACGCGGCCTGCTGCCCGTTCCATCATGAGAAATCGCCCTCATTCTTCGTCAGCCCGGATAAGCAGTTCTACCACTGCTTCGGCTGCGGGGCGCACGGCACCGTGATCGGTTTTCTGATGGCCTTCGAGCGGCTCGACTTCGTCGAGGCGGTCGAGACCCTGGCCGGGCAGATGGGCCTCACGGTCCCCCGGGAGGGGGGCGAGGCGCCGCAGCCCCATCCCCATGCCCCGCTGCTAGCCATCCTTGAGGAGTGCGCCCGCTTCTACCAGACCGAACTCAAGCACACCCCGCGCGCCATCGACTACCTCAAGCGGCGGGGGGTGAGCGGTGAGACCGCCGCCGCCTTCGGACTCGGCTACGCCCCGCCGGGCTTCGATACCCTGGAACGCGCATTGCGGCTGGACAGGCCGGGCATCGACCAGCTCAAACGCGCCGGCATGCTGAGCGAAGGCGAGCACGGCCGTCTGTACGACCGCTTCCGCGAACGGATCATGTTTCCCATCCGCGACCGGCGCGGTCGCGTCATTGCCTTTGGCGGGCGGGTGCTGGGCGACGAGAAGCCCAAGTATCTCAACTCCCCCGAGACCCCCCTGTTCCACAAGGGACACGAACTGTACGGCCTGTTCGAGGCACGCAAGGCCCTCGGTCGCCCTGAGCGCCTGCTCGTGGTCGAGGGCTACATGGATGTCGTCATGCTCGCCCAGCACGGCCTGCGCGAGGCGGTCGCCACCCTCGGCACCGCCGTCACCCGCGAGCAGGTCGACCTGATGTTCCGCCACACCGCCCAGATTGTGTTCTGTTTCGATGGCGACGAAGCCGGCCGCCGCGCCGCCTGGCGCGCGCTGGAGTCCACCCTGCCCGTGCTGCGCGACGGCCTCGACGCCCGCTTCCTGTTTCTACCGGAGGGCGAGGACCCGGACAGCCTGGTACGCCAGGAGGGGGCCGAAGCCTTCCGCGCTCGCCTCCAGCGCGACGCACTCGGCTTCGATGCCTTCCTGCTGGACGAACTGGCCCGCCAGGCCGAGGACGACGGCACACCGGCCGCCCGGGCCCGGCTCAAGACCCTGGCCTTGCCGCTAATCCAGAGGATGCCCACCGGGGTGCTCAAGGACCTCGTGCTGGACGAACTGGCCGCGCGCGTCGGGGTGAGCGCCGACCGGCTCCTACCCCAAAAGGACCGTGGCGCCCCGGCCCCCAAGGCACACGAACGCCCCGTCAGGCCCGCCGAACCCGTCCGGGCTACGGCCCTGCGCAAGGCCATCGCCCTACTGCTGCATTATCCCGACCTGGCCTCCCGTCGGGCGCCGGATCCGGCCTGGGCGCAGTCCCCCGTCCCGGGCCTCCCGCTCTTGGCGCAGCTCATCGATCACCTGCGCAGCCGCCCCACCCCCATGGGCGTGACCCTTGAACACTTCCGTGCCAGCCCCCACGCTCGGGCCATGCAGGCGATCAGTCGGCTGCCACCACCGCGGGAGAGCGAGGATATCGATGTCCGCGAGCGCATGTGGCTCGACATGCTCGAACACATCGCCGCCACCCATAACCGAGCACGCCTGCGGCAACTGACCGAACGGCCGTTTGCCGAACTGCAACCCCTTGAGCGACAGGAACTTTTGCGGCTGACAACACTCCAATTCAGCCGTGAATAATTTGCCCTTTGTTGGTATAATTTTTCGTTTGACTTGACCCGAGGCTCGCACTCGACCATGTTCGAAGATCCGCAGTCCAGCATTAAAGAACTCATCGTCCGCGGCAAAGAGCAGGGTTACCTGACCTACGCCGAGATCAACGACACCCTGCCGGAAGGCATGGTCGAAGCCGACCAGATGGAAGACATCATCGGCATGATCAACGACATGGGCATTCAGGTCTTCGAGGTGGCACCCGACGCCGACGAGCTGACCCTGTCCGACAATGCGGTGGCTGCCGATGAGGACGCCGCGGAAGAGGCCGTCGCCGCGCTGGCCTCCTCGGTCGACGACGGCGTAGGCCGCACCACCGACCCCGTGCGCATGTACATGCGCGAGATGGGCACCGTCGAACTCTTGACCCGCGAGGGCGAGATCGAGATCGCCAAGCGCATCGAGAGCGGCCTGCGCGAGATGCTCAGCGCCCTCGCTGCCTATCCGCCCGCCATTTCCGAGCTGCTGGCCGACTTCGAGCGCTTCGATGCAGGCGAGATGCGCCTGGCCGACATCGTTGTCGGCTTTGCCCAGGCGGAGGAACTGCCGGAAGAGGCCGCCGTCGCCGACGACGCCGTCGATACCGCAGCCGTCGACGAGGAAGAGGAAGAGGCCACCGCCGCCGTCGACGAGGACGAGGCTGTCGACACCGCCCTCGATCCCCAGGCCGTGCGCGCGCACATGGCCATCCTGCGCGACCTGCATATCCGCCGCCTGTCCGGCGAGGACGTCCTCCCCGAGCTGGAGGCCCGCCTGCTCGAACTCAAGCTTAATCCGCAGCTGTCCGACCGCCTGGTCAACAACCTGCGCGAAACGCTCAACCGCGTGCGCCAGATCGAGCGCCAGATCCTCGATTTGTGCGTCAACAAGGGCGGCATGCCCCGCGAGCGCTTCATCGAGACCTTCCCCGGCAATGAGTCGAGCCCCGAGTGGCTGAGCACGCAGCTCAACGACAAAAAGTTCGGCGCACGACTCCAGGCTTGCCGCGGCGAAGTGGAGCGCCTGCAAAAACGCATCGCCCACATCGAGCGGGACAACGCCCTCAGCGTGCGCCAACTCAAGGACATCAACCGCCGCATGTCCATGGGCGAGGCCCGCGCGCGCAAGGCGAAGAAGGAAATGGTCGAGGCCAACCTGCGTCTCGTCATCTCGATTGCCAAAAAGTACACCAACCGTGGCCTGCAATTCCTCGACCTGATCCAGGAAGGCAACATCGGCCTGATGAAGGCGGTGGACAAATTCGAATACCGCCGCGGCTACAAGTTCTCGACCTACGCCACCTGGTGGATTCGCCAGGCCATCACCCGCTCCATCGCGGACCAGGCACGCACCATCCGCATCCCGGTGCACATGATCGAGACGATCAACAAACTCAACCGCATCTCCCGCCAGATGCTCCAGGAGATGGGCCGCGACCCCACCCCGGAAGAGCTGGCCGAGCGCATGGCCATGCCGGAGGACAAGGTGCGCAAGGTGCTGAAGATCGCCAAGGAGCCGATCTCCATGGAGACCCCCATCGGCGACGACGAGGATTCGCATCTGGGCGACTTCATCGAGGACACCAGCGTCATCTCCCCGCTGGATGCTGCCACCAATGCCGGTCTTGCTGAGGCCGTGCGCGAGGTCATGGCCAGCCTCACCCCGCGCGAGGCCAAGGTCCTGCGCATGCGCTTTGGCATCGACATGAACACCGACCACACCCTTGAAGAGGTTGGCAAACAGTTCGACGTCACCCGCGAGCGCATTCGCCAGATCGAGGCCAAGGCCCTGCGCAAGCTACGCCACCCCTCCCGCTCCGAGCTCTTGCGAAGCTTCCTTGAAGCCGAACACTGATCTATCCTTCAAGGCCCGGTTTCCCGGGCCTTTCATCACAGGGCCTATAGCACAACGGTCAGTGCAGGGGACTCATAATCCCTTGGTTGCAGGTTCGAATCCTGCTGGGCCCACCACCTCCTTGGTTTTCAAGGGTTTCCAAGAAAACCCGCCAAACCACGCCGTGCTGCGCCTGCTGCGTAGCGAATCGATCGATGCCCTCTCGCGTGAGTTAGGGAAATTCTAAAAAAATCCATCCATGGATTTTTTCAGAATTTCTTTAGCAGGCCATGAAAGACTGGTATCGCACACACCCGCAATGGTTTCATAAACGGCCATATGATCATCCGGGACTTGACAAGAACGTCCTGAAGGACGGGGATGGGCCGGCCATACCCGACAATCCGGCTATAATGCCTTCGACCTGACCGCAGCATTTCCAGAAAGGCGTCAGTCCCATGCAGTTGCGCTTTGTGAAGATGCACGGCCTCGGCAACGACTTTGTCGTGCTCGATGGCGTGCGCCAGCCGATCTCCCTGACCACCGAGCAGGTTCGCTTCCTCGCCGACCGACACTTCGGCATCGGCTGCGACCAACTGCTGCTCGTCGAGGCTGCCCCCACGCCCGACACCCTGTTCCGCTACCGCATCTTCAACGCCGACGGCGGCGAGGTGGAGCAGTGCGGCAACGGCGCGCGCTGCTTTGCCCGCTTCGTGCGCGACGAGGGCCTGACTGACGCCACGACGATCCCGGTCATGACCGCCGCCGGGCGTATCGTGCTGCATGTGGAGGATAACGGCGAGGTGACGGTGGACATGGGCGTGCCCCGTTTGGAACCGGCCGAAATCCCGTTCGAGGCCCCAAGCCGCGCCATGAGCTATCCTTTGGCGGTGCACGGCGAGATGCACATCATCAGCGCAGTGTCGATGGGCAACCCGCATGCGGTGCTGCGCGTGGAGGATGCCGACACCGCCCCGGTCGAGACGCTCGGCCCCGCGATCGAATCCCACCCGCGCTTTCCTCGCCGGGTCAACGTCGGCTTCATGCAGGTCATCGCTCCCGACCACATCCGCCTGCGCGTGTACGAGCGCGGTGCGGGCGAGACCCTGGCCTGTGGCACGGGCGCCTGCGCGGCGGTGGTGGCCGGCCGTCTGCACGGCTGGCTGGTCGATACCGTCAAGGTCGACTTGCCCGGCGGCCGCCTGACCATCCACTGGCAGGGCGAAGGGCGGCATGTCACGATGACCGGCCCCGCCACCCGGGTGTTCGAAGGGAGGATCGAGCTGTGAGTGAAGCGCTGCAGGCCCTGAGCGAGGACACCGTCGCCGAATATCTGGCCGAGCACCCGGAGTTCTTCGTCGGCCACGAGGCCCTGCTGCTGTCCATGCAGCTGCCGCACACTGCCCCCGGCACCGTATCCCTGATCGAGCGTCAGGCGGCCCTGCTGCGCGAGCGGGTGAGTACGCTGGAGGGAACCCTGCGCGAGCTGCATACCCAGGCGCATGCCAACGAACGCCTGGCCGCGCGCATGCACCAGCTCGCCCTCGCCCTGATCGCGGCCGACGGTCCCTGCGAGGTGCTCGAGGCCACACGCACCCGCCTGTGCACGGACTTCGACCTGGCCGGCGTGCTGGTCGGTCTAGAGCAAGGGCACTCCCTCGTCACCCCCTGCCTGGAGCCGCCCGAAGGCGATGCCTGGCGCCCCCTGTTCGCACTCAGAACTCCGCAGATGCCGCGCACCAGCGCCCCCCTCCGGGAGTTGCTAGTCGCCCATGGCCTGCCCGAAACTGCCTCGGTGGCAGCCGTTCCCCTGCGCGGCGAAGGCTTCCGCGGCGCCATGCTGCTCATCAAGCGCGAACCGCAGGGCTTCCGCCCGGACATGGGCACCCTGTTCCTCGAGCAGATCGGCGACCTGGTCAGCGCTGCGCTGGCGCGCGCCCGGTGAACAACCGCTTGCGGGCTGGCTGTCCATGAACGCTATTCCCCGGCTGGATGCCTTCCTCGCTCAGCTTGCGGCGAACAACACCTCGCCACACACCCGCACGGCCTACGCGCGCGACCTGGCCGATGCCTGGGGCTTCCTCGCCGCCCAGGGACTGGACGACTGGACCGAAGCACAGTCCCACCATCTGCGCCTGTGGCTGGCCCAACGCCATGCCGAAGGGCTCTCCCCCCGCACCCTCGCCCGCCGCCTGGCGGCCGTGCGGGCCCTGCTCCGCGCCCTGCGTCGGCAGGGTCTAGTCGAGCACGACCCAAGCCTTGGCCTGCGCCTGCCGCGCGCCGACCGTCGGCTGCCGGAGACCCTCGAGCCCGAGCCGCTCAACCACTTGCTCGACCAACCCGCAGACGATGCCCTCGAGGCCCGCGACCTCGCCATGCTGGAGCTGATGTACGGCAGCGGTCTGCGCCTGGCCGAGGTCTGCGGCCTGCAGCTGCACGACCTCGACCCGACCGACGGCTCCGCCCGCGTGCTCGGCAAGGGTGGCAAGACCCGCATCGTGCCGGTCGGCGACGCCGCGCAGGCCGCCGTGCGCCGCTGGCTCGCCCTGCGGCCACTGCACGCCCCGGCGGGGGTGACCGCCCTGTTCGTCAGCCGGCTCGGCCGGCCCATCGCCCCGCGCACGGTACAGGCCCGCCTGACCCGGCTTGCGCGCAAGCACGGCCTCGCCGGGCGGGTGCATCCGCACATGCTGCGCCACGCCTGCGCCAGCCATTTCCTGCAAAACAGCGGCGATCTGCGCGCGGTGCAGGAGCTTTTGGGCCACAGCAACCTTGCCACCACCCAGATCTACACCCATCTCGACTTCCAACACCTGGCGCAGGTGTACGATGCCGCCCATCCGCGGGCGAGGCGGAACAAGGCTTGAGCTTGGGAAATTCTGAAAAAATCCATCCATGGATTTTTTCAGATCGTCTTATCAAGGCGCATGTCCGCGACGGACTGCGCGAATCAACGACTTATGTCATTGTTCGCGTTGGGGCATCCTGCCCCAAACGGGAAACGCTGAATGATTCAGCGTTTCCCTTGCAGAACCCCAGCCCGTAGGAGCGACGCCCTCGTCGCGATCGTTGTCGTGCTGCAAGACTCCCATCGGCCCGGGGTGGGCCTCCTACAGGCGACCCCAGGCCCATGGGCTCATTTCATCCAAGGGCCCGCCTCCTACGCTGCGGATGCTAAACTTCAGCCCTCCTCAACCGGCTTGTACTCCCATGGAACAGCTCCACGGCACCACCATCCTCTGCGTCCGCCGCGACGGCCGCACCGTCATCGGCGGCGACGGTCAAGTCTCACTCGGGCCAACCATCGTCAAGGGCAACGCGCGCAAGGTGCGCCGCCTGCACGACGGCAGCGTGATCGCAGGCTTTGCCGGCGGCACCGCCGATGCCTTCACCCTGTTCGAGCGCTTCGAGGCCAAGCTGGTCAAGCACGGCGGCAACCTGGTCCGTTCGGCGGTGGAGCTGGCCAAGGACTGGCGCACCGATCGCGCCATGCGCCGCCTGGAAGCCATGCTGATCGTCGCCGACCGCGAGACCATGCTCACCCTCTCCGGCCTTGGCGATGTACTCGAGCCAGAGCACGGCCTGCTCGCCATCGGCTCCGGCGGCGCCTACGCCCAGTCCGCCGCCCGCGCCCTGCTGCAGCACTCCTCGCTGGACGCGCGCCAGATCGTCGAGCAGTCGCTCACCATCGCCGCCGAGACCTGCGTCTACACCAACCGCAACTTCACCATCGAAGAGCTTTGATCCGCCCGACGAACGACATCACGCCCAAGGTCAGCATGATCGCGGCGGCGCGCCCCGCCACCACGAACTCCGGAATGCCCATGAACACCCTCACCCCCGCAGACATCGTCGCCGAACTCGACAAACACATCGTCGGCCAAAAGGATGCCAAGCGCGCCGTGGCCATCGCCCTGCGCAACCGCTGGCGGCGCCAGCAGGTGGCCGAACCGATGCGCTCGGAGATCACCCCGAAGAACATCCTCATGATCGGCCCCACCGGGGTGGGCAAGACCGAGATCGCCCGCCGCCTGGCGAGGCTTGCCAACGCCCCCTTCCTCAAGGTGGAGGCGACCAAGTTCACCGAAGTGGGCTATGTGGGGCGCGATGTGGAGAGCATCATCCGCGATCTTGCCGATGTCGGCATGAAGATGGTGCGCGCCGTGGCGCAGGAGCGGGTGCGCGAGGCTGCGCACGCGGCCGCCGAGGAGCGCGTGCTCGATGCCCTGCTCCCCCCGCCGCGTGACACCAACCCCTGGGGCACGGACGAGCACACCGACAAGGCCTACGCCAACACGCGCGAAAAATTCCGCGCCCGCCTGCGCGAAGGCCAGCTTGACGACAAGGAGATCGAGATCGACGTCGAGGGTCCGAAGCTTGGCGTGGACATCCTCTCCCCGCCCGGCATGGAGGACATGGCCAGCCAGCTCAAGGGCCTGTTCCAGAACCTCGGCACCCAACGCAGCCAGCGGCGCAGAATGCGCGTCGCGGAGGCCCTGCGGGTGCTTACCGAGGAGGAGGCCGCGCGCCGGGTCAGTGACGATGAGATCAAGCAGGAGGCGGCCGAGCTGGTCGAGCAGCACGGCATTGTGTTCATCGACGAGATCGACAAGGTCTGCCGCAAGGGCGAGTTCAGCGGCTCGGACGTCTCCCGCGAGGGCGTGCAGCGCGACCTGCTGCCCCTGATCGAGGGCAGCACGGTGAATACCAAGATCGGCATGATCAAGACCGATCACATCCTGTTCATCGCCTCCGGGGCTTTCCACCTCGCCCGCCCGTCGGACCTGATCCCCGAGCTACAGGGCCGCCTGCCGATCCGGGTGGAACTGACCGCGCTGACCGCCGACGACTTTGTGCGCATCCTGACCGAGCCGGACGCCGCGCTGCTCAAGCAGTACCAGGCCCTGCTCGCCACCGAGGGCGTCACCCTGAGTTTCACCGACGCCGCCATCCGCCGCCTGGCGGAGGTGGCCTATGAGGTCAACGCCACCACCGAAAACATCGGTGCCCGCCGCCTGCACACCGTGGTCGAGCGGCTGCTTGAGAACCTTGCCTTCGAGGCCCCGGCGCGGGCGGGGGAGACGGTGACCATCGACGCTGCGGATGTGGATGAGCGGCTTGGGGTGCTGGTGAAGAGTGAGGATCTGAGCCGGTATATCCTTTGATGCTGGTGTCCAGAAAACCTTCATTTCCCAAACACCGCCCACCCCGCCAAAAACCATGTCCCTCCACCACCCCACCGCCCTTACCCTCCACCGCCAAAGCCGCACCCTCGAAGTCAGCTTTGACGACGGCAGCACCTTCACCCTGCCCTGCGAATACCTGCGCGTCTTCTCCCCCTCGGCCGAGGTGCGCGGCCACGGCCTGCCGGAACCGCTCCTGGTGTCCGGCAAGCGCGGGGTCAACATCGACGCCATCGAACCGATCGGCCAGTACGCGGTGAAGCTGGTCTTCGACGACGGACACGACAGCGGGCTGTATGATTGGGACTTTCTCTACACCCTCGGCCGCGACTACGAGGCCCACTGGGCGCGCTACCTTGCGCGCCTTGAGGCCGCGGGCAAGACACGGGATGCATGATGAGCACTGATTCGACCGACTTTGGCTTCCGCCGGGTGGCGGTGGAGGAAAAAGCGAAGCTGGTGCGCGGGGTGTTCGACTCCGTGGCCGGCAAGTACGACCTGATGAACGATCTGATGTCGTTCGGCATCCATCGCCTGTGGAAGCGCATCACCCTCTCGCGCACAGGCCTGCGGCCCGGCATGCGCGCGCTCGACCTCGCCGGCGGCACCGGGGACTTGTCCGCCGGGATGCTCAAACAGGTCGGCCGCGACGGGCTGGTGGTGCTGTCCGACATCAATGCCAAGATGCTCAGCCGCGGCCGCGACCGCCTGATCAACGACGGTTTCGGCGCCGAGGCACAGACCGCGCAGGTCAACGCGGAGATGATCCCGTTCGCCGACAACAGCTTCGATGCCGTCACCATCGGCTTCGGCCTGCGCAACGTCACCCACAAGGACAAGGCGCTCGCCGAGATGCTGCGGGTGCTCAAACCGGGCGGCCGCGCACTGGTGCTGGAATTCTCCCACCCGCGCCACGACCTGATGAAGAAGGCCTACGATCTCTACTCCTTCAAGGCCCTGCCGCTGATGGGCAAGCTGGTCGCCGGGGATGCGGAGAGTTACCAGTACCTGGCCGAGTCGATCCGCATGCACCCGGACCAGGACACGCTCAAAGGCATGATGGAAGCCGCGGGCTTCATGCGCTGCGACTACCTCAACATGAGCGATGGCATCGTCGCCCTGCACTGGGGATTCAAGGCGTGACGCCCGAGCTTGTCGAACTCTCGCGGCTTGCCCTGGAGCGGGCCCTCAACGCCGCGCTGGAGGCCGATCCAGTCACCCGCGCCGGCCTACGCAGGCTGGCCGGCAAGCGCATTCGCATTGAGCTTAGGGGCTTGTTCGACCTCGACCTTCTGCCCCAGCGCGATGCGCTGATCGTGGCCGGTCCTGGGCCGGATGCCCCCGATGCTGTGCTGCGATCCTCGCCGCTCGGCTTTCTGCGCGCACGCCTGCGCGGCGATCTCATGCATGGCGACATCGAACTGATCGGCGACCCCGACCTTGCTGTACGCACGATCCGCCTCCTCGGCGGCATCCACCCTGACCTCGAGCAGGC
>JBMFOY010000036.1:0-15338 GCA_049969375.1 Halothiobacillaceae bacterium | reverse complement strand
TGATCAACCCGATCGCCATGGAAGAAGGTCTGCGTTTCGCGATCCGCGAAGGTGGCCGTACCGTCGGCGCCGGCGTTGTCTCCAAGATCATCGAGTAATTCGTCTCGAGTCTTGTCTTTCGGCCGGGGATCGACTATGATCCCCGGCTTCCTGTTGAAGTGCACACGATACAGGGCAGTAGCTCAATTGGCAGAGCAACGGTCTCCAAAACCGTAGGTTGGGGGTTCGATTCCCTCCTGCCCTGCCACCCTTGCGGTGGTGTGCCCGAATTCATCTTCATAATAGAAAGCAGTACCAGATGGTCGCAAAGACTGAAGCGTCGGCGTCAGCGCTGGACAATATCAAGCTCACGCTCGCGCTCCTTGTCCTGCTCGTCGGGGTGGTTGGTTTCTATTGGTTTGACCATGTCGCGCTGGTGTGGCGTGTGCTGGCCCTGCTCGGTCTTGTGGGGCTGGCAGCGGGGTTGGTGGCGCTGACTCCGGTGGGGCGTGGTCTTCTGAGTTTTTCCCGCGAGGCGCGCACCGAGTTGCGCAAGGTGGTGTGGCCGACCCGGCAAGAGACGCTGCAGGTCACGCTCTCGGTCTTGGTGCTCGTGTTGATCGTGGGGATCTTTTTGTGGCTCGTGGATGCGCTGCTGTTCTGGGCGGTGCGTCTGATCACGGGTCAGGGGGGCTGAGTCTATGGCCATGCGCTGGTACGTGGTCCAGACCTTTTCTCAGTATGAGAATGCGGTCAAGCGTGCGCTCGAGGAGCGCATTCAGCGTGATGGCATGCAGGATCGCTTCGGTGAAATCCTCGTGCCTTCCGAAGAAGTGGTCGAGATGCGCGATGGCGTGCGTCGCAAGAGCGAGCGCAAGTTCTTCCCCGGCTATGTGCTGGTGCAGATCGACATGAATGACGAGGCTTGGCATCTGGTGCGTTCCGTGCCGCGGGTGCTGGGCTTCATTGGCGGTACCGCGGATCGCCCTGCGCCCATCAGCGATAAGGAGGCAGAGGCCATCCTCAGTCGGATGCGCGAAGGGGCTGAGAAGCCGCGTCCGAAGGTCTTGTTCGAGGTCGGTGAGATGGTCCGCATCTGTGAAGGGCCGTTCAATGATTTCAATGGTACCGTCGAAGAGGTCGATTACGAGAAGAGTCGTCTCCGTGTCGCGGTGAGTATTTTTGGACGCTCCACCCCGGTGGAGTTGGAGTTCGGTCAGGTCGAGAAGGTCTGATCGTCAACAGGGGAGCCCGTTGGGCGTTTGCACCCAAAGAGAGTGAAACATGGCTAAGAAAGTCCAGGCTTACATCAAGCTGCAGGTCAAGGCCGGTCAGGCCAATCCGAGTCCTCCGATCGGCCCGGCCCTGGGTCAGCACGGCGTCAACATCATGGGCTTCTGTAAGGAGTTCAACGCCGCGACTCAGGGTGTGGAGCCCGGTCTGCCGCTGCCGGTGGTCATCACCGTGTACAGCGACAAGAGCTTCACCTTCATCACCAAGACCCCGCCGGCCACTGTGCTGATCAAGAAGGCGGTAGGTATCCAGAGTGGTTCGAGCAATCCGAACACCAAGAAGGTTGGCACCATCACCCGTGCCCAGCTCGAAGAAATTGCCAAGACCAAGATGCCGGATCTCACCGCCGCTGACATGGACGCCGCCGTGCGTACCATCGCTGGCAGTGCGAAGAGCATGGGTCTGAATGTGGAGGGCGTGTAATGGCCAAGCTCACTAAGCGTCAAAAAGCCATCCGTGAAAAGGTCGATACAGCGCGCGCCTATCCTGTCAAAGAGGCCTTCAGGCTGCTGAAGGAGCTGGCGACCTCCAAGTTTGTCGAGTCCGTCGACGTTGCCGTTAATCTGGGAGTTGACCCGCGTCGCTCCGACCAGGTGGTGCGTGGTTCCACCGTGTTGCCGCGCGGCACCGGCAAGAGTGTGCGCGTGGCTGTGTTCGCCCAGGGCGCCAACGCCGAGGCGGCCAAAGCTGCTGGCGCTGAGATCGTCGGTTTCGAGGATCTCGCGGAGTCTATCAAGGCAGGTAACATGGATTTTGACGTGGTCATCGCCACGCCGGATGCCATGCGTATCGTCGGTCAGCTCGGCCAGATCCTCGGTCCCCGCGGCCTGATGCCGAACCCGAAGGTGGGTACCGTGTCGATGGATCCGGCCGCCGCCGTGCGCAACGCCAAGGCCGGTCAGGTGCGTTACCGTACCGACAAGGCCGGTATCATCCACTGCACCATCGGCAAGGTCAGCTTCGATGAAGAGGCCCTGCTCGAGAACCTGAACGCCCTGGTCGCGGACCTGAACAAGGCTAAGCCTTCTGCGGCCAAGGGTGTCTACATGAAGCGCATCACCGTTTCCACCACCATGGGCCCGGGGCTGATGGTGGATCAGGCCAGCTTGGCGGGCTGATGCGCAGCGGGGCGGGAGTGCCGCTCCGCACCGTTTGGGCTGCCGGGGCTGCCCGGTTGCGTCCAAGACCGCAGGTGCATGAGGTCTCCGAGTGCTTAATCCTGCCTGCGCAGACGGTGAGGCCCAGGAATTTCTGCCTGGTGTGACACCGTAAGGGCGGGACGTCATCCAGTCTCTGGGGGTGTCCCGGTTCGAGGCGATGCATGCCCCTTGGGGTATGCGATCCGAGGTTATTTCAATGGCACTGACGTTCGATCAGAAACAGGCTGTCGTCGCTGAAGTAGCCGAAGTCGCCGCCAAAGCTTATTCCGCTGTTGCGGCGGAATATCGTGGCATGACGGTCGAGCAGCTGACCGCGCTGCGCGTGAAGGCCCGGAAAGAGGGCGTTTACCTGCGCGTGGTGAAGAACACGCTCGCCCGCATTGCGGTGCGCGGTACCGAATTCGAGTGCATGGCCGACGGGATGGTAGGTCCCCTCGTGCTCGCGTTCTCGATGGAGGATCCGGGCGCTGCAGCACGCCTGATGCGCGATGCAGCCAAGGAGAACGACAAGCTGAAAGTGAAGCTTGTCGCCCTCAGTGGTCAGCTCATCGCTGCATCCGAGATCGATCGCGTGGCCAACCTGCCGACCCGCGACCAGGCCATCAGCATGCTCATGTCTGTCATGCAGGCCCCGGTTGCCAAGTTCGTCCGTACCCTCAATGAGGTTCCGGGCAAGCTGGTCCGCACCGTTGCCGCCATCCGCGATCAGAAGCAAGCGGCGTAAGACTTACGGCTTTTTAACAATCCCATCGCTTTTAGGTACACAACCATGGCAATCAACAAAGAAGACATTCTGGAGGCTATCTCCAACATGACCGTCCTGGAGATCGTTGATCTGATCTCCGCGATGGAAGAGAAGTTCGGCGTATCCGCTGCTGCCGCAGTCGCCGTTGCTGCCGCTCCGGCTGCTGGCGCTGCCGCTCCGGCCGTTGAAGAGAAGACCGAGTTCGACGTGGTCATGACCAGCTTCGGTGACAACAAGGTCAACGTGATCAAGGCCGTGCGCGAAATCACTGGCCTGGGCCTGAAAGAGGCCAAGGACCTGGTCGAAGGCGCTCCCTCCACCGTGAAGGAAGGTGTTGCCAAGGCCGATGCCGAGGCCATGAAGAAGAAGCTCGAAGAGGCTGGTGCCAAGGTCGAGCTCAAGTAATCGATCCCCGCGTTTGCCTTGCGAAACACGGGTATCCGGCTGGCGGCGATGGCCGCCGGCCTTTTTCCGCTTGATGGGCTTCCAGTGGCCTGTTGCGATGTCCCAGGCACCGCGCAGTGGCGAGACATGTCAACAGTCTACTGTGGTTCGAGATGACGCTCCGCGTCAGTAAATACTGTTTCCTCAGAGGAAATCCGATGACGTACTCCATCACCGAGAAGAAGCGGATCCGCAAGGATTTCAGCAAGCGCAAGTCCATCCTTGCGGTGCCGAATCTGCTGGCCACCCAGGTCGATTCCTACCGTGGCTTTCTGCAGCTTGAAAACCCGCAGAGCCGTGACCCGATGGGCCTGCATGCCTCGCTCAGCTCGGTGTTCCCGATCGTAAGCTACTCGGGCAACGCGGCGCTCGAATACGTCAGCTATCGCCTCGGCGAGCCGCCTTTTGATGTCAAGGAATGCCAGATCCGTGGCCTGACCTATGCCGCGCCGCTGCGCGTCAAGATGCGTCTGGTGATCTACGACAAGGAGGCTCCGGCGGGCAGCCAGGTCGTCAAGGACGTGCGCGAGCAGGAGGTGTACATGGGCGAGCTGCCGCTCATGACCGAGACCGGCACCTTCATCATCAATGGCACCGAGCGGGTCGTGGTGTCCCAATTGCACCGTTCCCCGGGCGTGTTTTTCGACTCCGACAAGGGCAAGACCCACTCCTCGGGCAAGATCCTGTTCTCCGCGCGCATCATCCCCTACCGCGGTTCCTGGCTGGATTTCGAATTTGACCCGAAGGATCTCCTGTACGCGCGCATCGACCGTCGCCGTAAACTGCCGGTCACCATCCTGCTGCGTGCGATCGGGATGGACAACGAGGAAATCCTCGCCACCTTCTTCGATACCACCACCTATACCCTGCTCTCGGCCAGCGAGGTCAAGGTCGATCTCGTGATCGACCGCCTGAAGGGGGAGAACGCGCCGTTCGACATCCGCGACAAGGACGGCAACGTGATCGTCGAGGCGGGGCGCCGCATCACTGCCAAGCACCTGCGCGACATGAAGAAGGCGGGTGTCGGTGCCCAGGTCGCCCCGATCGAGTACCTCATCGGCCAGACCCTGGCTCACAATGTCATCGATACCCGTACCGGCGAGCTCCTCGCCAGCGCCAACGACATCGTCACCGCCGATCTGATCGCGGCAATGAACGAGGCCGGCATCCGTGAGGTTCGCACCATCTACTTCAACGAGGTCGATCGCGGTCCGTTCATCTCCAGCACCCTGCGCGCGGACACCACCACTAGCCCGCTCGAGGCTTTGGTTGAGATCTACCGCATGATGCGCCCGGGTGAGCCGCCCACCAAGGAGTCGGCCGAGGCCCTGTTCCAGGGGCTATTCTTCTCCGAGGACCGCTACGACCTCTCCGCTGTCGGCCGGATGAAATTCAACCGTCGTGTCGGCCGTGAGGAAATCACCGGTCCGGGCACCCTGTCCAAGGAAGACATCCTGGATGTGATCAAGGTGTTGATCGACATCCGCAACGGCAACGGCCAGGTGGACGACATCGACCACCTCGGCAACCGCCGTATCCGTTCCGTGGGTGAGATGGCCGAGAACGTGTTCCGCATCGGTCTGGTGCGCGTCGAGCGCGCGGTCAAGGAGCGCCTGTCCTTGGCCGAGAGCGAAGGCCTGATGCCGCAGGAACTGATCAATGCCAAGCCGGTGGCGGCCGCGATCAAGGAGTTCTTCGGCTCCAGCCAGCTCTCCCAGTTCATGGACCAGAACAACCCGCTCTCCGAGGTGACCCACAAGCGCCGTGTCTCCGCCCTCGGCCCCGGCGGTCTGACCCGCGAGCGCGCCGGCTTCGAGGTGCGTGACGTGCACCCGACCCACTACGGCCGCGTGTGCCCGATCGAGACCCCGGAAGGCCCGAACATCGGCCTGATCAACTCGATGGCGGTGTACGCACGCACCAACCACTACGGCTTCTTGGAAACCCCGTATCGCCGGGTGGTCGATGGCAAGGTCACCGACCAGGTCGACTACCTGTCCGCGATCGAGGAAGGCCAGTACATCATCGCCCAGGCGAACGCCCGCCTGGACGAGCAGGGTAACCTGACCGATGAGCTGGTGGCCTGCCGTCAGGCCGGCGAGTTCACCCTGGCCAACCCCGGCCAGGTGCATTACATGGACATCTCGCCGAAGCAGGTGGTGTCCGTGGCCGCCTCGCTGATCCCGTTCCTCGAGCACGATGACGCCAACCGCGCGCTGATGGGCGCCAACATGCAGCGCCAGGCCGTGCCCTGCCTGCGCGCCGACAAGCCGCTGGTCGGCACTGGCATGGAGCGCGTGGTGGCGGTCGACTCCGGTGCCTCCGTGGTCGCCCGCCGTGGCGGCGTGGTCGAGCGCGTCGATGCCACCCGTATCGTGGTGCGCGTGAACGACGACGAGACCGAGGCCGGTGAAATCGGGGTCGACATCTACAACCTCACCAAGTACACCCGTTCCAACCAGAACACCTGCATCAATCAGCGCCCGATCGTCAATGAAGGCGATGTGGTGGCCAAGGGCGACGTGCTGGCCGATGGCGCCTCCGTCGATCTCGGCGAGCTGGCGCTGGGCCAGAACATGCTGGTCGCGTTCATGCCGTGGAATGGCTACAACTTCGAGGACTCCATCCTCCTCTCCGAGCGCGTGTTGAAGGAAGACCGCTTCACCTCGATCCACATCGAGGAGCTCTCCTGCGTGGCGCGTGACACCAAGCTCGGCCCTGAGGAAATCAGCGCCGACATCCCGAACGTCTCCGAAGGCCTGCTCAACAAGCTGGACGAGTCCGGCGTGGTGTTCGTCGGCGCCGAGGTGCGCCCGGGCGACATCCTGGTGGGCAAGGTCACGCCCAAGGGCGAGACCCAGCTGACCCCGGAGGAGAAGCTGCTGCGTGCGATCTTCGGCGAGAAGGCGAGTGATGTGAAGGACACCTCGCTACGTGTGCCGCCGGGCATGGAGGGCACCGTGATCGACGTGCGCGTGTTCACTCGCGATGGGGTGGAGAAGGATGCGCGCGCCAAGGCGATCGAGGAGGCCGACCTTAATGCGGTGCGTAAGAACATCAAGGACCGCATGCGCATCATCGAGGATGACATCTTCCAGCGCGTCGAGTCGCTGCTGGTTGGTCAGGTCGCCGATGGCGGCATGGGCCTTGAGGGCGGCAAGAAAATCACCGCCGCCGCGCTCGCCAAGATCAAGCGCGAGCAGTGGTTCGACATCCGCTTGGCGGATGACGGGGCGGCGGCGGAGCTCGAGGCCTACAAGGCCAAGCTTGAGGAGCAGCGCGCCGAGGCCGAGCGCCTGTTCGCCGACAAGAAGGCGAAGATCCAGCAGGGCGATGACCTGGCGCCGGGCGTGCTGAAGATGGTCAAGGTGTATGTGGCCGTCAAGCGTCGCATCCAGCCGGGTGATAAGATGGCCGGTCGCCACGGGAACAAGGGTGTGGTCTCCATGATCGTGCCTGAGGAGGATATGCCGTTCATGGAGGACGGTACGCCGATCGACATCTGCCTGAACCCGCTGGGCGTACCGTCGCGGATGAACATCGGCCAGATCCTCGAGGTCCATCTCGGCCTCGCCGCACGCGGCCTTGGGCACAAGATCCAGGCCATGCTCGAGCTCGAGCGTGAGAAGCAGCTGACCGAGCTGCGCGCTTTCCTCGACCAGGTCTACAACCATCGCGGGGTGAAGGAGGTCGACCTTGACAGCCTCACCGACGATGAGTTGATCGCCATGGCCAAGAACCTTACCAAGGGGGTGCCGATGGCGACCCCGGTGTTCGAGGGGGCGCACGAGTCCGAGATCAAGCACATGCTGCGCCTGGCCGATCTGCCCGAGAGCGGCCAGATGTACCTGTACGATGGCCGTACCGGTCAGCGCTTCGATCGCCCGACTACGGTGGGTTACATGTATATGCTCAAGCTCAACCACCTGGTCGACGACAAGATGCATGCCCGTTCCACCGGCCCATACAGCCTGGTCACCCAGCAGCCGCTGGGCGGCAAGGCCCAGTTCGGCGGCCAGCGCTTCGGCGAGATGGAAGTGTGGGCGCTGGAGGCCTACGGCGCCGCCTATACCCTGCAGGAGATGCTGACCGTCAAGTCGGACGACGTGAACGGCCGCAACAAGATGTACAAGAACATCGTCGACGGCAACCACCAGATGGAGGCCAGCATGCCGGAGTCCTTCAATGTGCTCCTGCGTGAGATCCGCTCGCTCGGCATCAACATCGAGCTCGAGCAGGAAGACTGATCGACCCCGCCTGGGCGGCGCGCTGGGCGCGCCGTCCCTCGCTGCATTTTTGAGAGATTCGCCATGAAAGAACTGCTCAACCTGATGAAGCCCCAGGCGGCGGAAGAAGAATTCGACTTCATCCGCATCTCGCTCGCCTCGCCGGACATGATCCGTTCCTGGTCGTATGGGGAGGTGAAAAAGCCCGAGACCATCAACTACCGCACCTTCAAACCGGAGCGCGACGGCCTGTTCTGCGCCAAGATCTTCGGCCCGGTGAAGGACTACGAGTGCCTGTGCGGCAAGTACAAGCGCCTCAAGCACCGCGGCGTGGTGTGTGAGAAGTGCGGGGTGGAGGTCACCCTCTCCAAGGTGCGCCGCGAGCGCATGGGTCACATCGAGCTGGCCGCCCCCTGCGCCCATATCTGGTTCCTCAAGTCCCTGCCGTCCCGCATCGGTCTGATGCTGGACATGACCCTGCGTGACATCGAGCGCGTACTCTACTTCGAGGCGTTCATCGTCACCGAGCCCGGCCTGACCCCGCTGCAGAAGGGGCAACTGCTCAACGACGAGGAGTACCTCGACGCCATCGAGCAGTATGGCGATGAGTTCGAGGCCCGCATGGGCGCCGAGGCCCTGCACGAGATCCTCAGCAAGATGAATCTCGAGGAGGAGGCCCGCAAGATGCGCGAGGAGCTGGCCGAGACCGGCTCCGAGACCAAAGTGAAGCGCATCTCCAAGCGTTTGAAACTGATCGAGTCGTTCATTGAGTCAGGTAACAAACCTGAGTGGATGATCTTGACCGTATTGCCGGTACTGCCGCCGGACCTGCGTCCGCTGGTGCCGCTGGACGGCGGCCGCTTCGCCACTTCCGACCTGAACGACCTGTACCGCCGCGTCATCAACCGCAACAACCGCCTCAAGCGCCTGCTCGAGCTGAATGCGCCCGACATCATCGTGCGCAACGAGAAGCGCATGCTGCAGGAGTCGGTGGATGCGCTGCTCGACAACGGACGTCGCGGTCGCGCCATCACCGGCACTAACAAGCGCCCGCTCAAGTCGCTGGCCGACATGATCAAGGGCAAGCAGGGCCGCTTCCGCCAGAACCTGCTTGGCAAGCGCGTCGACTACTCCGGCCGTTCCGTGATCGTGGTTGGCCCGACCCTGCGCCTGCACCAATGCGGCCTGCCGAAGAAGATGGCGCTCGAGCTGTTCAAGCCGTTCATCTTCTCCAAGCTGGTCCGCCGTGGGCTCGCTACCACCATCAAGGCGGCCAAGAAGCTGGTCGAGCGCGAGGGGCCGGAGGTTTGGGATGTTCTTGAGGAGGTTATCCGCGAGCACCCGGTGTTGCTGAACCGTGCGCCGACCCTGCACCGCTTGGGCATCCAGGCCTTTGAGCCGGTGCTGATCGAAGGCAAGGCGATCCAGCTGCACCCGCTGGTCTGCTCCGCGTTCAACGCCGACTTCGACGGTGACCAGATGGCGGTCCACGTGCCGCTCTCGCTCGAGGCCCAGATCGAGGCCCGCGCGCTGATGATGTCGACCAACAACGTCCTCTCCCCGGCCAACGGTGATCCGATCATCGTGCCGTCGCAGGACATCGTGCTTGGTATCTACTACATGACCCGCGCCAAGGTGAACGGCAAGGGCGAGGGCATGGTGCTGGCCGATCTCGACGAGGTCCAGCGCGCCTACGACACCGAGCAGGTCGAACTCGGCACCCGAGTCAAGGTGCGCATCACCGAGCACCGCCGCAACGAGGCCGGTGAGCTGGAGCCTATTCGCTCGCTGATGGATACGACGGTCGGTCGTGCCCTGCTGTATCGCATCGTACCTGCGGGGGTGCCGTTCGAGCTGGTCAACCGGGACATGGGCAAGAAGGCCATTTCGGGCCTTTTGAACTACGTCTACCGCCACCTTGGTCTGAAGGAGACGGTCATCTTCGCCGACCAGATGATGTACACCGGCTTCCGCTTCGCGGCCCGCGCCGGCATCTCCATCTGCTCCGACGACATGCGTGTGCCCGAGGCCAAGGCCGCCATCCTGGCCCGCGCCGAGCTCGAGGTGAAGGAGATCCAGGAACAGTTCAACAGTGGTCTGGTGACCTCCGGCGAGCGCTACAACAAGGTGGTTGACATCTGGTCGCGCGCCAACGATCAGATCACCAAGGCGATGATGGACGGTCTGTCCACCGAGACCGTGATCGACGCCAACGGCAACGAGGTCAAGCAGAACTCGTTCAACGCCATCTACATGATGGCGGACTCCGGTGCGCGGGGCTCCGTGGCCCAGATCCGTCAGCTCGCGGGCATGCGTGGCCTGATGGCCAAGCCGGACGGCTCCATCATCGAGACGCCGATCACCGCGAACTTCCGTGAAGGTCTGAACGTCATCCAGTACTTCATTTCCACCCACGGGGCGCGCAAGGGACTGGCGGACACCGCGCTGAAGACCGCGAACTCGGGTTACCTCACCCGCCGTCTGGTCGACGTGGCACAGGACGTGGTCATCACCATCGACGACTGCGGCACCACCAGCGATGGCCTGCGCATGACCCCGGTGATCGAGGGCGGCGATGTGGTCGAGGGTCTGGGTGAGCGCATCCTTGGCCGCGTGACCTCCAAGGACGTGCTGGTCCCTGGCGCCAACACCACCCTGATTCCGGCCGGCACCCTGATCGATGAGGCCAAGGTGCGCCAGATCGAGGAGGCGGGCGTGGATGAGGTATGGGTCCGCTCCCCGATTACCTGTGAGTCGCGCTGGGGCGTATGTGCCAAGTGCTATGGCCGCGACCTTGCGCGTGGTCATTTGGTCAACGTCGGTGAGGCCGTGGGGGTCATGGCAGCTCAGTCCATCGGTGAGCCGGGTACCCAGCTGACCATGCGCACCTTCCACATCGGTGGTGCGGCCTCCCGTTCCGCAGCGGCCAGCAGTGTCGAGAACAAGACTGCCGGCAGCGCGCGCTTCCACAACCTCAAGACCATCACCAACCGCGATGGCTTCCTGGTGGCCGTGTCGCGTTCGGGCGAGATTGGCGTGGTCGACGATCATGGCCGCGAGCGCGAGCGCTACAAGATCCCCTACGGTGCGGTCATCCGCGTCAAGGAGGGCGATCACGCGCCGGCTGGCACCACCATGGCGGTGTGGGACCCGCACACCCATCCGATCGTCACCGAAGTGGCCGGTTATGTACGCTTCATCGACTTCGTCGAAGGCGTGACCGTCAACTCGCAGGTGGACGAGATCACCGGCCTCTCCTCCAAGGAGATCACCGATCCGAAGCAGCGTGCCGGTGCGGCCAAGGATCTGCGTCCGCTGGTCAAGCTGGTGGATGAGCAGGGCAAGGACCTCAAGCTCGCAGGCACCGACCTGCCAGCGAACTATTTCCTGCCGGGGCGCGCCATCGTCAACCTCAATGACGGTGATCGCGTCGAGGTCGGCGATGTTATTGCGCGTATCCCGCAGGAGAGCTCGAAGACCCGCGACATCACCGGTGGTCTGCCGCGCGTGGCCGACCTGTTCGAGGCCCGCAAGCCGAAGGACCCCGCCATTCTGGCCGAGATCTCCGGCACCATCAGCTTCGGCAAGGAAACCAAGGGCAAGCAGCGCGTGGTGATCACCGCCGAGAATGGCGATACCCACGAGGAGCTGATTCCGAAGTGGCGTCAGGTCAACGTGTTCGAGGGCGAGTACGTCAGCCGTGGCGAAGTGATCGTCGACGGCGAGCTCTCCCCGCATGACATCCTGCGCCTGCGCGGCATCGAGGAGATGGCCTCCTATCTCACCAAGGAGGTGCAGGATGTCTACCGCCTGCAGGGCGTGAAGATCAACGACAAGCACATCGAGGTGATCATTCGCCAGATGCTGCGCAAGGTCGAGATCACCGAGCCTGGTGATTCTGGTTATATTGCTGGAGATCAGGTGGATAAGGCTCGCATCCTGGAGGAGAACCGCAACCTGGTCGAGAAGGGCAAGATGCCCGCCCAGTATCAGCCCGTGCTGCTTGGCATCACCAAGGCCTCGCTGGTGACCGAATCGTTCGTGTCCGCGGCCTCCTTCCAGGAGACCACCCGGGTGCTGACCGATGCGGCGGTGCGTGGTGCGGTGGACGAACTCCGTGGTCTGAAAGAAAACGTCATCGTCGGCCGCCTCATTCCGGCCGGCTCCGGACTTGCCTACCATCAGAGCCGGCGCGACGAGCGCCGTCGTCAGATGCAGGAAGCCCTTGGACTCGTCGATCTGGGCAGCGATGCCTCGGTCGAAACCGTGGTCGCGAGCGACCCGGAAGAGGAATGAAAACCGACGGGGGCGTTAAGCGGCATTGACAGTCGTGGGCTTGATCTCTAGAATCCGGCCCCTTTCAATGCGGTGCTCTGGCCTTGTTATCGCCCCGCTTGAACCCATTTGCTGTTGGAGAAATTTTTAGATGGCAACAGTCAACCAGCTGGTGCGCAAGCCCCGCACGCGGGTGAGCGAGAAGTCCAATGTGCCCGCGCTGCAGAATTGCCCTCAGCGTCGCGGTGTGTGCACGCGTGTTTACACCACCACTCCGAAGAAGCCGAACTCTGCGCTGCGCAAAGTCGCCAAGGTGCGCCTGACCAATGGCTACGAGGTCATCGGTTACATCGGTGGTGAAGGTCACAACCTTCAGGAACACTCCGTAGTTCTCATCCGCGGCGGTCGTGTGAAGGACCTTCCGGGGGTGCGCTATCACATCGTGCGCGGTTCGCTGGACTGCCAGGGTGTGGCCAAGCGTCGCCAGGGCCGTTCCAAGTACGGCGCCAAGCGTCCGAAGGGTTAATCAGGGTTTTAGGTAGTCAGTCATGCCAAGAAGACGTGAAGTGCCGGTTCGTCAGGTTTTGCCGGATCCGAAATTCAAGAACACCACGATCACCAAGTTCATGAACATGATCATGCTCGACGGCAAGAAATCCGTTGCCGAGAGCATCATGTATGGTGCCATCGACACCATCACCGCCAAGGGCAAGGGGGATGCCATTGAGTTGATCGAGCGCGCCCTCGATAACGTGGCCCCGGCCGTCGAGGTCAAGTCCCGCCGCGTGGGTGGTGCCACCTACCAGGTGCCGGTCGAGGTTCGCCCAGTGCGTCGTACCTCTTTGGCGATGCGTTGGATCATTGATGCGGCGCGTAAGCGTGGCGAGAAAGACATGAAGAATCGCCTGGCCGGTGAGCTCATGGACGCTGCCGAGAATCGTGGTTCTGCGGTGAAGAAGCGTGAAGACACGCACCGCATGGCCGAGGCCAACAAGGCCTTCGCTCATTTCCGTTGGTAAGGCACGAGGACTGATCCGTGGCACGTACGACACCGCTCGAGCGGTACCGCAATTTCGGCATCATGGCCCACATCGATGCCGGCAAGACTACAACGACCGAGCGCATCCTCTATTACACCGGGGTCTCGCACAAGATTGGTGAGGTGCACGAAGGCGCCGCCACCATGGATTGGATGGAGCAGGAGCAAGAGCGCGGCATTACCATCACTTCCGCGGCCACCACGGCCTTCTGGAGCGGGATGGACCGCCAGTTCGAAGAGCACCGCTTCAACATCATCGACACCCCGGGGCACGTCGACTTCACCATCGAGGTGGAGCGTTCCCTGCGTGTGCTCGACGGTGCGGTGTTCGTGTTGTGCGCGGTGGGAGGGGTGCAGCCCCAGTCTGAGACCGTCTGGCGTCAGGCCAACAAGTACCGTGTTCCGCGTCTCGCCTTCGTGAACAAGATGGACCGCTCCGGTGCCAACTTCCTGCGCGTCATGGATCAGCTCAAGCAGCGCCTGGGTGGCAACCCCGTGCCGGTGGTCCTGCCGATCGGTGCCGAGGACAACTTTGAGGGTGTCGTCGACCTGATCCGCATGAAGGCCATCTACTGGAACGAGGCCGACAAGGGCATGACCTATGATGTCCGCGACATTCCGGCGGACATGCTAGCCCAGTGTCAGGAATACCGCGAGAAGATGATCGAGGCTGCGGCCGAGGCCAGCGAAGAGATGATGGAGAAGTATCTCGAGTCCGGCGAGCTGTCGGATGACGAGATCAAGGCTGGCCTGCGTGCGCGCACCCTGAATAACGAGATCATCCCGGCCTTCTGCGGTTCCGCTTTCAAGAACAAGGGCGTTCAGCGCATGCTGGATGGCGTGATCGAGTTCCTGCCGGGGCCGACCGACGTCCCCGCGATCAAGGGTGAGCTCGAGAACGGCGAACCGGCTGAGCGTCATTCCGGCGACGATGAGCCATTCTCCGCCCTGGCGTTCAAGATCATGACCGACCCGTTCGTCGGTAGCCTGACCTTTATTCGCGTCTATTCCGGTGTGGTGAGTGCGGGTGATGCCGTGTACAACTCGGTCAAGCAGTCCCGCGAGCGCATCGGCCGTCTTGTGCAAATGCATGCCAATAGCCGCGAGGAAATCAAAGAGGTTCGCGCTGGGGATATCGCCGCCGCCGTGGGGCTGAAGAATGTGACCACTGGCGACACCCTGTGTGACCCGAACAACATCATCATCCTCGAGCGCATGGAGTTCCCCGAGCCAGTGATCTCCATTGCCGTGGAGCCCAAGACCAAGGGCGACCAGGAGAAGATGGGTATCGCCCTGTCCAAACTCGCGGCCGAGGACCCCTCCTTCCGCGTCCATACCGACGAGGAGTCCGGTCAGACCATCATCTCCGGTATGGGCGAGCTGCACCTGGAGATCATCGTCGACCGCATGAAGCGCGAGTTCAAGGTCGAGGCAAACACCGGCAAGCCGCAGGTGGCTTACCGCGAAACCATTCGCGGCAGCGTCGAGCAGGAAGGCAAGTTTGTTCGCCAGTCCGGTGGTCGTGGTCAGTATGGTCATGTCTGGCTGCGCATTGAGCCGAACGAGGAAGGCAAGGGCTACGAGTTCGTCAATGCCATCGTCGGTGGTGTGGTGCCGAAGGAATACATCCCGGCAGTCGACAAGGGCGTCCAGGAAGCTCTGCAGAACGGCGTGCTCGCGGGCTTCCCGATGGTGGATGTCAAGGTCACCCTGTTCGATGGCTCCTACCACGATGTGGACTCCAACGAGATGGCGTTCAAAATCGCTGCCTCGATGGGGCTTAAAGAGGGTGCGGCCAAGGCGAACCCAGTCCTGCTCGAGCCGATCATGAAGGTCGAGGTCGAGACCCCTGAGGACTACATGGGCGACGTCATTGGCGATATCAACCGTCGTCGCGGCATGGTCCAGGGCATGGATGATGAGTTCGGTGGCATCAAGAAGATCCGCGCCGAGGTCCCCCTGTCCGAGATGTTCGGTTACGCCACCGACCTGCGCTCCGCGACCCAGGGCCGCGCGAGCTATTCCATGGAGTTCGCCAAGTACTCCGAGGCGCCGCGCAACGTCACCGAGGCGGTGATCAAGAGCGTGAAAGGTTAATTTCAAGTATTCAGAGGTCCATAAGTCATGGCTAAGGAAAAATTCGAACGTAAGAAGCCGCACGTGAACGTGGGCACTAT
>JBMFOY010000035.1:0-15497 GCA_049969375.1 Halothiobacillaceae bacterium | reverse complement strand
TAAAACCGGACAACCATCGTGCTACAAGTCCGGACAGTTTATTTGCTCTCTACACGGCCAGGTCGGCCAGGTTGCCCGATTGGATGAACTGATGGAAAATGCAAAAAACTTTGTCCCTTCAGGATTGCGCCTGCCCGCGATCCCGGGACCGCCTCGCCGGGGCAAGATTTCCTTATCTCAACATGTTTAGGAGACCCCGCATGCCGACTCGTCGCGAGCTTGCGAATGCCATCCGTGCCCTCAGCATGGATGCGGTGCAGAAGGCCAAGTCCGGTCACCCGGGCGCCCCGATGGGCATGGCCGATATCGCCGAAGTCCTGTGGAATGGCCACATGAAGTACAACCCGCGCAATCCAAAGTGGGTTGATCGAGACCGTTTCGTGCTGTCCAACGGTCACGGTTCGATGCTGATCTATTCCCTGCTGCACCTGACCGGTTTCGACCTCAGCATGGAAGACATCAAAAACTTCCGTCAGTTGCATTCCAAGACCGCGGGGCACCCCGAATATGGTTACGCACCGGGGATTGAGACCACCACCGGTCCGCTGGGGCAGGGCATCACCAATGCGGTGGGCATGGCCATCGCTGAGCGTACCCTGGCCGCCCATTTCAACCGTCCGGGTCACACCATCGTCGATCACCACACCTATGTGTTCATGGGTGACGGCTGCCTGATGGAGGGGCTGTCCCACGAGGCCTGCGCCATGGCCGGCACCTTGGGGCTCGGCAAGCTGATCGCCTTCTGGGATGACAACGACATCTCCATCGATGGTCACATCAGCGACTGGATGGAGCGCGACGTCGCCGGACGTTTCGAGTCCTACAACTGGCACGTCATCCGCAACGTCGATGGTCACGACCCCGAAGCGGTCGATGCCGCCATCCGTGCCGCCAAGGCCGTCACCGACAAGCCGTCCCTGATCTGCACCCGCACCATCATCGGCTACGGTTCGCCTAATCTGTGCGGCAGCCACGACTGCCACGGTGCTCCGCTGGGCGAGGCCGAGATCGCCGCCGCGCGTGAATTCCTCAAGTGGCCGCACGAGCCGTTCGTGATCCCGCAGGAGATCTACGATGGCTGGGATCATCGCGCGAAGGGTGCGAAGGACGAGGCGGAGTGGCAGGCGCGCTTCGACGCCTACGCCGCCGAGTACCCGGAGCTCGCCGCCGAGTTCACCCGTCGCATGTCCGGTGAACTGCCGGCCAACTTTGTCGCCGAGATGGACAAGTTCATCGCCAAGGTCCAGGCGGAGATGCCGAACATCGCCTCCCGCAAGGCCTCGCAGAACACCATTGAGGCTATGGGCCCGGTCGTGCCCGAGCTGTTCGGCGGTTCCGCCGACCTGACCGGCTCCAATCTGACCAACTGGTCCGGTACCATCAAGGTCAACCATGACAACGCCAACGGCAACTACATCTCCTGGGGCGTGCGTGAGTTCGGCATGGCCCACATGATGAACGGCATGGTCCTGCACGGTGGTTTCAAGGTCTACGGTGGCACCTTCCTGATGTTCATGGAGTTCATGCGCAACGCCCTGCGCATGTCCGCCCTGATGAAGATCCCGACCATCTACGTCTACACCCACGACTCCATCGGTCTGGGCGAGGATGGCCCGACCCATCAGCCCATCGAGCAACTCGCCACCATGCGCATGATCCCGCGCTTCCACACCTGGCGTGCCTGTGATGCGATCGAATCCGCCGTGTCCTGGAAGATGGCCATGCTGCGCAAGGATGGCCCCACCGCGCTGGTGTTCTCGCGCCAGAACCTTAAGCCGATGGTGCGTACCCCCGAGCAGGTCAAGCTGATCGAGAAAGGCGGCTACGTGCTGAAGGATGCCGTCGGCAAGCCGGACCTGATCATCATTGCCACCGGCTCCGAGGTGGAGCTCGCCATGAACGCCGCTGAGGTGCTGGAAGGCAAGGGCAAGAAGATCCGCGTCGTCTCCATGCCGTCCACCTGCGTGTTCGATACCCAGGATCAGGCCTATCGTGACTCCGTGCTGATCCCGGGCGTTCCGCGCGTGGCGGTCGAAGCCGGCGTGACCGCCTTCTGGGCCAAGTACGTCGGCCTGGACGGCGCCGTGGTCGGCATCGACACCTTCGGCGAATCCGCGCCGGCGGGCGAGCTGTTCAAGCACTTCGGCTTCACCGTCGAGAACGTGGTCAAGACCTGCGAGTCCGTGCTGGCCTAATCCAGTCGCTCGAGCGGTCGGCCAGCCTTGTGCTGGCCGACCGTGTAACAATTCCAATGATCCGTCACAGGAGCAAGTAAAAATGGCAATCCGCGTTGGTATCAACGGCTTCGGCCGCATCGGTCGCATGGTGTTCCGTGCCGCTGCCCAGGACTTCCCGGAAATCGAGATCGTCGCGATCAACGACCTGCTCGAGCCGGACTACCTGGCCTACATGCTCAAGCATGACTCCGTGCACGGCCGCTTCAAGGGCGACGTCTCCGTCGAAGGCAACTACATGGTTGTCAACGGCAAGAAGATCCGCCTGACCGCTGAGCGTGACCCAGCCAATCTCAATTGGGGTGAAGTGGGTGTTGATGTGGTCGTCGAGTCCACCGGTTTCTTCCTGACCGAAGAGTCCTGCCAGGCCCACATCAAGGCCGGCGCCAAGAAGGTGGTCCAGTCCGCCCCCTCCAAGGATGCCACCCCAATGTTCGTCTACGGCGTGAACCATACCACCTACGCCGGCCAGGCCATCATCTCTGCCGCCTCCTGCACCACCAACGGTTTGGCGCCGATGGCCAAGGTGCTGCATGACAACTTCGGCATCAAGCGTGGCCTGATGACCACCGTGCACGCCGCCACCGCCACCCAGAAGACCGTCGATGGTCCGTCCTCCAAGGACTGGCGCGGCGGTCGTGGCATCCTGGAGAACATCATCCCGTCCTCCACCGGTGCTGCCAAGGCCGTGGGCGTGGTGCTGCCGGAGCTCAAGGGCAAGCTGACCGGTATGGCCTTCCGCGTTCCGACCTCTGACGTGTCTGTTGTTGACCTGACCGTCGAGCTGAACAAAGAAGCCACCTACGCGGACATCTGTGCCGCCATGAAGGCAGCCTCCGAAGGCGAACTGAAGGGCGTGCTGGGCTACACTGAGGACGCGGTCGTCTCCACCGACTTCCGCGGCGTAAGCGCCCCGTCTGTATTCGACGCCACCGCCGGCATCATGCTCGACCCGACCTTCGTCAAGTTGGTCGCCTGGTACGACAACGAGTACGGCTACACCTGCAACCTGATGCGCATGGTTCGCCATATCGCTCAGTAATCCGCAGGGATGAAGAGGGGGAGCACGCTCCCCCTTTTTTCCATCCCGGGAGCCATCGGTTAAGCCCTGTGGGCTTAACCGATTGTTTCCACGTCTTTGCCCGTATTAAGGAGGGAGAACGACATGTCCGTCATCAAGATGACCGATCTCGATCTGGCCGGTAAGCGCGTCCTGATCCGTGCCGACCTCAACGTCCCCGTCAAGGACGGCAAGGTCACCTCGGATGTCCGCATCCGCGCCACTCTGCCGACCATCGAGCACGCGCTGAAGGCCGGCGCCAAGGTCATGGTCATGTCGCACCTGGGCCGTCCGACCGAGGGCGAGTACAGCGAGGAGAATTCCATCCAGCCGGTCGCCGAGCACATGAGCAAGCTGCTGGGCAAGCCGGTGCGCCTGGTCAAGGACTACCTTGACGGCGTCGAAGTCGGCGCGGGCGAGGTCGTGCTGTTCGAGAACGTCCGCTTCAACGTGGGCGAGAAGAAGAACGCCGACGATCTGGCCAAGAAGTACGCCGCCCTGTGCGACGTGTTCGTGATGGACGCCTTCGGCACCGCCCACCGTGCCGAGGCCTCCACTCATGGTGTGGCCAAGTACGCCCCGATTGCCTGCGCCGGTCCGCTGCTGGCGGCTGAACTCGAGGCCCTGGGCAAGGCCCTGCAGGCCCCGGCCCGTCCGCTGGCCGCGATCGTCGCTGGCTCCAAGGTCTCCACCAAGCTGACCATCCTCGACTCCATGTCCGAGAAGGTCGATAGCCTGATCGTCGGCGGAGGCATCGCCAACACCTTCATGCTGGCCGCCGGTCTGCCGATCGGCAAGTCGCTGGCCGAGCCGGATCTGGTGCCAGAGGCCAAGAAGATCATGGACAAGATGGCCGCCCGTGGCGCCAGCGTGCCGGTCCCGGTCGACGTGGTTTGCGCCAAGGAGTTCTCTCCCACCGCCGAGGCCACCGTCAAGGACGTCAAGGATGTGGCCGCTGACGACATGATCCTCGACATCGGCCCCAAGACCGCGCAGATGCTGGCCGACAGTCTCAAGGCCGCCGGCACCATCGTCTGGAACGGTCCGGTCGGCGTGTTCGAGTTCGACCAGTTTGGTAACGGCACCAAGACCCTGGCCATGGCGATCGCCGAATCCAAGGCCTTCTCCATCGCCGGTGGTGGCGACACCCTGGCGGCGGTCGATAAGTACGGCATCGCCGACAAGGTCAGCTACATCTCCACCGGTGGCGGCGCCTTCCTCGAATTCCTCGAGGGCAAGGTCCTGCCGGCGGTCGCGATCCTGGAAGAGCGCGCCAAGGGTTGATCCCTGATGTCTGGCCAAGGACGGCCTTCACTCCCAATCTGAGAGTTGTATACGCGTGAAGCGACGCACCAAGATTGTTGCCACCCTGGGGCCGTCCACCGACAGTCCCAAGGTCATTGAAGATCTTATCCGCAATGGCGTGGATGTGGTTCGCCTGAACTTCTCCCACGGCCAGCGTGAAGACCACATGAATCGCGCCCGCATGGTGCGTGAGGCGGCGACCCGGCTCGGTCGGCATGTCGCCATCCTCGGCGACCTGCAGGGGCCGAAGATCCGCATCGACCGCTTCAAGGAAGGAAAGATCTTTCTTGAGGACGGCGCCCCCTTCATCTTCGATTCCGCCCTGGGTAAAGAGGATGGCGATCAGGAGCGCGTGGGCCTGACCTACAAACAGCTCGTGGACGACGTGCGCGAGGGCGACACCCTGTTGTTGGATGACGGGCGTTTGGTATTTAAGGTTGAGCGTGTGACCGGCAGCGAGATCCACTGCACCACGGTGGTCGGCGGCGTGTTGTCCAACAACAAGGGCATCAACCGCCAGGGCGGTGGCCTGTCCGCCCCTGCCATCACCGCCAAGGATCGCGCCGACATCAAGACCGCCGCCGAGATCGGCGTCGATTACATCGCTGTGTCCTTCCCGCGCAGCGCGGCCGACCTGCACGAGGCGCGCAGCCTGCTGAAGGCGGCCGGTTCCCAGGCCAGCATCGTGGCCAAGGTTGAGCGCGCCGAGGCCGTGCAGCGCATCGACGAGATCATCGAGGCCTCCGATGCCATCATGATTGCCCGCGGCGATCTCGGCGTGGAGATCGGCGACGCCGAACTTCCTGCCGTGCAGAAGGAGTTTATCCGCAAGGCGCGGGATGCCAAGCGTGCGGTCATCACCGCCACGCAGATGATGGAGACCATGATCACCAACCCGATCCCAACTCGGGCGGAGGTGTTCGACGTTGCCAACGCGGTACTGGATGGCACTGATGCGGTGATGCTCTCCGGTGAAACCGCCTCCGGCAAATACCCCGCGAAGGTGGTGGCCACCATGGCCCACATCTGCGCCCGCGCCGAGAGCCAGATTCAGGCGAAGATGAACGTTCCGCCGCTCGATACCCGCTTCGAGCGCGTGGACGAGACCATTGCCATGTCGGCCATGTACGCCGCCAACCATATGGCCGTGCGCGCTCTGGTGTCTCTGACCGAGTCGGGCTCCACCGCCCTGTGGATGTCGCGCGTGAACTCCGCCATCCCGATCTACGCCTTCACCCGGCATGAGGCCACCGCTCGCCGCGCCGCACTCTACCGTGGGGTGGTGCCGATCCATTTCCCCTATGAGACCACCGATCATGCCGAGGTCAACCGCATGGTGGTGGCCGAGTTGCGCCGTCGCGAGATTCTTGAGGATGGCGATCTGGTCATCATCACCAAGGGTGACCTGATGGGCGAAATGGGCGGCACGAATGCGATGAAGATCGTGCGCGTTGGCGAGGTCATCCGTCCCGGTACTGAATGAGGTCAAGGGGAGGCCGCCCAGTGTGCTTCCCCGCAGGCTTGCGATACACTCGAGCGGCTATGCCGCTTGCAACGATTCCACTTCACTTGAACCCCTAACAGGAGAACGCACATGGCACTGATCTCCCTGCGTCAGCTGCTGGACCATGCCGCCGAGAACGGCTATGGCATGCCGGCCTTCAACGTCAACAACATGGAGCAGATCCACGCGATCATGCAGGCCGCCGATAAGGTCGACAGCCCGGTGATCCTGCAAGGCTCCGCCGGTGCGCGCTCCTACGCGGGCGAGCCGTTCCTGCGCCACCTGGTGGCTGCTGCGGTCGAGATGTACCCGCACATCCCCATCGTCATGCACCAGGATCACGGTTCCGACCTCGGCGTGTGCCTGCGCGCCATCCAGTCCGGCTTCAGCTCCGTGATGATGGACGGTTCCCTGATGCCCGACATGAAGACCCCGGCTTCCTACGAGTACAACGCCGGCATCACCCGCAAGGTCGTCGAGATGGCTCACACCGGTGGTGTGTCCGTCGAGGGCGAGCTGGGCTGCCTGGGGTCCCTCGAGACCGGCAAGATGGGCGAGGAAGACGGCCACGGTGCGGAAGGCGAGCTGGACCACTCCATGCTGCTGACCGATCCGGAAGAGGCCGCCCAGTTCGTACGTGACACCGACGTTGACGCCCTGGCGATCGCCATCGGCACCTCCCACGGCGCCTACAAGTTCACCCAGAAGCCCACCGGCAAGGTCCTGCGCATCGACCGCGTCAAGGAAATCCATGCCCGCATTCCGGGCGTGCACTTGGTCATGCACGGCTCGTCCTCCGTACCGGAAGACTGGCTGGCCATCATCAACAACTACGGCGGCGATATGGGTCAGACCTATGGTGTGCCAGTCGACGAAATCGTTGAGGGCATCAAGCACGGCGTGCGCAAGGTGAACATCGACACCGATCTGCGCATGGCCTCCACCGGTGCCATCCGCAAGCACCTGCACGACAACCCGTCCAACTTCGACCCGCGCAAGTTCCTCAAAGAGGCCACCAAGGCGATGGCCGGCATCTGCCAGGCCCGCTTCGAGGCCTTCGGTTCCGCGGGTATGGCCTCCAAGATCAAGCCGATCTCCCTGGACGACATGCGCAAGCGTTACGAATCGGGCTCGCTCAAGCAGCAAGTCAACTAAGGAAGCTCTGAAAAAATCCATCCATGGATTTTTTCAACTCGTCTCGTCGCGGCGCATGTCCGCGACGGACTCCGCGAATCAGCGACCGAACGCGTTGTTCGCGCTGGGGCGTCCTGCCCCAAACGGGAAACGCTGAATGATTCAGCGTTTCCCTAATCGCTGGGCGTTGTCCCGCACTCCAAGAAGCGGCCTTTGGGCCGCTTTTTTTGTGCCTGGGTCTCGGGAATCCGCTGCACGGAGATGGGGCAGCCATCCCGACAAGGGGCGGCCTTCGCCCCAGCGCCTTGAACCCGGATTTTCCCTTGGAACGTGTGGTCTGGCGGCCTGCGTGCGGCATCCTGCCGCGTCAGGATCTCAGGAGGTGAGGGGCAGGCGCAGGAGCGCTTGAACGGCCGCACGGTCGGCCCCATGCGGCAGGGTGAAGAGGGGCGCGCCGGTCCACTCGCGTAGGTCAGCGAGGTTGTCCATGCCGCGCGGCCGTTCTGGCTCGAGCTGGTTGAGAACGACCCCGGCGAGTTTGAGACCATAGTGGGTGATGGCGTGGATGCCGAGCAGGGCCTGGTTGATGGCGCCCAGGCGGTCGGGCACAACCAGCAGCACCGGAAGGTTCAGGACGCGAGCGAGGTCGGCATTGAGGGCGTCCTCGGCCAGAGGGGCGAACAGCCCGCCGGCGCCCTCGACGACCAGCAGATTCGCATCCTCCGGCATGGCGCAGGCCGCAGCCAGTGCGTCGAGGAACAGCTTCTGCTTCATGCGCCGAGCAGCGCGCGGTGGGCTGAGTGGGTCGCGCAGGGGGTATGGACAGACGGCCTCGAGCGGCTCCCAGCTGCCGGCGGCCCGGCGCAGGGCCTCGGCATCCTGCGGGACGAGCCGACCGTCGATCTCGGGGCAGCCGGACTCGGCTGGCTTGCGTATCGCTACCTTGCAGCCTTGCATCGTCAGGGCCTCGACGAGACGACGGGTGACGAAGGTCTTGCCCGCGCCGGTGTCGGTGGCGGTGATGAACAGGCCCGTCACCATCAGCCGCTGAGGACCTCGAAACGTCCGCTCTGCGGGTTCCAGGCCTGCAGCACGCCGCGCGCCATGTCGAAGTGCCAGCCATGCAGCTTGAGCGTCCCTGCCTCGACCCGCGCTTTCACCATGGGGAAGGTCATGAGGTTGTCGAGCGAGGCGAGGATGGAGTCCTTCTCGCACTCCAGGGCCAGGCGATCCATGTCGGCCTCCGGGTAATCCGCGCGCGCGCGCTCATAGGCCGGGCGGGCCAGGGCAAGCCAGCGGCCGACCAGGCTCGGGCTGTCGATGCGGGCATCATGGGGGCGTTCGCAGAGGGCGCGGATGCCACCGCACTGGGAGTGGCCGTTGATGATGATGTGCTCGACCTTAAGCACGTCCACGGCGTATTCGATGGCCGCGCTCACGCCGTGCTGTCCGGTGTTGGTTTCGTACGGCGGGACGATGTTGGCGACGTTGCGGATGATGAACAAATCGCCCGGCTGGGTGCCGAACACGATGGCCGGGTCGACCCGTGAATCGGAACAGGCGAGGAACAGCACGCGTGGGTGCTGGCCTTCGCGCACCAGGGCCTGGTAGTACGGGTCTTTGCGCTCAAAGTGCTCGCGGTGGAAGTGCTTGAAGCCCTCCACCAGCTTGTCGATCGGGGTGTGGTTGTCACACATGGTGGGTTCCTTACGCGGTCAGGCGCTGCAGGGCCTCGCGGTACTTGCTTGCGGTGCGCTCGACGATCTCGGCGGGGAGCTCCGGTCCGGGCGGTGTCTTGTCCCAGTCCAGGGTTTCCAGCCAGTCGCGCACGAATTGCTTGTCGAAGCTCTCCGGGCTTTTACCGGGGGCGTAGGTATCAAGAGGCCAGAAGCGCGAGGAGTCGGGGGTGAGCACCTCGTCGATCAGGTGCAGGGTACCGTGCTCGTCCACGCCGAATTCGAACTTGGTGTCGGCGATGATGATGCCGCGCTGCAGGGCATAGTCGGCTGCTTCCTTGTAGATGCGCAGGGTCATGTCGCGCACCTGTTCGGCGAGCTTGGGGCCGACCAGTCTGACGGTGGTGTCGAAGTCGATGTTCTCATCGTGCTCGCCCACGGCGGCCTTGCTGGAGGGGGTGTAGATCGGCTCCGGCAGCTTGTCGGCTAGCCTCAGCCCTGCGGGCAGGGGGATGCCGCATACCTTGCCTGTGGTCTGGTAGTCCTTCCAGCCGGAGCCGATCAGGTAGCCGCGCGCGATGGCCTCGATCGGCAGCGCCTTGAGCTTCTTCACCAGCATGGTCCGTGGGGCGAGCATCGCGCGAAGCTGGGCATCCGGGATCACGTCCTCGAGGGTGAGATCGGTCGCCAGGTGGTTGGGGATCAGCTTCTCGAAGCGCTTGAACCAGAACAGGGCGGTCTGGGTGAGGACCTCGCCCTTGCCCGGGATGGGGGTGGGCAGGATCACGTCGAAGGCGGAGAGGCGGTCGGTGGTGACGATCAGCAGATGCTTGCCATCCACGCCGTAGATGTCGCGCACCTTGCCGCGATGGATCAGGGGGAGGTTCGGGATGTGGGAGTCGAAGAGGGCGGAGGTCATGGCGGCGTCCCAGGCACAGGATGGCCGACATTCTACCTGGATCGGGGGGCGGTGTGTGCTTCGAGCCAGCTCAGCCAGTGCAGGGCGTGCTCGCGGCCGTCTCCGCACATCTCTTCAGCGGGCTTGAGCGAACTGCAGACGGCCGGGCGCTCCGGCCGCCCAAAGATCATGCAGCGGTCCGCCTCGTCGAGGGAAACGCTGAATGATTCAGCGTTTCCCGTTTGGGGCAGGACGCCCCAACGCGAACAACGCGTTCAGTCGTTGATTCACGGAGGCCGTTGCGGACATGTGCCGCGACGAGATGAGCTGAAAAAATCCATGGATGGATTTTTTCAGAGTTTCCCGAGCTGGACACAGCGGATCGCAGCGGGCTTGCCGTCAGGCATGCCGGGGATCGGGCTGCTGATGGAGGGGGCAATGCAGCAGGCGGCGCAGTGGGGGCGGCAGTTTATGTCACACGCAGTCCGAAGCCCTGCATCAGGCGCCGGGTGGCAAAATCCGGCTGGCCGGAGGTGAATACGGCGAGGTCCTCGCCTGCTGGTTCGACGGCATCCATAAGCAGCGGCACCACGCGCCGAGCCTGGCGGGCAATGGCCTCCGCTGGGTCCAGCCAGTCCACCGGCCAGGGGGCCAGGCGGCGGAACATATGGGCAAGGAAGGGATAGTGGGTGCAGGCCAGCACCACGATATCGGTCCGGCGGCCGTCCTGTTCGACGAAACAGGGGGCGATCTCCGCCCGCACGGCCTCATCATCGATGGGCTCGCCGCGGATATAGGCTTCGGCCATGCGGGCCAGATGATCCGAGCCGACGAGGTGCACATGATGGCCCCCGGCGTAGGTCTCGATCAGCTCCTGTGTGTAGGCCCGCCGGATGGTTCCGGGCGTGGCTAGCACGGACACGAGGCCTGAGCGCGTGCGCTCTGCGGCAGGCTTGATGGCCGGCACGGTGCCGATGAAACGCGTCCCGGGGAAGGCCGCGCGCAGATCGGCGCCGGCTAGGGTGAAGGCGGTGTTGCAGGCAATGATCACGGCCTCCGGAGCATGGGTTTCGAGTAGCCGTGTGAACAGGCCGAGGATGCGCGCCTTGAGGGGCTCCTCCTTCCAGCTCCCGTAGGGGAAGCCGGCGTCATCCGCCACATAGATGAAGTTGCGCTCTGGCATCAGCACCCGTGCCTCGCGCAGCACGGTGAGCCCGCCGATGCCGGAGTCGAAGACCAGAACAGGTGCGTGGGACATTCGTAAGCGGATGGGGTCGTGGGGGCTCAGCGCAGCAGGGCGTCGAGATGATCCACTGCCTCCGCCCAGTCCGCATCCTGATCGATGGACTCGCGTAGGAACTGCCTTTGTGACTCACTCCAAAACGGGGCGTCCGTCAGGGCGAGGTCATGGGCCAGCGGGCGGTGCCGGGCGACGAAAGCCTCGATGGCCGCTGCATCATTCGGCAGGCCCAGCTGGGCAAAGAGTTCGCTCAGGGGGTGGAAGCTGTGTTCCATGCGTCACCTCACTTCTGCTTGATGGCCAGGCTTACAGTGTAGTCCTTGCCCTGTTTTACTTTGTCATAGTTGCCGAACATCTCCACCAGGGTGCGTTTGAAGAATTCGCGCAGGCCGGAGATGGTGACGAGCACGATGCGGCCGCCGGGCTTCAGTCGGGCACGGGCGTCGTCCAGCATGATGTAGAGCATCTCCTTGCCGACCTTGGCCGGGACGTTGGAGACGATGGCATCGAAACGGCGATCTTTAGGAATGTGCGCCAGGCCATTGCTGAGCATGGCCTCGGCGTTCTGGATGCGGTTGATCTCAATGTTCTTCTTGGTGTACTCCACCGCCACGAAGTCCTTGTCCACCAGGAGCGTTTTGCCTTGTGGAGCGAGGCGGGCGAGGGTGAGGCCCAAAGGGCCGTAGCCGCAGCCAAGGTCGAGGATGTCGTCGCTGGGGTTGAGCTCAATCTGACCGTCCTCGAACTGCTTGAGCAAAAGCCAGCTGCCGCTGTCGATCTCACGTGGGGAGAACAGGCCCCAGGTGGTGAGAAAGCGCATCGGCTGACCGGCGAGGGTGGTCTCGATCCGGTTGTCCTCGCGCCACTGTTCGATCTGCTGGGCGAGTTGCTTGGGGTCGGTGCTCATGAGGTCTTCTTTGTGCAGTCCGCGCACAGGCCGTGAATCTCCAGGCGTGCACGGGTGGGTTGGAATCCGGTGGGGGCGAGGGCGCGGGCGATGGCGTCGTCCAGCTCGGGGGTTGCCAGTTCATCGACCCGGCCGCAGCGGGTGCAGATCAGCAGGCGGGCCTCGTGCGGCTCGTCCGGGTGGGAGCAGCCGACGAAGGCATTGAGGCTGTCTACGCGGTGGACGAGGCCCTGTTCGAGCAGGAAGTCGAGCGCGCGGTAGACGGTGGGGGGCTTGACCGTGTGGTCCTCGGTGGAGAGTCGGCTGAGGATGTCATAGGCCTTGACCGCTTCGTGGCTGGCCCAGATCAGCTCCAGCACGCGGCGGCGCAAGGGCGTCAGGCGGGCGCCGTGATTCTGGCACAGAGTTTCCGCCTGGTTCAGGGCGTGGGCCAGGCAGTGGTCATGATGGGGGCAGTGCGACATGCGCCTAGCTTGGCGGATTGGTGGCCAGCGGTAAAGCCTTGGCTCTTTGCAGGATGTTGAAAAAACCTTCTGTTGGACTGTAGGAGGCCCGCCCTCGGGCCGATAGCCCGTTTGAGGTCGCTTTTATCGCGGCGGGGGCGCCGCTCCTACGGAAACGCTGAAAAAATCCATCCGTGGATTTTTTCAGATCGTCTTATCAAGGCGCATGTCCGCGACGGACTCCGCGAATCAACGACGGAACGCGTTGTTCGCGTTGGGGCATCCTGCCCCAAACGAGAAACGCTGAATGATTCAGCGTTTCCCTACCCGGCGTTTGGCAGGCCGCTGAAAGGTTTTTTCAGCGGCACTTGCTTGTTAATGCCCATGATCGTGGTGCGCGGGAGCGCCCCCGAGCATGAGCTGGTATTGCAGGAAGACTTGGTTGAACGACTTGCGCACAGCATCAAACCGGCCATCGCCATCCACGTCCTCGGCCACCGGGACGTGCGCGCGGGAGAGTTGCAGGCGCAGTGTCTGCCGCGCATCGATGCGCCAAGTGGCTACCGCGCTCCAGCGGTTCATCTCCTCGAATTCGCTGGTCTGGCGCGGGCAGGGCTTGTTCTGATAGGGCGGCAGGCAGTAGAGCGGCGAGCCGCTGCGCACCGCCTCGTGAGTGTGGCCGGCGAGATCGTAGCGCAGGCCCACCTCCCAGCGCGGGGCGATGCCGTAGAGTGCCTGGACGACGAAGGCGTCCACGTGCAGCTCGCGCGGCATGCCGATGTTCCAGGGCTTGGTGTCGTGGTAGGTCAGGGTCAAATCCTTGCTCTGGTAGTAATACTCGGCCGAGAGCTTGAAGTCCCCCTCACCCTGCCTGCCTCCGGCATGCCGGTGGTAGCCGAGGTCCAGACCGGCGGTCCAGGTCTCCCCCTCCAGGGCGTGGTCGGCGTCGTTGATGCCGGGGTGGTAGGTGTGTAACTCCTGGTGCTGGCGTCCCTTGATGTAGGACAGGCCGCCATAGATGTGATGCCCCTCGGCCGGCTTGAAACCGGACTTGAGGAACGTCGTCCACACCCGCGGCCAGTCCTTGTCGCCCTCGAAGGGCACGTCGATGCGCTTGCCGGTGGTGGTGGGGTAGCCCTGCGTGGGGCCGACATAGGCGGCGACCCCTTCATTGCCGCCCGAGATCGCCTCCACCCCCAGGCGAAGGTCGAAGGGCAGCCTGGGCGACCAGTCGAACTGGAGGCCGTTGCCGCGCAGGCCACCGGCAAACAGCATCTGGTAGGGCAGGGCCTGATCGACGAAGTCCCACTCATGCGGGTGCAGGTTGTTCTGCTGGCCCACGTCGCTGTAGAAGCGTCCGCCCTTGAGCCTAAGCCCGGCAGGTAAAAAGTCCGTACGTAGCCAGAACTCCTCCAGCTCACCGGCCTTGCCGTCGGTGGCGAAGCGGAAGGCGCCATCGAGCACCCCCTCCCATTCGGCGCGCAGCCCCAACTCCACCCCGCGCAGGTTCAACCCACGATCCAGGCCGCCGCCATGGCTGTGGCCGCCGCCATGGTGGCTGTGGACATTAAAGATGCCGTTGGCGTTCTGGAGGTATTCCGTGCCGCGGCCATCGGTATCATCACCATAGACCACGGCGTCGATGACGGCCATGGGCGTGACCTTCAGTTCATCTGCAAGTGCAGCTCCAAGGCAAAGGCCACTGACTGCTGCGAGAGCGAAACGTTGGACGATCAACATGACTGCTTATCATTACGTTATAAAGTAACGCAACATGATAACCACTCTTCATGACATGACAAGCACCTTGGCTGGATGCTTGGGCTTGCCCACCTGTTTATAAGAAAGACTGTATATTCGATAAGAAACTTGTCCTGTTCACGCGCCTCCCACACCCTAGAATGGCACGACGAAAACGAACGACGATTCGGGAGGAGAGGGATATGTCAGAACACCATTCAGCCGAACACCATTCAGCCGACCCGCAGCGCCGCGCCTTCCTGCGCGCGGTGGCCAGCGCAGCTGCCCTGGGGACCCTTAGCCTCCCCACCCTGGCTCCTCTGCAGGTCTTTGCCAAAGAGATGGAGATGGTGGTCAAGGGACCGCCGGTGCCGGACATCCCAGCCAAGAAGCTCGGCAAGCACACCTATGTGGTGATCGCGCCGGACGGTTTCCCCAACCCGAAGAACCAGGGGATGATGAGTAACATCACCTTCGTGGTGACCCAAAAGGGGGTGGTGATCCTCGACTCGGGGGCCTCGGTGCAGATCGGCGAGATGGCCCTCCGCCAGATCCGGAAGGTGACCGACAAGCCGGTCATCGCCGTGTTCAACACCCACTACCACGGTGACCACTGGCTGGGTAATCACGCCTTCGTCGAGGCCTACAAGGACATCCCCATCTACGCCCATCCGCTGACCACCTCGGCGATCAAGACCGGCCAGGGTGAGTTCTGGCAGCACCTGATGGAGCGCTCCACCGACAACGCTACCCTCGGCACCATCGTTACCCCGCCGAACAAGGACATCAAGCACGGCGACGTATTCAACTATGGCGACGTGACCATTCGCTGCCACCATTACGGCAAGGCGCACACCCCGGCGGATGTCTGTTTTGAGATCGTCGAGGACAGGATCGTCCACGTCGGCGACGTGGCCATGGAACGCCGCATCGCCTTCATGGAGGACGGCTCCTACCTTGGCACTTTCAAGACCATGGATGAGCTGCAGAAGATCAAGCCCAAGCTCTGGCTGCCAGGCCACGGCCAGCCGGGGCCGGATGTGCTCAAGAACAATCGTGAGCTATTCGAGGGCATCTACGGTGCCTGTGTCGAGGCCATCAAGCAGGGCAAACCGCTCGAAGAGGCCAAGAGCATGGTGTTGGTCGACCCGCGGGTGAAGAAGTGGGCCTCCCAGACCAAGGGCTTCAACGAGAACATCGGCAATTACACCAGCCTCGCCTACACCGAGGCTGAGCAGGCGAACTTCTGATCCTGGTCAGGCAAGCCATGGATGGATCTGCGGAGCGCGTCGCGGACATGTGCCTTGATAAGACGCGCTGAAAAAAATCCATGGATGGATTTTTTCAGCGTTTCCT
>JBMFOY010000034.1:0-15982 GCA_049969375.1 Halothiobacillaceae bacterium | reverse complement strand
GTGGTGCTTGGTGTGGTGGATCTCCATGGTGCGGGCGTCGATCGACTTCTCCAGCGCATCATAGGCATAGGTCAGTTCGGGCAGAACGAAGGCCATGTCGGATCTCCTTGGAATGAATGGGAACGGCTTCCTGCGCGTTTATAGCATAGAGCGCAGGCAAATTCCCGAGTAGCACAATCAACCTTCATGGTTGCGCAATACCCTGCAGCGTAGTGAAGACCGTGCGGCGCAAGGTCGCTACAAAGGAACCCCGGGCCTCGGCCTCCTCGGAGCGCATCGCGGCGTACAGGGTACTCCACAGTCCTTCCTGACCGATGCTGCGCGCCAAGACGTAACCGCGCTCGATCTGTGTCTGCGCCGCCCAGCGCGGCAAGGCGGCCAGGCCACGGCGGGAGGCGACGAGCTGGAGGATGGCGACGGTCAGCTCCGCGGTCCGCCGTTCCAGCACCACCCCCGCAGGACGCAGGACACGCTGCACCACGTCCAACGCCTGATCCGGCACGGGATAGCTGATCAGGGTCTGCCCGGCGAAATCGGCAGCGGTCAGAAAAGCGCGATCAGCCAGCGGATGCCCCGGGGCCAGCAGGGTAACAATCTCATAGCGGAACAGCGGCAGATAGCTGATCCCTGGCCGATCCTCGGGCTGCGACACCACCGCGAGATCCGCCCGCCCCTCCAGCAGCAGGTCGACGGGCTCGGGCAGGAAGCCGCCGACTAGGTCGAGCTCCGCCTCCGGCCGCTCGACGCGGTAGGCGTCCATGGCCGGCATCAGCCAGTCGAAACAGGAATGGCACTCGACCGCGATGCGCAAGTTCTCGGGTGCCTGATCGGAGCCTTGGCGCAGAAGCTCGGCGCGCGCCGCCTCCACCTCGGGCAGGACACGCCGCGCCGCCAGCAGCAGCCGCTCCCCCGCAGGGGTCAGACGCAGCGGTCGACGCGAGCGGTCAAGCAGAGGAATGCCGAAATAGCGCTCCAATGCGCCGAGCTGGTGCGATAGCGCCGATTGGGTCAGATGAACCCGGGCCGCCGCCGCCGAGACCGAACCCGTCTCCGCCAAGGCCTGGACCATGCGCAGGTGGCGCAACTCGATCATGAAACACCATCATCAAACAATGAAAAACATTCGTTTGAATCATAAATGACCTCACAGGATCATGTCATGCATTCATTAACGGAGTGCTGTCATGAAAACAACCCATACCCTCGGCTTCCCTCGCATCGGTCTTAAGCGCGAGCTCAAATTCGCGCTGGAGGCCTTCTGGCGGGGCGAAACCCGCGCCGACGCCCTGCACGAGACCGCCCGCGCCCTGCGCGCCCGCCACTGGGAGATCCAGCGGGCGGCGGGCCTGGACTTCGTCACGGTCGGCGACTTCGCCCTCTACGATCACGTCCTCGACCACATTCAGCTCCTTGGCTGCGAGCCGACACGCTTCGGCTTCACGGAGGAGGATGAACTCACCCGCTACTTCATCATGGCGCGCGGGGCACACGGCCCATCGCCCTCATGCTGTGGCCCCCACCACGATCATGGCGACCGGCGTGCGCTGGAAATGACCAAGTGGTTCGACACCAACTACCACTACCTGGTCCCTGAATTCACACCTAAGACGCACTTCAAGCCCGCCAGCGAGCGCCTGTTCGACCAGGTGGCCGAGGCGCAGACCCTGGGGCATCCAATCAAGGCCGTGCTGATTGGTCCCTTGACCTTCCTCTGGCTGGGCAAGGAAAAGCATGAAGGGTTCGATCGCCTCACGCTGCTAGATCGCCTGCTTCCGGTGTATGGCGAGATTCTGGCCCGCCTGAAGGGCCAAGGGGTCGAATGGGTGCAGCTGGATGAGCCCATCCTGGGCCTGGACCTGCCGGAGGGCTGGCGTGTAGCCTTCGAGGGAGCCTATGCCCGCCTTGCGGGAGAACGCCCCAAGATCCTGCTGACGACCTATTTCAGCGCCTTGGCCGACAACCTGCGCCTGGCCTGCCAACTGCCGGTCGACGGCCTGCATGTCGACGCCGTGCGCGCACCAGACGAACTGGCCCGCGTGGCTGACTGGCTGCCCGCGCACAAGGTGCTCTCCGCCGGCATCATCGACGGACGCAATATCTGGCGCACCGATCTCGATGCGGCACTGATCAAGCTCAAACCGCTGGCAGCGCAGCGTGGCGAGCGCCTGTGGCTGGCACCAAGCTGCTCGCTGCTGCACGTGCCCATCGACCTTGCCGCGGAGGATGGGCTGGATGCAGAGTTGAAGTCCTGGCTGGCCTTCGCCCGGCAGAAGCTCGACGAGCTCAACGTGCTGCGCCGCGCCGTCAGCGAGGGGGAGGAAGCCGTGCATGACGCCCTGGCCGAGGCACGCGCCGCCCTCACCGCCCGACGCACGAGTCCCCGTGTGCACGATGATAAGATCGCGGCACGCCTGGCTGCCCTGCCCGAAGATGCAGACCGTCGCGCCGCCCCCTTTGCCGAGCGCCAGCGCCTGCAACATGCGGCCCTGGGCCTGCCGTTGCTCCCCACCACCACCATCGGCTCCTTCCCGCAAACCCAGGAACTGCGCAAGGCCCGCGCCGCCTTCAAACGTGGCGAACTGGACCAAGCGGCCTACGAGGCACGCATGAAGGAGGAGATCGCCCAGGTGGTGCAGAAACAGGAGGCCCTCGGCCTGGATGTGCTCGTCCACGGCGAGCCGGAGCGCAACGACATGGTGGAATATTTTGGTGAGCAGTTGGCCGGTTTCGCCTTTACCCGCAACGGTTGGGTGCAGTCCTACGGGTCACGCTGCGTCAAACCGCCGATCATCTTTGGCGATGTCAGCCGCCCCACCCCCATGACCGTAAGCTGGACAACGTTCGCCCAGTCCCTTACGAAGAAGCCCATGAAGGGCATGCTGACCGGGCCTGTAACCATTCTGCAATGGTCCTTCGTGCGCGACGACCAGCCGCGCAAGGTCACCTGCGAACAGATTGCGCTGGCTATCCGCGACGAGGTGGGCGATCTGGAACAGGCGGGTATTCGCATTATCCAGATCGACGAGCCGGCCTTCCGCGAGGGTTTGCCACTGCGTCGCGCCCAATGGCAGGACTACCTCGACTGGGCCGGACGGTGCTTCCGCATCAGCGCCTCGGCGGTGGCGAATGCCACCCAGATCCACACCCACATGTGCTACTCGGAATTCAACGACATCCTGCCCGCCATCGCCGCGCTGGATGCCGATGTCATCACCATCGAGACCTCGCGCTCGGATATGGAACTGCTCAAGGGCTTTGGCGCCTTCGCCTATCCCAACGAGATCGGTCCCGGGGTGTGGGACATCCACTCGCCGCGGGTGCCGAGCGTGGAGGAAATGGAACGCCTGCTGCGCAAGGCCTGCGAGGTCATCCCGCTTACGAACCTGTGGGTCAACCCCGACTGCGGGCTGAAGACCCGTGGCTGGGCGGAGACCGAGGCGGGTCTTGCCAACATGGTGAGTGCCGCGCAGCGGCTGAGAAACGAAAGAGACATCACCCTCGCCCCCTCAAAGCCCGTTTGAAGGTGCTAGAATCGAGGCTTCTTGGAAAAGCTGAAAAATTCAGCGTTTCCTGTTTGGGGCAGGATGCCCCAACGCGAACAACAACGTCAGTCGTTGATTCGCGGAGTCCGTCGCGGACATGTGCCTTGATAAGACGCGCTGAAAAAATCCATGGATGGATTTTTTCAGAGTTTCCTTAGTTGCGTAGGGCCTCGCCATGTCGCCATCCCCCTCCCGCCCGAGCGGTTTCCTGCTCGGGCTGCTGCTTGTGCTCATCCTCGCCATGCTGCTCTGGCAGCTCCCCTTCGCCCCCTGGCGCGATGCCCCGAGCGCCGAGCCCCGTGTCATCACCCCGCGTGGTGATCTTGCCGCCGACGAGGCGGCGACCATCGAGCTGTTCGAAAAGACACGCGAGTCGGTGGTGTTCATCACCACGCGCGAGCAGGTGCAGGACCTCTGGACCCGCAACATCTTCTCCGTGCCGCGCGGCACGGGCTCCGGCTTTCTCTGGGATGACGCTGGGCACGTGGTCACCAACTTCCATGTCATCCAGGGCGCCAGCGAGGCGTGGGTGCGGCTGGCGGATGGCCGCCAGCTGAGGGCCTCGCTGGTCGGGGCCAGCCCTGCGCACGATCTTGCGGTGCTGCGCATCGGCCTTGGCCAGCAACATCCTTTCCCCATCCCGCTGGGCGAGAGTCACAACCTGCGGGTGGGCCAGAAGGTTTTTGCCATCGGCAACCCCTTCGGCCTCGACTGGACGCTCACCACCGGCATCGTCTCCGCGCTCGACCGCTCACTGACCACCGATGCGGGCAGCACCATGGAACATCTGATCCAGACTGATGCGGCGATCAACCCGGGCAACTCCGGCGGCCCGCTGTTGGATTCGGCCGGGCGGCTGATCGGGGTCAATACGGCGATCTACAGCCCCAGCGGGGCGAGCGCCGGGATCGGCTTTGCCGTGCCCGTGGACACGATCAACCGCATCGTCCCGCAGCTCATCCGCCACGGGCGCTACCTGCATCCTTCGCTCGGCATCCAGGTCAACGAGGACCTCAACCGTCGGCTGACCCGCCTGCTGGGCGTGGAGGGAGTGGTAATCCTCGGCGTCACGCCAGGGTCCGGTGCCGAGGCGGCCGGGCTTATCGGGACCGCCCGCACCCGGGATGGGCTCATCGTCCCCGGTGACATCATCCTTGCTGTAGAGGGGCGCCCGGTCAGCACGGTGCGTGAGCTGCAGGCGCGCCTGGATGACTTCAAGGTGGGGGATACAGTGCAGCTGACCATCGTCAACCAGGGCCAGCGCAGCGAAAAGCGGGTCACCCTGCAGCCGGAGCCGTGACAGCCCCCCCCTGCCCCCGATATTCACGCGCCACGTGCGCACCCGCGGCACAGGCAAGGTCGTAGCTGATGGTGCCGATGCTGCGCGCCACCTCGTCTATCGGCAAGCTGGCGCCCCACAGTTCGACCGGATCACCCGGGCGGGCCTCAATGCCGCGCAGATCAAGGGTGATGAGGTCCATCGATACCCGCCCGATGATGGCGGCACGCTGGCCGTTGACCAGCACCGGCGTGCCCGCCGGAGTACGCCGCGGGTAGCCATCGCCATAGCCGATGGCGGCAATGCCAACCGGCATGTCCTCGGGGCAGGTCCAGGTGGCGCCGTAGCCAATGGCCGCGCCAGCGGGCTGCTGCTTGACCGCCAGCAGACGCGTGGTGAGGGTCATGACCGGACGCAGGCCATGGTCGGCCGCCTGTCCGTACACGAAGGGGTTGCCGCCATAGAGGGCGATGCCGGGACGCACAACGTCGCCACCCGCATCAAAGCCGCCGAGCAGCCCGGCCGAATTGGACAAGCTGCGCTCGCCCTCAAGGCCCTCGATGGCCCGCCGGAAGACCTCGATCTGGCGCCGGGTGGGCGCAGGATCAGGCTCATCCGCGCAAGCAAAATGGGTCATGAACCCCGGCGCACTGCGCAGCCGACCGCTCGCCATGAGGCGCTTATGCAGCACACCGACCTGTTCCGGTTCGATGCCCATGCGGTGCATGCCGGTGTCGATCTTGAGCCAGACCCGCAGCGGCAAGCCAGTATGGCCGCTCTCCAGCAGCTCGACCTGCCAGGACTGGTGCACGATCGGCTCCAGCATCAGGCGCGCCGCCTGCCGCGCCTCGGCCAGCGAGGCAAAGCCCTGCAGAACCATAATCCGCTGGGTGATGCCGGCACGGCGCAGGAGCTCGGCCTCGCCCAAGGTCGCCACCACGAAGCCGTCGGCGAGATCGCGCAGGGCCTGGGCGCAGGCGAGCATGCCATGACCGTAGGCATCCGCCTTGATGGCGGGGAAGACCTTCGCACCCTCCGCCGCGCTCTTGAGCACGCCAAAGTTGTGGCGCAGGGCCTCGAGGTCGATGCGAGCCTGCGCGGCACGGAGGGCGTGGCTCACGCGTAATCCCCGCTGGAATAGACCTCGGGGGTGTAATTGGCGAACTGAGTGTACTTGCCAAGGAAGGTCAGGCGCACCGTGCCGATGGGGCCGTTACGCTGCTTGCCGATAATGATCTCGGCCACCCCCTTGTCCGCACTGTCCGGGTGGTAGACCTCGTCGCGGTAAATGAACACGATCAGGTCAGCATCCTGCTCGATCGCGCCCGATTCACGCAGATCGGACATCACTGGCCGCTTGTTCGGACGCTGTTCGAGCGAGCGGTTGAGCTGCGAGAGGGCGATCACCGGCACATCCAGCTCCTTGGCCAGTGCCTTGAGCGAGCGGGAAATCTCGGAGATTTCAGAGGCACGATTTTCGCTGGTGCCCGGCACCTGCATCAGCTGCAGGTAGTCGATGATGATCAGCCCCAAGCCGTGCTCCTTCTTCAGGCGACGGGCGCGTGCGCGCAGCTCGGTCGGGCTGAGCGCCGGGGTATCGTCGATAAAGATCGGCGCCTCGGACAACATCACCACGGCCGAGGTCAGGCGCGGCCAGTCCTCGTCCTCGAGCTTGCCAGTGCGCACACGGTGCTGGTCGATGCGGCCGAGCGAGGACATCATGCGCAGCGCGAGCTGCTCGCCGGGCATCTCCATGGAGAACACGGCGACCGGCTTCTTGGTACGGATCGCCGCATTTTCACCGATGTTCATCGCAAAGGTGGTCTTGCCCATCGACGGACGCCCGGCCACGATCACAAGATCCCCTTTCTGCAGGCCCGAGGTCATGGTGTCGAAGTCGTCGAAGCCAGTCGGCAGGCCGGTGATCGGTTCGTCCTGCTCGTACAAAGTCTGGATGCGATCGACCGCCTGGGTGAGCAAGTTCTTGATCGAGGCAAAGCCCTTGCGCTGGCGGCTGCCTTGCTCGGCAATCCTGAACACCATCTGCTCGGCTTCTTCCAACAGCTGGCGGCTGTCCCGCCCCTCCGGCTGATAGGCACTTTGGGCAATGGCGGTACCGACCTCGATCAGCTGCCGCTTGATGGCGTGCTCGCGCACGATATCGGCATAGGCAACGATGTTCGCTGCGGTCGGGGTGTCGGCCGCCACCCGGCCGAGGTAGGCGAGGCCCCCGACATCATCCAGCAGGGCGTGTTTGTCCAGCCACTCCGCCACCGTGACCACGTCGCGCGGCTGATCGGCGTCGGCGAGCGACTGCAGCGCGCGGAAGATCAGGCGGTGGTCGCGGCGGTAGAAATCGTCCTCGGTGATGCGGTCGGCGACGCGCTCCCAAGCGTCAGGGTCCAGCATCAGGCCACCGAGCACGGACAGCTCGGCCTCCATCGAGTGTGGAGGCGCGCGCAGGGCGCTCAGCTTGCGATCGTGCTGGCGGGCACTACCGCCATCATGGAGCGTCAAATCCGCAACAGGCGGGTCATCAGGGGCAATGTCGTTCATGAGATCCCGAGACAATGAGGGTGGGAGCGGGTCAACGGACCTGCATCACCATGCCGCCAAGTTTGAGGCCGCCCTGCAGGCGTTTCAATGCCGCATCCGCCTCAGCCTGACTGGCAAAGGGGCCAGCGCGCACGCGCCATACCCTGCGGCCTTCAATATCCAGTGGCTCGATCTGGCAGGGAATGCCCACGCGCTGCACCTGGCCACGCAACTGCTGGGCATTCGACTCGGCACTAAAGCTGCCGAGTTGGATCATCCACACCCCGCCCGACTGAGGCTTGGCGACCGCCAGCGGAGGCTGGGCAGACGGGGCAGCCGGCTTGACCGCAGCGCTGGGCACCACCTCGGGTTTGCTGGCTTCAGACGCGGGCTTGGCCGTCGTGGTCTGGGGCGTGGGGGCCGACTTGGGCGCGGGCTCGGCCTCGGACACTGGGGGTGCGGCGGGCTTGGGGACCGGCTTGGCGACCCCGGCGTCCGCGGCCTCCTGGGCGGGCTCGGTACGGGGTACCGGAGCCTGCGCCATGGGGAGGGGGGGCGGCGGCTCCAACAGCTCGCGCACCTTTGCGGGAGGCTCGCGGCTGGCCGTGTCCAGCGGCTGGGGCGGTTGTGGACGGGCGGGAATATCGGTGCGCAGGGCGGCCTTGTAGCCCTCCCCCTGCAGGACGAACGGTAGCACGACCACCGCCAGGGCGACGATGACCCCTGCTCCAAGCAGCCGCTTCAGCAACACACGATCCACGTTAGGCCTCAGGATCCGAAGGATGGATGTGGTCGAGAATGTCCGCCACGCACAGGAAGGAACCGAAGACGAGCAACCGATCACCCGCCCCGGCCTCGTCCATGGCTGCATCATACGCCATGGCCGGCCGTGGCCACGCTCCGGCCACAGGCAGCCCAGCCTGCCGAAGTCGATCGGCGAGGGCATCGGCCTTGCGTCCGCGCGGGCCCGGCAGACCGGCCACGTACCAGGCATCAACCTGCCCGGCGAGGGCACGCGCCATCCCCACGGCGTCCTTATCGGCCAGGGCCGAGAACACCGCGAGGGTACGGCCAGCCGCGGGCCGCTCCCCCATGGCCCGCGCCAGGGCTTCGACCCCCGCGGGATTGTGCGCCACGTCGATCCACACGGGGACCCCAGCCTGCTCCATGCATTGCAAACGCCCCGCATGGCGGACCGTGCCCAGACCGGCGCGCAGGTGCTCGAGCGTCCAGGGCACGCGCCCGCGCAAGCCTTCGAGCAGCATCACCACCCCCGCGGCATTGTCGAGCTGATGCGCCCCGGCCAGCGCCGGGAGCGGGAGCGCATACCGTCCCTCCGGCCCTGTCCATATCCAGCCCGCCTCACCACGAGCAAGGTCGAAGTCGATGCCGCGCCGCCACAGGCGCAGGCCAAGCTGTTGGGCGTGATCAAGCACGCTCTGGGGTGGCCCAGCCTCAGCCATCACGGCCCACTGCCCGGTACGCAGGATACCCGCCTTCTCCCGGCCAATGGCTTCGCGGTCCGGGCCCAGCCACTCGACGTGATCGAGCGCGACGTTGGTGATCAGGGCGGCATCGGCATCGACGACATTGACCGCGTCCAGCCGCCCGCCCATCCCGACCTCGAGGATGGCGACATCCACCTGGGCCTCGACCAGCACGGCCAGAGCCGCGAGGGTGCCGAACTCGAAATAGGTCAGCGGTACCTCGCCACGCGCAGCCTCGACCCGCGCGAAGCCGCGCACCAGGAGCCCATCAGCGGCCGGCTCGCCGTCCAGGCGGACGCGCTCGTTGTAGCGCAACAGATGCGGGGAGGTGTAGGCCCCTACCCGGTGGCCGGCGGCGCGCAGGACGGCCTCCAGCATAGCCACCGAGGACCCCTTGCCATTGGTCCCGGCGACGGTGACGACCGGGAAAGGCAGGCGTGAGGAGAGCCCCATCGCCGCCAGTACCTGCCCGACCCGCTCGAGGCTGAGCTCAATGCCCGCCTCCCCCCGGGGGTGCTGGGCCTCGAGGAAGCGCAGCCACTCGGCCAGGGTCTTCGCGTGGAACATGGAAGGATGCGCGGGGGATCAAAAGGCCGCAGGGGCCGGACGCTTCTGCAACATGGTGACGATGCGGGCAATGGTCTCGCGCTGCTCGTTGCGCGGCACAATCATGTCCACCACCCCATGCGCGAGCAGGAACTCACTGCGCTGGAAACCCTCCGGCAGCTTCTCACGCACCGTCTGCTCGATGACCCGCGGGCCGGCAAAGCCGATCAGGGCATTGGGCTCGGCGATCTGCACATCCCCGAGCATGGCGAAGCTCGCCGATACCCCGCCCATGGTCGGGTCGGTGAGCACCACGATGTAGGGCACCCCGGCCTTGGACAGGCGAGTGAGCACGGCGGAGGTCTTGGCCATCTGCATCAGCGAAAACAGGGCCTCCTGCATGCGCGCGCCGCCCGAGGCGGTGAAGGTGACCAGCGGGATCTTCTCCTCCAGCGCACGGTTGGCAGCACGAACGAACTTCTCGCCCACCACCGCGCCCATCGAGCCGCCCATGTAGGCAAACTCGAAACCCGAGGCGATCAGCGGCACACCCAGTACGCGCCCCTTGATGGCGATGAAGGCGTCTTTCTCGCCGGTAGCGCGCTGCGCCTGGGTGATACGGTCCTTGTATTTCTTCTGGTCACGGAACTTGAGCACGTCGACCGGCTCGAGGTTGGGGGCGATCTCCTCGCGCGGCTCCGGATCGAGGAAGTGATCCAGGCGCTTGCGGATGCCGATGCGCATGTGGTGGCCGCACTTCGGGCACACCTGCAGGTTGCGCTCCAGCTCGGCGCTGTAGAGCACCGAGCCGCAAGCATCGCACTTGATCCACAGCCCCTCCGGGATGGCCTTCTTGGCTGCCCCTTCGATGCGGATGCGGGATGGGAGAAGTTTCTGGATCCAGCTCATGCGCAAACGCCTCCGCTACGCGCCTGATTCATGGCGGCACGCATCTCGGCCACCAGGGCACCCACGGCCTGGCGCATGGCCTGCGGGTCGTTCTGCTGCTGTTCAATCAGGTGCACGAGGGCGGAACCCACGACCACCGCATCGGCGATGCGTGCGACCTGACCGGCGGACACCGCGTCGCGGATACCGAAGCCGACGCCCAGCGGCAGCTCGATCTGGGTGCGCAGGACGGCGAGATGATGCTCCACATCAGCCACGTCCAGGGTCTTCGCGCCGGTTACCCCCTTGAGCGAGACGTAATAGACGAAACCACTCCCCTTTTGCGCGATCGCCTTGACCCGGCGCGCCGGGGTGGTCGGCGAGACGAGGAAGATGCGGTCGAGGCCCGCTGCCTGCAGGGCCTCGGTGTAGCCTGTCGCCTCTTCAGGCGGTATGTCGACGGTCAGCACCCCATCCACGCCGGCCTCGGCCGCCGCGCGGGCAAAGGCTTCGTAGCCCAGCACCTCGATCGGGTTGAGGTAGCCCATCAGGATGACGGGCGTGCTGGTGTCGGTCTGGCGGAAGGCGCGCACCATGGCCAGCACGTCATGCATGGACACGTGATGGGCCAGCGCACGCTCGGTGGCGCGCTGGATCACCGGCCCGTCGGCCATAGGGTCGGAGAACGGCACCCCCAGCTCTAGAAGATCGGCCCCTTGGGCGACGAGGTGGTGCATGAGGCCCACCGTCTGCTCTGGATGCGGGTCGCCAGCGGTGATGTAGGGGATCAGCGCGGCGCGGTTGGCCGCGCGCAGTTCGGCAAAACGGGAAGCAATACGGCTCATGATCAGAACTCGAAGCCTTCGATGCGGGCGATGGTGTTCATATCCTTGTCGCCGCGACCGGAGAGGTTGACGATGATGATCGCATCCTTATCCATGGTCGGGGCGAGCTTCATCGCGTAGGCAATGGCATGGCTGGACTCCAGCGCCGGGATGATGCCCTCGGTGCGGGTCAGCATGCGGAAGCCCTCCAGCGCCTCGTCATCGGTGATCGCCACATAGTTGGCGCGGCCGGTATCCTTAAGCCAGGCGTGCTCGGGGCCCACCCCCGGGTAGTCGAGCCCGGCGGAGATGGAGTGGGTGCCCATGATCTGGCCGTGCTCATCCTCCATCAGGTAGGTACGGTTGCCGTGCAGCACGCCCGGGCGACCGGCGCACAGCGGCGCGGCGTGCTCACCGCTCGCAAGGCCCTTGCCCCCCGCCTCAACACCGAACAGCTTGACCGAGGTATCGCCAAGGAAGGGGTGGAACAGACCAATGGCATTGGATCCACCACCGACACAAGCCACCAACGCATCCGGCAGACGGCCTTCCTTCTGCAGGATCTGGCGGCGCGCCTCGCGGCCGATCACGGCCTGGAAGTCGCGCACCAGCATCGGGTACGGATGGGGCCCGGCGACCGTGCCGATGATGTAGAAGGTGTTATCCACATTCGTCACCCAGTCGCGCATGGCCTCGTTGAGGGCATCCTTGAGGGTGCGGGTGCCAGAGGTGACCGGCACCACGGTCGCGCCGAGCATCTTCATGCGCGCCACGTTCGGCGCCTGGCGCACCACGTCGTCCGCGCCCATGTACACCACGCACTCCAGCCCCAGGCGCGCGGCCACGGTGGCCGAGGCCACGCCGTGCTGGCCGGCCCCGGTCTCGGCGATGATGCGCGTCTTGCCCAGGCGCTTGGCCAGCAGGGCCTGGCCGATGGTGTTGTTCACCTTGTGCGCGCCGGTGTGGTTGAGGTCCTCGCGCTTGAGGTAGATCTTCGCCCCGCCAAGCTCCTCGGTCATGCGCTTCGCAAGATAAAGCGGGCTCGGACGGCCGACATAATCCGCAAGGTCGGCATCGAGCTCGGCCTGGAAGGCCGAGTCGTTCTTGACCCGCGCATAAGCCTCGGCCAGCTCCTCCAGGGGCGCCATCAGGGTCTCGGGGGCGAAGATGCCGCCGTAGGGGCCGAAATGGCCGTGCTCGTCAGGGTATTGGTTAAAGTCAATCGCTGCGATCGGCATGGCGAACCTCGTTGATGAATGCGGCCATCCTGGCGGGATCCTTGATTCCTGGGGCGCGCTCGACGCCCGAACTGACATCCACCGCCCACGGGCGCACCCCGCGCACGGCCTCGCCCACGTTCTCGGGGCGCAGCCCCCCGGCGAGCACGATGGGGCGTTCCAGGGACGGTGTGTTCGACCAGTCGAAGGCATGGCCGGTTCCGCCCATCCCGCCCGCATCATGACTGTCGAGCAAGAAGCCGCAGGCCCGCGCATGGCGGGCGGCCTCGTTGACCGGATCGCCCCCCTTCCCCATCGGCAGGGCCTTGAGATACGGGCGCCCGAAGGAGGCGCAGAACGCGTGTGTTTCGCTGCCATGGAACTGCAGCATGACCTCGGGGATCAGCTGCAGCACTGCCTCGACCTCGGCCTCGACAGGATCCATGAACAGGGCGACCGGCTGCACGAACGGCGGCAGCACGTCACGGATGCGCGCGGCGCGCACGGCATCGATCGCGCGCGGACTGGGCGGATAGAGCACGAAACCCACAGCATCCGCGCCAAGACGCGCGGCCTCGAGGGCATCCTCGGGACGGGTGATGCCGCAGATCTTGATGCGGGTGCGGTGATGGGATGGGGGCAACATAAATCGTAATGGTAACAGAGCACGGACGCACTCAGTAGAAAACCGGCAGGCGCGGCGTAAGCCTCAGGCCATGCTCCTCCGGATACTGGACGTGCACGAGGTACAGGCCATCGGCCGGGGCGGTGAATCCCGCCGCCTCGCGCTGGCAGGCGTCGCGCACCCCCGCCACCCATTCGGGCGGCTTGAGCCCCATCCCCACCTGCATCAGAGTCCCGGCGATATTGCGCACCATGTGATGCAGGAAGGCGTTGGCCCGCACGTCGAGGTAGAGGTAATCCCCCTCGCGAGTCACGCGGATCCATTCGAGGGTGCGCACCGGGCTTTTGGCCTGGCAGTCCTTGCCGCGGAAGCTCGTAAAGTCGTGCGTGCCCAAGAGGTGCTGGGCCGCCTCATGCATGAGCCCGGCATCCAGCGGTTTGCGCTGCCAGGTCACCCGCCCGTGCAACAAGCCCGGACGGTTTAGGCGGTTGTAGATAACGTAGCGGTACTGCCGGGCCGTGGCCGAGAAACGGGCATGGAAGCCCTCCCCCACCGGCTTCACCCAGAGCACCCCGATGTCCTCGGGCAGGTTGGCGAGGGTGCCCAGCTGCCAGGCATGGGGCTCGCGCACCGCCGTGGTCTCGAAGTGGGCCACCTGCACGGTCGCATGCACCCCGCGGTCGGTCCGTCCAGCGCAGACCAGCTCGATCGGATGCGCCGCAACGCTTGAAATGGCAGCCTCAAGACGGGCCTGGATGCTGTCCACGGCGGCCTGCCTCTGCCAGCCGTGGTAGCGCGTGCCCTGATATTCGATGCCGAGGGCGATTCTCATGACTCAAAAACACAAAAGCCAGCCCGAGGGCTGGCAGGGAAGGGGACGACGCACATCATCAGGGCGTGGTCCGCTCAAGCATCTCGCGGGCACGTGCCGAAAGCTCGTCCTCCCCACTGGAGAGGACCTCCTCCAGCACGCCGCGCGCCCCTTCGAGATCCCCCAGTTCAATGAGGGCCTGCGCCATGTCCAGCTTGAGCGAGCGCTCATCGAGGGCTGCCGCCGGGATCGCGGAGGACGCAGATCCCCGCTCCTGCTCCTGCTCCTGCTCCTGCTCCTGCTCCTGCACAACGGGGCTCTGCACGGGGGGCACGACAGACTCCACCGCCACCGGTGCCGCGGTCATCATTGATGGGGTGGGTTGAGATGCCTCACCCACGAACAGGCTGGGAAGATCCAGCGGCTCGGTCTCAAGACTGACTGTATCCAACCCCAACAGCATCAGGTCGTCCTCGCTGATGCCCAGCTCAGCCATCATCTCGGGCATGACCGGCGCCTCCGCGGCCGACATCGGCGGAACCTCGGGGCTGGCCACCTCCGGCAGAACCGGCGCCTCTCCGGCCACCGGCGCCGGAGACGGCTCCTCCGCCACGGCGGGTTCGAGCGACAGGGTCTGCAGGTCGAGAACAGGGAGCAGCTCGGGCTCGACAGCCCGGGGTGCCTCGGCTTCCCTACTCTCGCCCAGCTCGAGCGCGGGCCATTCCAGCGACAGGGGTTCGATGCTCGCCTCCTCCTGGGCGGGCTGTTCCGGCGCACCGATCTCCACAGGGAGCGTCTCGATGGATTCGGACGCCGTCGGCAATTCGAGCGCCACATCCCCCGCCTGGATGACGGCCGCCGGCTCGACCGCGGTTACTGCCTCGGGCAGGACGAAGGGAGGATGGAGCGCTGCGACGGTCTCGGCCCGAGATTCGTGGACAGTCTCACCCGAAGTTTCAGGCTGGACGACACCGGAGCCACCGAACAGGGGGGCGTCAGCATAGGCTGCCACGCCGATGGCCTGGATGGCGGCCCAATGCGGGTCATCCGCGGCGGGATGCCTGGTGCGGTAGGCCTCGGCGGCACGCAGGAACTCATCCCGCGCCCCCGTCTCGTGGAACAAGCGAACACGACGTGCCTGCAGGACATCGGCCTCGGGCATGCGCGCAATGGCCTCGTCAAGCACCTCGCGAGCCCGGTCATGCAGCCCGTAGGCCTGCATGACATCTACTTCCTCGAGGACCGACTGCACCGGATCAATCGCTGCCCCGGAAGCCTCCTCTTCCGCCAGGGTCGCCGCCATGGCTCCGCCCGCAGCAGCCGCTGCAACGGCCACCATGGGGGTGGCCTCAGCGACCGGAGCCGGCGCCTCGGGCCGAACCACCGGTGCGACCTGCGCCAGCGCCTCCTCGCGACGACGACGCAGACGGCCGATCAGCAGGGCGAGAAGCAGAACCCCCACCCCCCCTGCGCCAAGGACGGCCGGCTGGGTCAGGGTAGCCAGCAAGCCATCCTTCTCCTCGGGCTGCGAGGGCGCTGCTACCGGCGGCTGGACTTCCTTCACCTCGACCGGAGCCGTCTTTTCCGAACCAAGCGCGGCCGCCTGCAAAAGCTGCTCCAGCTGCTTGATCTGCTCGTCCTTAAGACGCAGGAGCTCTTCCATCTTCTGCGTCTGCCCCTCGATCGCCCCCAGGCGCTCGAGCAGCTTCTCCTTCTCAACCTTCGCTGCCTCGAGCTGTTCCTGCAGCTGGACGAGTTCGCCGCCGGCCACGCCCGCCGACTCCGAGGCTGTCACGGGCGGGCTGACCACCTCCCCCACCACGGGGGCGACGACGGCCGACACCGGCTGGGCAGGTGCCACGATCGTCACCTTGGGTTTGGCCACGTTCTCGACCACCTTGGCGGCGGGTACCACGGCTTCGGCTGGCGCCTTTTGAGTAACAGGGGCCTCTTGCCTCCGCGCCCGTGTCCGGAGGATCTCATCGGTATCGGGAATGCGCAGGACCGCGCCGGAGAGGAGCGTCTCGCCCCGACCCGAGCCAGCGAAGGCTTTGGGGTTGGCCTCGCGCAGAGCCGCCATCATCTGTTCGGTGCTCACCCCCTGCGGACGGAGGTTGTAGGCCACGCGCCACAAGGTTTCACCCTCGCGCACCCGGTAATAACCGTTCTCCACGCGGCCTTGCAGGGCCACGTCGGGGACGAGGGCGGCCGATGCAGCACTCAACCCG
>JBMFOY010000033.1:0-16211 GCA_049969375.1 Halothiobacillaceae bacterium | reverse complement strand
AGAACGAATCCTTCCGCGTCTACGGCTCCATCCCTGCCGCCTTCGATGATTATGTGAACTTCCTTACGACCAATCCGCGTTATAGCGAGGCGCTCAAACATGCGGGTGATCGCGAGCGTTTTGTGCAGGAGCTGCAGAAGGCAGGCTATGCCACGGACCCGCGTTATGCCGAAAAGATTCTCGCCATCCTCCGTGACAGCCCCTTGAGCCAGCAAGGTTGATGTTCGGCCTTAAAGTTTTGAGCTCTCTGGCCGATACTCGAGAAAATCCCGTGTGAGGAGCCATCCATGGCGGACTTCATCAGCACTTCGGTGAGCGGTCTGAGCTCGGTTCAGCGCGCGCTGGATGTGCTCAGCCACAATATCGCCAACGCCTACACGGAAGGTTTTTCGCGCCAGACCGTGAGCCTGGTCACCCGTCCGGCCCAAGAGACTGGCCAGGGTGCGATTGGTAGCGGCAGCCGAATTGCCGGCATCGCCCGTACCTTCGATCAATTCCTCGGGCAGACCCTGCAAACAGCGATGACCGAGCAGGGCAGGCTGGCGGCACGACAGGATGTGCTCGGGATGATGGATGATCTCATCGGCGGGCAGGCCGGCAATCTCAACGCTTGGATGAGCGATTTCTTCAATGCAGCGCAGGATGTTGCCAACAACCCCTCGGATGTGGCTGTGCGCACCACCTTCCTTGGGCAGGCCACGCTCATGACCCAGCGGGTGCAAAGTTTGGACCGCCAGCTTGCTGCCTTGGATCAGCTCGTAGGGCGCCGGGCCACTCAGGCGGTGCAGGACATCAACGGCATGACCAAGAAGCTTGCGGACCTCAATGGCCGCATCTTGGATATGCGCAACCGCTTCCCCGATCAGGAGCCGAATGATCTGTTGGACGAGCGGGATCTTGTGCTGCGCAACCTCTCAAGCAAGCTGGATATCCAGACCTACGAAGACGGTCAAGGCAATGTCCAGGTCAATCTGTCCAATGGCCTGCCGCTGGTCTTGGCTGACCGCAACATGCCGCTGGGGGTGATGGCCTCGGGCACCCAGCTCGCCATCACCTTCGATGGCCAAGATGTGAGCAGATACATTGGCGGGGGCGAACTCGGCGGCCTGCTGCAGGTCAAGCGCGACGCCCTTGATCCCCAGCGTGCCGAGCTTGGGCGGGTGGCCTTTAGCCTGGCCCAGCGGGTCAATGAGATCCATCGCCAGGGTGAGGGGCTGGATAGCCTCGATGGGGTAGCGGATGGGCGTGACCTGTTCAAGGCCCCGGTACCCGGTGGCGGGTCTGCCAATTATCTGGCGCTCAATGCCTTCATTGGCGCCGACCGCGTCGAGCCCTCAGCCTCCGGTGTGACCGTCGCCATTGCCAACGTCGCCCAGCTCAAGGCCAACGACTTCGCCCTGCGCTACGAGGGCGGGGGCTGGCAGCTCTACCGCCTGGGGGAGTCCCAACCCATGCAGCCCGTCACCCCCGGGGTGATCGACCTTGCCAGCAGCGAGGGCATCAAGATCGATGCCTCCAGCCTGCCTGCGACTCCAGGGGCGGGGCAGCCGCGCGAGGTCATCCTGCGCCCCATGGGCGGCGTGATGGCCAGCTTTAGCCTGGCCATCCAGGACCCGCGCCAGATTGCCGCCGCCGTGCCGGGCGGTGGGGCAGGGGACAACCGCAACATGCTGGCCCTGGCGTCCATCGCCAGCGCCCAGGATGTGGTGGGTGGGACGCAATCCCTGAGCTCCGCCTTCACTCAGTCCCAGGCCGCCTTCGGGGGCCAGGCGCGCGCCAACAAGGTGTCGCTGGATGCGCAGGACATCGTAGTCAGGCAGCTCCGTGATCGGCGCGAGTCCATCGTCGGCGTCAACCTCGACGAAGAGGCGGCCCACCTCATGCGGCTGCAGAACCACTACATGGCCCTGTCGAAGTCACTCTCGGTGGCCGACAACCTGTTCCAGTCCCTGTTGCAAGCAGCATCATGAGGGTTTGAACCATGGATGCACGCATCTCCTCCGCCCTCTTCTTCCAGCAAGGCTTGAGCGGCATACAGACCGCGCAGACCGGCATGGCCCGTGCCATGCAGGAGATTTCGAACGGCAAGCGTGAGCTGAGCCCGGCCTTGGATCCTGTGGTGAGCACCACCGTTACCTCGCTAGAGCAGAGTGTCAGCCGTCTTACCCAGTATCAGCGCAATGCCGATGCGGCCTCTGCCCGTCTGGGGCAAACGGAAAACGCCTTGCAGGGCATGACCGAGGTGATCAGTCGGGCGCGGGATCTGGCCATCGAGTTCAACAAGAGCACGCATGATGCGGTGTCGCGCGACACCCTGCGGAACGAATTCGGCCAGCTGCGCGACCAGATGCGTGCATTGTTGAACACCCAGGATGAGCGGGGAGAGTACATCTTCGCGGGGAGCAAGGTCACCATCCAGCCGTATCCGCCGAGCAACCCCCAAACCTATGCGGGGGATGGCCTCGCGCTCAATGTGCAGGTGGCCGAGGGGCGCACCCTCCAGGTGGGGCAGGTGTTCTCCGATCCCACCAATCCGGACGAAATCAAAACCTTCCTCAATACCCTTGATGCCCTGGCCACCGGGACCGAGCCGGTAGCGAATGAGGCCGACCTGACCCCCATGCTCGCGGCGCTGGACAAGGCCGTCACCCTGCGCGCGCAGGTCGGCAATGCGATGAATGCGGTATCCCTCGCTCGTGCCGACAATGAGGGCGAGCTGTATGGCTACACCACGACCCTTTCGGCCCTGCGCGACACCGACTACGCCTCCGCCATCACCCAGCTCAACCAGCAGACCCTGTTGCTGCAGGCCACCCAGAGTACCCTTGCCAAGGTGCAGGGGCTGTCATTGTTCAACGTGATCTGATGGACCACGGCGGGGCATCCCGTCAAGCCGCGGCCAAAGCGGGGTATGATGCCCGCTTTGCCGTGCTTGGGGCCTCTTGTGAACCCATCCTCTCTATCCCTGACTTTTTTTGCCAGCGCCGCCAAGGGCCTGGTCTCCGTTGTGGCCGAGGAGCTGCGCCAGCTGGGCGCGCAGAGCTTGCGCGAGCATCCGGCGGGTGTGCACTTCTCCGGCGATCTTGCCCTCGGCTACCGGGCCTGCCTGTGGCTGCGTTCGGCCAGCCGGGTGTTGGTGGAAATCGCTGAGCTTGCGGCTGAGGATGTCGACCACCTCTACGTCGGCGTGCGCAAGCTCGACTGGCCGGCGTGGCTCGACCCTGCGCGCAGCTTCGCGGTCAGCTTCCACGGCATGAGTCCCGCCATCCGCCATACGGGCTTTGGCGCCCAGAAGGTCAAAGACGCCATCGTGGATGCCTTCCAGACCCGCCATGGCCTTCGTCCGCGGGTCGATCCCCGTCAGCCTGAGCAGACCGTTCATGTCCACCTTTCGGGGAGGCGGGCGCGCATCGCCCTCGACCTGGTCGGGGTGGAGGCCCTGCACCACCGCGGCTACCGCCATCAGGCCGGTGAGGCCCCCCTGCGCGAGACCCTGGCCGCCGGCCTGCTGTGGCGCGCCGGCTGGCCGGCCATCGCGGCGGAAGGTGGGGCCTTTCTCGACCCCATGTGTGGCTCGGGCACCTTGCTGATCGAGGCCGCCTGGATGGCCGGTGATGTGGCCCCAGGGCTTCTGCGTCCGGCCTGGGCGCTGATCCACTGGCCGCAGCATGATGCCACCCTCTGGAGCGGCCTGCTTGAGGAGGCGCATGTGCGTCGTGAACAGGGGCGTAGCCGCATCCCTCTCATCCTGGGCTTTGATCGGGACGCGCGCATGCTGCCAGTGGTGCGCGCCAACCTCGAGCGTGCCGGGCTCGTGGAACATGTCCGTGTGGCGCATGGTGCGGTCGAGAACCTGCGCCTGCCCGAGGATCGGCCCGCCCTCGGCCTGATGCTGACCAATCCACCCTACGGCGAACGCCTAGGCAGCGTGGGCAACATGCCCGCCCTGTACGCCGCCCTGGGCGCATTCATGGGGCGGGAGCTCATGGGTTGGGAGGCCGCCGTGATCCTGCCGAAGGCGGCCGAGGCTTGGCACCTGGGCTGGCGTGCCTTTCGCTCGCACGAGGTGCTCAACGGTGCGCTCGAGTGCCGCCTGTTGCGCATCCATGTGCAGGAGGATCAAAAACTGGCCCCGCGCGTCGAGGACGACGGTTCGGCCGCGCGTATGATCCGTGCCTGCGCCGCCATGGCGGAGTCTGAAGGTGCGCGCATGGTGGCGAACCGCCTGCACAAGAACCTCAAGGAGCTTGGCCGCTGGGCGGCGCGCGAGGGGGTGACGTGCTACCGCGTTTATGATGCCGACATGCCCGAATATTCGCTGGCGATCGACCTCTACCATGATGTTACGGGCAAGCGCTGGGTGAATGTGCAGGAATACGCGGCTCCGGCCAAGGTCGATCCCGAGGCGGCCCGCCGACGCCTGCGCGAGGCGATGGCCGTCCTGCCCGAGGTGCTTTCAGTCGCACCCAATCAGGTCTTCCTGCGTGTGCGGGAGCGCAAGAAGGGGGAGAGCCAGTACGAGAAGCAGGCCGAATTCGGCATCTTTCACGAGGTCAGGGAGGGCAAGGCTCGCCTGCTGGTGAACTTCACCGATTACCTCGACACCGGTCTGTTCCTCGACCACCGTATCACCCGCGGCTGGCTGGGTGAGTGGGCCCAAGGCAAGGATTGCCTCAACCTGTTTTGTTACACGGGGGTGGCAAGCTTGCACATGGGCCTCGGCGGCGCGCGCTCGACCACCTCGGTCGATATGTCGCGCACCTACCTGGACTGGGCGCGACGCAACCTTGAGCTGAACGGCCTTGTGGGCGGTGCGCATCGGCTGGTCCGGGCCGACTGCCTGGTCTGGCTGGACGAGGCTGCCCGGGCGCGCGAGCGCTTCGACCTGATCTTCCTTGATCCTCCGACTTTCTCCACCTCCAAACGCATGCAGGTCACCCTGGATGTGCAGCGCGACCACGTGGAGCTTATTCGCAAGGCAATGTCCCTGCTGCGCCGTGGTGGCCTGCTGGTGTTCTCCAACAACCTGCAGCGCTTCAAGCTCGACCACGAGGCCTTGGGCGATCTTGTCATCGAGGATCTGAGCCGGGCGTCCATCCCGCGTGATTTCGCCCGCAATCCGCGCATCCACCAGTGCTGGAAGCTTGCCTTTGCCGGCTGAATGGAGATAATCGGGTGAGTTTCATGGAATTGGACGGGGAACGCGTGACCAAGACCGTCGCACCGCGCTGGCTCCTTGCGTTGGCGATGATCACAACCCTGGCGGGCTGCTCGGTGGTCACCGAGCGCGACGCCTCTGCGCTGCGCGACCCGGTGCCTGTCGCCGAGCCTGCCAGCGCGGATGCCGGGGAGGCCCTCAAGGTGGCTCTGGCGCAGCGTGGCACCCCCTATCGGGCCGGCGGGGATACCCAGGGCAAGGGTTTCGATTGCAGCGGTCTGGTTTATTTCTCGTTCAACAGTGTGGGCATCCGCTTGCCGCGTTCCTCGCATGATATGTTCCAGCACGTCCGGCGTATCGACAAGTCGGAACTACGCCCCGGCGATCTCGTTTTCTTCCGTTTGCGCTCTTCGCGCATCTCCCATGTTGGCATCTATGCCGGCAACGGCCAGTTCGTGCATGCCCCATCGAAGGGCAAGGGTGTCGAATTGACCTCGCTGAGCGATGCCTACTGGAGCAAGCGCTTCGCCGGGGCGGGGCGGGTCGAAACTGGTACCCCGACCCTAGCCGCCAACTGACGTCTCGACCGCCCTGATCTCGCAGGCCAGCCGGCCGTCCTGCATCCTCACCCTGATCGAGTCGCCCACGGCCAGTTCCGCCGCGTGTGTCACGGTCTTTCCCTCCGCATCCTCAATGATCGCATAGCCACGGTTGAGGGTGGCGAGCGGGCTGAGTACGTGCAGGTGGCCGGCCAGCCGGTGGAGATGTGCCTCGTGATCGGCGAGGATCCGTGCCATGCGGTGGAGCATCGCCGTGTGCAGGGCCTCCAGGCGGGCCTCCGTCCGCTGGAGCCGCTGGGCGGGGTGTCGGCGCATCAGGCGGAGCTCCAGCTCGCCGAGCTTGCCTTGGCGCGCGAGCAGGGCTTGTCGTCCGCCGTGGTGCAGGCGCCCTGCCAGATGACTCAGGCGTTCGCCCATGCGCTCGAGTCGCAGACTGGGGTGGAGGGCGAACAGGTGACGGCTGGTCGAGTCGAGCCGCTGGGCGCGGCGGTCAAGACCATCCTGCATACGCCGCAGCAGGCGCGCCTCGAGCGCGCGCAGCTGATCGGCCACGGCCAGGGCATCCGGCACGGCCAGGCTCGCCGCGGCACTGGGGGTGGGGGCGCGAGCGTCGGCGACGAAATCGGCGATGGTGAAGTCGGTTTCATGCCCCACGCCGCTGATGACGGGCAGGCGGCTGGCGGCGATCGCCCGCGCCACGCGTTCCTCGTTGAAGGGCCACAGATCCTCCAGCGATCCGCCACCGCGCACCAGCAGCAGTACATCGCAATCCCCATCCTCGTTGGCCCGGCGCAGGGCCGCCACGATCTCGTCGGCTGCCCCGGCCCCCTGCACGCTGGTCGGGTAGACGCGCAGTGGGATCATTGGGAAGCGGTGTTCGAGCACATGCAGCACGTCGCGCACGGCTGCGCCGGAGGGCGAGGTGATGATGCCGATGCGATGGGGCAGGATAGGCAGCGGGCGCTTGCGCGTGGCCTCGAACAGCCCCTCGGCGGCGAGGCGCTGCTTAAGCTGCTCGAAGGCACGCTGCAGGGCGCCAAGGCCGGCCTCCTCGATGTGTTCGACCACCAGCTGCAGGTCGCCGCGCGGCTCGTACACCGTGATGCGCGCACGCACGAGGACGTGCGCCCCGTCTTGCGGGTGGAAGCGCAGCAGGCTCGCGCGGTTGCGAAACATCGCGCAGCGCAGTTGGGCGCCGGCATCCTTGAGGGTGAAATAGAGGTGTCCCGAGCCGGGGCGGGCGAGATTGGAAATCTCCCCCTCCACCAGCACGAGCGGGAAATTGCCCTCGAGCAGGGTCTTGATCTCGCGGACGAGGGAGGAGACGGTCAGGGGAGAAGGTGGCGTGAGCATGGCGCCAGTCTAGCAGGGCGTTGAAAAAGGCATCCTGCCCTTTTTATGGAAATTCTGAGAAAATCTGTGGATAGATCTTTTCAGCGCGTCTTATCAAGGCGCATGTCCGCGACGGACTCCGCGAATCAACGACGGAACGCGTTGTTCGCGTTGGGGCGTCCTGCCCCAAATGGGAAACGCTGAATGATTCAGCGTTTCCTTAGCAGCTCGAGGGCATGTTCACGCGCCCTGAAAAGCCAAGCGCCGGGACGGGCCCGGCGCCGAAGTGGGGGAGTCGGGCCTCGATCAGTTCTTGTAGGGCCCGGCGTTTTTTTGCTCGTTGGCCTGCTTGACCGCCATATCGGCTTCGAACTTTACCTGCTTGGCCAGCTTGGTGGCTTCATCGTACTTCCCTTCGGAGGCGGCCTTCTCAGCGGCCTTCATGTGATCCTCGGTCTTGCCCCATACGTTGTTGGCCTTCTTGGCCTCGGCCAGGGATGCCTTGGCCTCTTTGATCGCGGTCTCGTAGGCAGCACTGTCATCACCCTCCGGGCCAGTGGCACAGGCGGTCAGGAGGGCGAAGGAGCCGGCGACGGCGAGGGTCTTGAGCAGGGCGTTGAACTTCATGGTCATCTTTTCCTCGTGGTGGCCGTGGGGCCTTGGTCTTGTAGTTTGTCTAAGGCCGTGTTCTGGATGAACCGCTCATGACTTAGCGTCATCCGGGTCATGACCGATTCGTCCGGAACACATCGGGGCTTGCCCGAAGGGGGCGGCCAAGGAAGGTCGGCATCCGCCCAGCTGCGGCGGCAGCACCGCCGAGGAATTCGCGCCTGCCTAGAGGGCCTCGGCGGGGAATCCTCCTGGTCCTTGACGCGATCGAGTTTACCGGGAATGGTGCAAACCCTATAATTGCAAAAATTTTTATTGCGGAAAGTCCCTCTTATGGTGCGCATTCTCGAAGAAGGTCTGACCTTCGACGACGTTCTTCTCGTCCCAGCACACTCCACTGTCATGCCGCGGGATGTCTCTCTCGCCACGCGCATCACGCGCAACATTACCCTGAACATCCCTCTGGTGTCCGCGGCCATGGACACCGTCACCGAGGCCCGTCTGGCCATCGCTCTGGCTCAGGAAGGCGGCATTGGCATCATCCACAAGAACATGACGCCCGAGCAGCAGGCCCGTCATGTGCGCCAGGTGAAGAAATACGAGAGCGGCGTGATCAAGGACCCGATCACCGTCACCCCGGCGACCACGATCCGCGAAGTCAACGCCATGGCGCGCCTGCACAACATCTCCGGCTTCCCGGTGGTGGATGGTGCGAACCTGGTCGGCATCGTGACTCATCGGGACGTGCGTTTCGAAACCAATCTCGATGCCCCCGTGTACACGGTCATGACCGGGCGAGACAAGCTGGTGACCGTGCAGGAGGGCGCGAGCCGTGACGAGGTGCTTGCGTTGCTGCACAAGCACCGCATTGAGAAAATTCTGGTCGTCAACGGCGATTTCCACCTGCGTGGCATGATCACCGTCAAGGACATCCAGAAGTCGACCGACTTCCCCAATGCCTGCAAGGATGAGTATGGTAGCCTGCGCGTCGGCGCGGCGGTGGGCACTGGGGGCGATACTGAGGCACGTGTCGCGGCGCTGGTTGATGCCGGTGTGGATGTGATTGTGGTCGATACCGCGCACGGTCACTCACAGGGCGTGCTTGACCGCGTGCGCTGGATTAAGCAGGCCTATCCCGAGGTCCAGGTGATCGGCGGGAACATCGCCACCGCCGAGGCCGCGCTGGATCTGGTCAAGGCCGGCGCGGATGCGGTCAAGGTCGGCATCGGCCCGGGCTCCATCTGCACCACACGCATTGTCGCCGGTGTGGGTGTGCCGCAGATCACCGCCATCTTCAATGTCGCCAAGGCCCTGGAAGGTACCGGCGTGCCGATGATCGCCGATGGTGGCATCCGTTTCTCCGGGGATATCGTCAAGGCCATCGTGGCCGGCGCCAATTGCGTGATGGTCGGCGGCATGTTCGCCGGCACCGAGGAGGCGCCGGGTGAGGTCGAGCTTTACCAGGGGCGCTCTTACAAGGCCTACCGCGGTATGGGGTCGATCGGTGCGATGCAGCAGGGCTCCTCCGATCGCTACTTCCAGGGCGACAAAGCGGCTGACAAGCTGGTGCCGGAGGGCATCGAGGGCCGCGTGCCGTACAAGGGCCCCATGTCCGCCATCGTCCACCAGCTGATGGGCGGTCTGCGTTCCGGCATGGGTTACGTCGGCTGCGCCGACATCGAAGAGTTGCGCCGCAAGCCCTCGTTCGTGCGCGTGACCTCGGCCGGTATGCGCGAGAGCCACGTGCACGACGTGCAGATCACCAAGGAAGCGCCAAACTACCGGATCGACTGACCGGCAAGTCCGCGACTCCGCCCGGCCTTGGCCGGGCGTTTTGCTTTCAACGAATTGAAGACCATGCAGCACGACATCCACTCCGATCGCATCCTGATCCTCGATTTCGGTTCGCAGTACACCCAGCTCATCGCCCGCCGGGTTCGGGAGGCGGGTGTGTACTGCGAACTCCACCCCTGGGATATGGATGAAGCCGCCATCCGCGCCTTCGCGCCGAAGGGCGTCATCCTCTCCGGCGGGCCGGAGTCGGTGACGGCGGACAATCCGCCGCGCGCCCCCGAGGTCGTGTTCCAGCTCGGCGTGCCGGTGCTCGGCATCTGCTACGGCATGCAGACCATGGCGGCCCAGCTCGGCGGCCGGGTGGAGACCCACCACCACCAGGAGTTTGGCTATGCCCAGGTGCGCGCCCGTGGCCACACCGCGCTTTTGAAGGACATCGAGGACCACACCACCGAAGAGGGCTGGGGGCTGCTCGACGTGTGGATGAGCCACGGTGACCGCGTGGTCGAGATGCCAGAAGGCTTCAAGCTTATGGCCAGTTCCGAGGGAGCGCCGATCGCCGGTATGGCGGACGAGGCCCGTCATTTCTACGGTGTGCAGTTCCACCCGGAAGTCACCCACACCCGTCAGGGGGACCGCATCCTGCGCCGCTTCGTGCTCGAGATCTGCGGCTGCGAGGCCCTGTGGACCTCGGCCAACATCATCGAGGACAGCATCCGCCACATTCGCGAGCAGGTCGGCGAGGATGAGGTGATTCTCGGCCTCTCCGGCGGGGTGGACTCCTCCGTGGTCGCCGCCCTGTTGCACAAGGCCATCGGCGACCAGCTCACCTGCGTGTTCGTCGACAACGGCCTCTTGCGCCTGCACGAGGGCGACCAGGTCATGGCTACCTTTGCCAAGCACATGGGCATCCGCGTCATTCGCGTGGATGCCGAGCAGCGCTTCCTCAATGAGCTTGCCGGGATTGCCGACCCGGAGGAGAAGCGCAAGATCATCGGCCGCATGTTCGTTGAGATCTTCGAGGAGGAATCAAGCAAGCTCACCAACGCCAAGTGGCTGGCGCAGGGCACCATCTACCCGGACGTGATTGAGTCCGCCGGCAGCAAGACCGGCAAGGCGCACGTCATCAAGTCGCATCACAACGTCGGCGGCCTCCCGGCGCACATGCGCCTCAAGCTTTTGGAGCCCTTGCGCGAGCTGTTCAAGGACGAGGTGCGCAAGCTGGGCCTGGAGCTGGGGCTGCCGTATGAGATGGTCTACCGCCACCCGTTCCCGGGGCCGGGGCTGGGTGTACGCATCCTCGGCGAGGTGAAGAAGGAGTATGCCGACCTGTTGCGCCAGGCGGATGCCATCTTCATCGAGGAGTTGCGCAGACATGATCTGTACGACAAAACCTCGCAGGCCTTCGCCGTCTTCCTGCCCGTGCGCTCGGTGGGAGTGATGGGCGATGGTCGCCGTTACGACTATGTCGTCGCCCTGCGCGCGGTGGAGACCATCGACTTCATGACCGCCCGCTGGGCGCACCTGCCCTATGACTTCCTTGACCATGTCTGCCGACGCATCGTGAATGAGACGCGCGGCATCTCGCGCGTGGTCTACGACATCACCGGCAAGCCGCCGGGCACCATCGAGTGGGAGTGATCCCATCCACCCGGTGGGCTGAGATGTCCGACACCTACTGGATGGAGCAGGCCCTGGAGCGGGCCCGGCGGGCGGAGGGCGAGGGGGAGGTCCCAGTCGGCGCGGTGCTGGTCAAGGACGGTCTGCTGGTGGGGGAGGGCTGGAACCGCCCCATCGCTGCCTGCGACCCGACGGCGCATGCCGAGATTCAAGCCCTGCGCGACGCCGCTGAACGGCTGGGCAACTACCGTCTGCCCGGCACCACCCTCTATGTCACCCTCGAGCCCTGCCCGATGTGCGTGGGGGCGATGATTCACGCGCGGGTGGAGCGGGTGGTGTTTGGGGCGTTCGACCCCAAGACCGGGGCCTGCGGTGGCGCGCTCGACCTTGCTCATCATCCCAGTCACAACCACCACCTGATCGTGGATGGCGGGGTCATGGCCGAACTCGCTGCCGAGCTGTTGCGCACCTTTTTTCGCCGCCGACGCGCGGAGTCCCGAAGTCAGCGTTGAATCAACGTAAAAAGGCCCACGTAAGCGTGGGCCTTTTCTTGTCATCGTGGCGGGGCCCTTCGACTCCGACTCGTGTTTCGGTTAGGGAAATGCTGAATCATTCAGCGTTTCCCGTTTGGGGCAGGATGCCCCAACGCGAACAACGACGTCAGTCGTTGATTCGCGGAGTCTGTCGCGGACATGCGCCTTGATAAGACGAGCTGAAAAAATCCATGAATGGATTTTTTCAGATTTTTCTTAGCGGCTGCCGTAGACCAGCTCGGCGCGGCGGTTCTGGGCGTAGCAGGACTCGTTGTGCTGATCGCACACCGGCTTCTCTTCGCCATAGGCGACCACGGAGATCTGCTCGGCGGCGGCGCCTTGCAGGACCAGCATGTCGCGCACGGCGTTGCCGCGCTTCTCGCTCAGGGCCACGTTGTATTCGTTGCTGCCGCGCTCGTCGGCATGGGCCTCGATGGTGACCTGGCGCTTCGGGTTGCCGGCCAGGAAGGCGGCGTGCTCGCGCAGCATCACGCGGTATTTCTCGCCGACGGCGAAGCTGTCATAGTCGAAGTAGACCACGGAGCTGGCCTGGGCCGGCTTGCCGGCGTACAGGGCGCTCTCGTCATAGCCGCTTGCGCCGATGCCGGCGGTGGAGGGCGCGGCGTTCATGGCGCCTTCGGCGCCGACCTCTTTCTCTGGAGTGGAACTACAGGCGGCCACGGTCAGGGTGGCCAGCAAGGCGACGGAAAGTTTCAGCTTGTTCATAGTTTCAGATACCAGGTCTCGATAGGAGGGGGTTAAGGAAAAGCGGTTGACGCTGGCCGGTGGTCCAGCCGAATAGGCGGCAGATTATATAGGTATTTGACGCGCTTTGAATGCTCCGCCGAGGCGCCAGGGGGGATGTGCTGCTTCCGGCGGGGCGGGCGCTCTTGGGGGATGTATAATGTGCGTAATCTTCCGCAGTCATTCGCCCACAAGGCGCATCGCCGTTTGAAACAGGCCCACTCATCTTCATCGCGCTCATCCCCCACGCTGACTGTGCACCTCGGGCGCAGTCTGCGGGAGGGGCTGTTCTACCTGATGCTCGCGGCAGCTATCTTTCTCATGCTGGCCCTGGCGTCCTATGACGTGCGTGATCCCGGCTGGTCGCAGGCCTCGAGTAGCAATGAGCCGATCAACCTCGGCGGCTGGCTGGGCGCCTGGCTTGCCGACCTTTTGATCTATCTTGGGGGGTACGGCGCCTATGCGGTTCCCGTCGGCCTGCTGGTGGCGGGCTGGCTGGTCTATCGCGGCCGCCGCGAGGACGGACTTTTTTCGCGCAAGTGGCTGGCGGTCCGCGCGGTCGGTTTCGTGCTGGCCTGGCTCGCGGCCGCTGCGCTGTGTTCTCTGCACCTGCTGGGTCCCCAAGCCGAGGTCTCGATGGGGGGCGGTGGGGTGCTCGGCCGGATGGTGGGCATGAGCGTGGCGAGTCTGCTCGGTCTTGCGGGTGGGACAGTGGTCCTGCTCGCCCTGCTGTTCTCCGGCTTCACCTTGTTCAGCGGCTTTTCCTGGCTGGCCCTGTTCGAGCTGATCGGTGGCTGGCTGCTGGCGATCCCGGAGCGCTGGTCGGCACGGTCAGAAGCGAGGGCGGCTCCCGCCGGCTTCGAGTCCCAGGCGCCGTCCCAGGGTATGCCTGCTGTGGTTGAGCCGCGGCATGTCTCCGTCCCCTCCGCAGATCCCTTGCCGTGGGAGGCGTCCCCTGCTGCGGCCGAGATGGATCCCAGCCTGGAGGTCCGGCCCGCCAGGACCCCGCCGGTGGAGTCCTCCCCGGAACCGCGTCCCCAGCCGCGCCGCGCTCGTCCGACACCCGCCCGTGGTACCACGGGCGAGACCCTGCCGGACGTCAGCCTGCTCGACCCGCCGCGCCCCCGCATCGGCGGATACAGTGTCGAGACTCTGCAGGCCATGTCGCGCCTGATCGAGGAACGCTTGCAGGAATTCGGGGTGCAGGCGCGTGTGGTGGCGGCTCAGCCCGGCCCCGTGATCACCCGCTTCGAGCTAGAGCCCGCTGCGGGGGTGAAGGTCAGCCAGATCAGCAACTTGGCCAAGGACCTCGCCCGCAGCCTGGCGATGATCAGCGTGCGGGTGGTGGAGGTCATTCCGGGTAAGTCGACCGTAGGTCTTGAGGTGCCGAACGCTCAGCGCGAGGTGATCGCGTTCTCGGAGATCATCAATTCCAAGTCCTACCGCGACGCGGCATCGCCGCTCACCCTGGCGCTTGGCAAGGACATCGCCGGTGAGCCGATCTGTGCCGACCTTGCCCGTATGCCACACCTGCTGGTGGCGGGGACCACCGGTTCGGGTAAATCGGTCGGCGTGAACGCCATGCTGTTGTCGATGCTGTTCAAGGCCACCGCGGACGAGGTGCGCCTGATCCTGATCGACCCGAAGATGCTCGAACTTTCCATCTACGAGGGCATCCCCCACCTCCTTGCGCCGGTGGTGACCGACATGAAGGAGGCGGCCAACGCCCTGCGCTGGGCGGTGGGCGAGATGGAGCGCCGCTACCGCCTGATGGCGGCGCTCGGCGTGCGGAACCTCGCCGGGTTCAACAAGAAGGTGCGTGAGGCACGCGAGTCCGGCCAGCCGATCATGGATCCGCTCTACAACCATGCCGAGGCGCTCGACCCTGATCTTCCCCCCCCTGAGCTGGAGCCTCTGCCTTATATCGTGATTGTGGTGGATGAGTTTGCCGACCTCATTATGGTGGTCGGCAAGAAGGTGGAAGAGCTAATCGCGCGCATCGCACAGAAAGCGCGCGCGGCTGGCATCCACCTGATCGTCGCCACCCAGCGCCCGTCGGTGGACGTGATTACCGGTCTGATCAAGGCCAACATCCCGACCCGCATTGCCTTCCAGGTCTCGAGCAAGATCGACTCGCGCACCATCCTCGATCAAATGGGTGCAGAAACCCTGCTGGGGCACGGTGACATGCTCTTTCTTCCGCCAGGCACCGGCCTGCCCATGCGCGTACACGGCGCCTTCGTCTCCGACCAGGAGGTGCACGCCGTGGTCGAGGCGCTCAAGGCGATGGGCGAACCGCACTATATCGAGGGCGTGCTGGAGGAGCAGTCGGTCACCCTGCCGGGCGAGAAGCCTGCGGCGGGTGGGGAGGGCGGGGGTGGTGAGAGCGATCCGCTCTACGACCAGGCGGTCGCCATCGTGCTCGAATCGCGCAAGGCCTCCATCTCCTACGTGCAGCGCCGCCTCAAGATTGGTTACAACCGCTCGGCGCGGCTGATGGAGGATATGGAGCGTGCTGGCATCGTCGGGCCCCTTCAGGCCAATGGCCAGCGCGAGGTGCTGGTGCCGGCGCGTGAGTGAGCGATTCAACCGTACCTCCTGATCCGGCGTCCAAGCCTTCGCATTTTCTACCGGAAACCTCTCATGCTTCGTAGGATCGTTCTGCTCATCGCCTCGCTTCCCCTTCTGGCCCACGCGGGCGCTGGGCTCGACAGCCTCGACGGCTTCCTCAAGGAGATGAAGACCCTGCAGGGGCAGTTCGTCCAGATCCAGTACAATGCCGATCGCCGGGAGACCCAGCGCGCCAGCGGTACCCTCGAACTTGCGCGTCCCGGTCGCTTCCGCTGGGTGTACAGCGAGCCCTACCACCAGGAACTGGTGGCGGACGGCTCATCGCTGTGGATCTACGACCAGGATCTCGACCAAGCCACCGAGAAGCCATTGCGCCAGGCGCTGGGGCAGGCCCCGATCATGCTGTTGATGGAGAATCGCCCGCTGGAGGAAGAATTCATCCTCACCGAGCTTGGCCGAGACCAGGGGATGGACTGGGTTGAATTGAAGCCGCGCGGGGAGGCGGCGGACTTCCGCGAAGTCAAGTTCGCCTTCCGCGAGCGCATATTGGCACGTATGCAACTGACTGACGCCTTCGGTCAGATCATCCTGATCGAGTTCTCATCCATGCGTCTTAACCCACCGCTTGCCGACGAGCGCTTCCGCTTCAGTCCGCCCGCCGGTGTGGACGTGGTGCGGGCGTTGAAGTAAGGGCATGGCGGACCTGTTCAGCCACGAGGCCTCGCCCTGGCGTCCGCTTGCGGACCGCATGCGGCCGCGCACACTGGCTGAGGTGGTCGGCCAGCGCCATCTGCTTGATCCAGGCCGGCCCCTGCGCCGTGCGCTGGAGGCTGGCCATCTCCATTCCATGCTGTTCTGGGGGCCGCCCGGCATCGGCAAGACCACCCTGGCCCGCCTGATCGCCGACAGCGTCAACGCGCGCTTCCTCACCCTTTCTGCCGTGCTGGCCGGGGTCAAGGAGGTGCGCGAGGCCGTGGATACGGCCAAGCGGATCGCGGCCGAGGAAGGGCGTCCGACCTTGCTGTTTGTCGACGAAGTGCACCGCTTCAACAAGGCCCAGCAGGACGCCTTCCTGCCGCACGTTGAGGCGGGCGTGATCGCGCTGGTGGGGGCGACCACGGAAAATCCTTCCTTCGCCCTCAACAACGCCTTGCTCTCCCGCCTGCGCACCTACGTGCTCAAGCCGCTGGACGCAGAAGCGCTGGCCAGCCTGCTGCGACGCGCGCTCGATGACCGCGAGCGTGGTCTTGGTGAACGTGGCCTCAAAGCGGACGATGCGGCCCTGCTCAG
>JBMFOY010000032.1:0-16264 GCA_049969375.1 Halothiobacillaceae bacterium | reverse complement strand
CGGAATACCCGACAAACGGTGGATGAACGTCTACTGGGGGCCTGGGCATCCGGGCAAACCGGCCTACCGCTGATTGATGCCTGCATGCGCATGCTGCACGCCACCGGCTGGCTCAATTTCCGCATGCGCGCCATGCTCGCCTCATTCGCCTGCTACCACCTCTGGCAGCCTTGGCGCGCGGCCGGATTGCACCTCGCCCGGCTGTTCATCGACTACGAGCCAGGCATCCACTGGAGCCAGATGCAAATGCAGTCCGGAAGCACCGGGATCAACGCCTTCCGCATCTACAACCCCATCAAACAGTCCTACGACCACGACCCGGCAGGCATCTTCATCCGCCGCTGGGTACCGGAACTGGCCAACGTGCCGAGTGAGTGGATCCACGAACCCTGGCGCATGCCGCCCAAGCTACAGCAGCAGTACGGCTGCAGGATCGGGCAAGACTACCCTGTGCCCATTGTCGATCACGAACAATCCGCACGCATCGCCCGTGAACGCCTGCATGCGGCCTACCGCAGTGAAGAAGCGCGCAATGTGAGCCGCCAAGTGTTTGCCAAACACGGCAGCCGCAAACCCCGCCGCCCGCGCACCACCCCCTCCTCTCGCCAGCTTGGCCTGTTTGAATGAAGCGCCACAGCCACGACAAACCCCACCTACCCAGCAAGCTCTGCCTGGTCTGCGGACGCCCGTTCAGCTGGCGCAAAAAGTGGGCTCGGATGTGGGATGAGGTGCGCTACTGCTCGAAGGCCTGCCGACGCAAGAGACCCTCATGCGCCACCTCATCCTGATCCTTGGCGACCAACTCGACCGCCGCAGCACCGCCTTAGATGGCTTTGATCCAAACCAGGACCGCATCCTGATGATCGAGGCGGAGGAGGAATCCACCCATGTCCCATCGCACAAAGCGCGCATCGTCCTGTTTCTTTCCGCGATGCGCCATTTTGCCGAGGAACTACGTGACAGGGGCTGGCCGTTGACCTACCTGGCCCTCGGATGCCACCCCTACCCTAGCCTGGCTGAGGCCCTTGCCGCCACGGTGAGCTCGCTGAAGCCAACCAAGCTAATCATGGTCAAGGCCGACGATGAGCGGGTGCAGCAGGCACTGACCGCGGCCTGCGCGAAGCTTGGGCTACCCCTGGAGCTGCGCCCGGACCGACACTTCATCGCCACACTGGAAGATTTCACCCGTTGGGCCGAAGGGCGCAAACAGCTGCGACTGGAGCACTGGTACCGGCACCTCAGGCAGAAGACGGGGATACTGATGGAAGGTAACCGACCCCTTGGCGGGGCCTGGAACTTTGATGCCGCCAACCGGGAGGCGTTCGATGCCCGCGGACCAGGTTGGCTACCCACGCCCCAGCGGTTCCCCCCCGATCAACTCACCGCGCAGGTGCTGGACCTGGTTCAAACCCGCTTTGCCCACCACCCAGGCGGGCTAGACCGCTTCGACTGGCCCTTAACGCCCAAGGAGGCCCTCGCCGCGCTGGAAGATTTCATCACCCACCGCCTGCCACTATTTGGCCGCTACCAAGATGCCATGTGGCAAGGCGAACCGTGGCTCTACCATAGCCGTCTGTCCGCAGCCCTCAATCTCAAACTCATAACCCCCTTGACGGTCTGCCACGCAGCCGAGACCGCCTACCACCAGGGTCTGGCGCCCCTTGCAGCTGTCGAGGGCTTGATCCGCCAAATCCTGGGCTGGCGGGAGTACGTGCGTGGGCTCTACCACCTATGGATGCCCCAATGGCTGACATGGAACGCACTCTCCGCCCACCAGCCGCTGCCAACCTTCTACTGGACAGGCGCCACCGACATGGCCTGTCTTGCAGAGGTGATCGGCCAGATCCTCAAAACCGGCTATGCCCACCATATCCAGCGGCTGATGGTCACTGGCCTGTTCGCCCTGCTGCTTGGGGTCAAGCCGAGCGAAGTGCACACCTGGTACCTGGCCATGTTTGTCGACGCGGTGGAGTGGGTGGAGCTTCCCAACGTGCTGGGGATGAGCCAACATGCGGATGGCGGACGCATGGCCTCCAAACCTTACATTGCCAGCGGCCGCTACATTGAGCGCATGAGCAACTACTGCAGCCGCTGTCGCTACTGCCCAAAACAAGCCAGCGGCCCTCGCGCCTGCCCCTTCACCACCCTTTACTGGGACTTTCTTGATCGACACAAGGCATGGCTCCGCCACCACCCGCGCCTGGCTCAACAGGTGAAGAATCTGGAGCGCAAGGGTATGGATGAGCGACACGCCATCCGCCTTCAGGCCGAAGCACTGCGCAAAACCTACGCAACGGATTGATGGAGGCGCGGTGCGCTAAAGAGAGACCATAGGCTATGGTTCGAATAGGCCGTTGAAAAGCGTTTTTCCACGGCCTGCTAAGCCCCTAAGCGCTCCATCCGCCACAACAACCAAGCTCCGCCAACAAACAGCGGCAGTACAGCCAACAGCCCAAGCCGGTGATCCCCCACGGCCCAAGTCAGTGCCCCCACCCAAACCGGCCCGAACAGGGCGGCAAACTTGCCGAGCATGTTGTAGAAGGCGAAAAACTCCCCCTCGCGCCCGGGAGGCGTCAGGCGGGCGAAGTAGGCTCGGCTTTGCGCCTGCACCCCGCCCTGCACCAGACCGACCCCGACCGCCAGCAGATAGAACTCTAGCGCACTGTCCATGCGCATGGCCCATAGCAGGATCAGGACGTAGGCTGCAAGCCCTGCAAAGATCGCGCGCCCCATGCCAATGCGGCCAGCCAGTTTGCCGTAGAGCAGGGTCGCGGGAAAGCCAACGAACTGGACGATGAGCAGGGCGAGGATCAGCCCATCAGCGGGCAGACCGATGGACAGGCCGTAGTCGACGGCCATGCGGATGATGGTATCGACCCCGTCGATGTACAGCCAGTAGGCAATGAGGAAGGTCAGCACACGCGGCTCGGCGCGCACATGGTGCCAGCTTGCCCGCCACTGGCCGAGGCTCGCCCGCATGGCATCCCCAACCTGCGGCCGGCTCACCGGACCATGCTCCACCACGCGCCGCATCAGCGGCAGGCTGAACAGCAGCCACCACAGCCCCGTGATCAGGAAACTCAGGCTGACCGCCTGCGTCGCATCCGTCAGCCCGAACCAGCCCGGCTGTAAGGTCATGCCAACACACAAGGCAAACACAACTCCGCCACCAAGATAGCCGAGCGCGAAGCCGCGCGAGGACACCAAGCCCAACTGATCCGGCCGCGCCACCTGCGGCAGCAGGGCATCGTAGGCGATGTTGGAGACCATAAAGGCAAAGCTTGCCATGCCATACAGCATCAAGGCTCCGATCCAGGCCCCCGCAGGCAAGAGCCACAGCGCCGCCGTCGCCCCGGCACCGAGCAGGGTGAACTGGAACAGAATCCGCTTGCGCCAGCCGAGGACATCCGCAAGCCCCCCCACCATCGGCGCCATCAGGATCAGCACGAGGCTGGCCAGCGTCATCGTCAGGCCGAGCCAGAAGGTGCTCTCAGGCGTGGGCAGCGAGCCTGCCCAGAACTGCTTGAAGAACAGGGGGAAGAAGCCGGCCATCACCACCGTGGCGAAGGCGGAATTGGCCCAATCGTACAGGGCCCAGGCCGTGGCAGGGGAAAGACGAGACATACAACGCTCCAGGCCGGAACCCCGTACAATACCGCAACACGATCAGGCCGTTGCAGACCATGACCTTCCGAACCGCCCTTGCCGCCCTGCCCCTCGCCCTCCTGCTCGCCGCCTGCGGCACGGCCGAACCGCCGGCCGAGGCGACGCACAACCTGCCCTGGCAGGTCGAAATCCTGCCCGGCGGACAGAGCCGCGTGTTCGGTATCGTCCCCGGACACACCACCCTGCTGGAAGCCAAGCGCATCCTGGACAAAAAGGGTGACATCAACCTGTTCAAGTCCGCCGATGGCACCCTGAGCGTGGAGCTCTTCTATGGCAAGATCCGGCTCGGCTTTCTGGATGCCTACCTCATTGCCGAAGCCCAAGGCAGCCAAGAACAGCTCCAGTCCATACTCAAACGCGCCTCCAACCCGAAGGCCCAGCCGAGCGGGGCCTGGCGCTATGACTTGGCGGTGGAGGACATTCGTGCCCTGCAAGACTGGCCGATCCGCTCGCTCACCTACATCCCTGCCGCCGTGCAATTCGACGCCGCCTTCTTGGAAAAGCACTTCGGCCCGCCTGCGGAAAAGCGCCCCATCGACGAAGGGCGCGAATACTGGCTGTACCCGGACAAGGGGTTGGTGGTGATGCTGGCCGACAAGGAACGGGAGATCCTGCAGTACGTCGCTCCCGCTGATTTTGGCCGCCTGAAGGAGCAAATCAGCCGCGAAAAACCGCGCTCGATCTTTGATTGATCCGACCCTCCCCCCATCGGCCCGGGGGCGGGCCTCCTCCGCCCCGGCCCTGTAGGAGCGGCGCCCCCGCCGCGATCACCCCCTGGAAGACCATCTTGGAGGTGGCCACCTACTCGCTCACATAATCCCCATGCTCGCGGGTGGCGAGGAAGCGAATCTCCGGCCAGCGCTCCATGGTCATCTGCAGGTTGACCCGTGTGGGGGCGATATAGACCAAATCCCCCGCATGATCGAGGGCGAGGTTGGCCTCATGCTTGGCCTTGAACTCGTCCAGCTTCTTCGGATCGTCGCACTCCACCCAGCGGGCGGTATTGACGTTGACCGCCTCAAACGTGCACTCCACGTTGTATTCCGCCTTCAGGCGATGGGCCACCACATCGAACTGCAGCACGCCGACCGCGCCGAGGATCAGGTCGTTGTTGATCAGCGGACGGTAGAGCTGGGTCGCGCCCTCCTCGCACAATTGCACCAAGCCCTTCTGCAACTGCTTCATCTTCAACGGGTCGCGCAGCTGGGCGCGGCGGAACAGCTCCGGTGCAAAGTTGGGGATGCCGGTGAAGGCGAAGTTCTCGCCCTCGGTGAAGGTATCACCGATGCGGATCGTGCCGTGGTTGTGGATGCCGATGATGTCACCGGGGAAGGCATCCTCGATGTGCTCGCGCTCGCTGGCCATGAAGGTCAGCGCATCGGCGATCTTGATCTCGCGCCCGAGGCGCACGTGCTTCACCTTCATCCCCTTGCTGAACTTGCCCGAGCAGACGCGCAGAAAGGCCACCCGGTCGCGGTGGGCCGGGTCCATGTTGGCCTGGATCTTGAACACAAAGCCGCTGAACTTCTCCTCGTCCGGATGCACCACGCGCGTGCTGGTGGGCCGCGGCAGAGGGCCAGGCGCGTGCTCGACGAAAAACTCCAAAAGCTCACGCACGCCAAAGTTATTCATCGCCGAGCCGAAGAACACCGGGGTCAGCTCGCCACGCAGGTAGGCATCGAGCTCGAAGGTGTGGCTTGCGCCCTGCACCAATTCGATTTCCTCGCGGAACTCGGCTGCGCGCATCCCCAGCAGCTCATCCAGGCGCGGATTATCCAGCCCCTCGATGACCTCCGCCTCGGCCTTGCCATGCGGCTCGAACACGTAGATGCGGTTGTCGTACAGGTGGTAGACGCCCTTGAAGGCCTTGCCCATGCCGATGGGCCAGGTGATGGGCGCACAGCGAATCTTGAGGATATCCTCCACCTCATCCAGCAACTCCATCGGCTCGCGCCCTTCGCGGTCGAGCTTGTTGATGAAGCTCATGATCGGCGTGTCGCGCAGGCGGCAGACCTCCATCAGCTTGATGGTGCGATCCTCGACACCCTTGGCGCTGTCGATCACCATCAGCGCCGAGTCCACCGCAGTCAGCACGCGGTAGGTATCCTCGGAGAAGTCCTCGTGGCCCGGGGTGTCGAGCAGGTTGACGATGCGCTCCTTGAACGGGAACTGCATCACCGAAGATGTCACCGAGATGCCGCGCTGCTTTTCCAGCTCCATCCAGTCCGAGGTAGCGTGGCGGCTGGCCTTGCGCCCCTTCACCGTGCCCGCCATCTGGATCGCGCCGCCGAACAGCAGCAGCTTCTCGGTCAGCGTGGTCTTGCCCGCGTCGGGGTGGGAGATGATGGCGAAGGTGCGACGCTTGTCGCGCTCGACATTCAGTTCGGTCATGGCGGGGGGTGGAGATCAGCGAAAAGTGGCGGCGATGATAGCAAAAAGCCCGGCACATGGCCGGGCTACGCGGAGGCGGTACGGTTCAGGACGAACCAATGGATTTTTTCAGCGTTTCCTTAGATCTCGCCCTTGGAACCGCGCTCCATCATCTCCCAAATCGTATCGCGCACCGCCATAGCGTCCTTCTTCAGCTCCGGATGGCCTTCAAGGGACTGCCCCATCTTGAGCATCATGTCCATGTTGAGGGTATACAGCCACAGGCCGTCGGCCTTCTCGACCACCACAATGCGGCACGGCAGGTAGGCGGCCATGTGCGGAGCAAAGTCCACCATCTTGCGTGCCGTTTCGGGGTTGCAGTAGGAGAACACCTTCAGCACGCCAGACTCGATGCCACGCGCCTTCAGCTCCTCGGACAGGGGCAGCTCGCCCACGGCCTTGATATTCCGCTCGGTCGCCACGGCGGCAAGGGCGTCTTCGATATCCTTAAGACTCACCCCATCCTGGACCTTGCGCTCCCAAGTCGTGGTGTAGGCGATCTCGCCCTTGCTTTCCACCCAACGGCCGAGCATGGTGGCGGTCTCTTCGGCAGCGCCGGGAGCCAGACTCTTGGCTGCGGCCACCATGCCGGCGGCATCCTTGTTGATCCGCTCAACGATGGGCTTCATCTCCGGGCTCAGCATGCCGGGCATCAGCTGCATCATGCCGGGCATCTTGACCATGAAAAAGCCACCCGCAGCGATGGCGATGACGCCGATCAGGGCGAGAATGTTGCGAACCATGCAAGACTCCTCAATCTGTCATTTTTTGAACTGCGGTAGCCTAGCGTAGACGTAGGGAAAGCCCAATCAATAACTTTTTATGCCAAATACACAGAAGTAATTGCTAATGTTCTTAACAGGCCGTTGAAAAACCCTTTCAACGGCCTGTTAACGTGAGCCTAGAAGGCTTGCACGCAGATCAATCACGCTAATTGATTGATCTGCCGAGCGCGTCGCGGACATGTGCCGCGACGTTGCGAGCTGAAAAAGGGCAGGAAGCCCATTTTCAACATCCTGTTAAACACATTCACCGCATGGTTTTCATGCGTTCATCAGGCTGATTTTTAGGGAAACGCTGAATAATTCAGCGTTTCCCGTTTGGGGCAGGATGCCCCAACGCGAACAACGAGTTCCGTCGTTGATTCGCGCAGGCCGTCGCGGACATGCGCCTTGATAAGACGATCTGAAAAAATCCATGGATGGATTTTTTCAGAGTTTCCTTAGATCAAGCGCCTTTATGAACAGAAAGTTAAATTAGCTTGTGCCAATGATCCTGGGGCTTCTAGACTCCCCCGCACGATCGCCTCCCTGCAGGGCAATCCACTCCCGAACAACAACGAGAATCACGCGCCCATGAAGCCCTTCGCCAAACTTCTGATCGCAGCGACCGCCGCCCTCTCCCTGAGTGGCTGCGGCTTCCTGTCCATCAAGGACAACCTTGATCCGCAGGCCATGGACACCTACATGGACCTGTACAACAACTTCGTCGAAAGCGGCGGAGACCTAGGAGCCGCGACCGTCTGGCGCGTCAAGGTCAACAAGGGCGTCAGCACCGATGACATCGGCGAGGCCTTCAAGTCCGCCGCGCTGGGCACCGGCCTGCTGAACGTGGGCGAGATGCCACTCTCTAAGGAGATCGAGGCCCGCACCGGCCAGAAGCAGCGCTACCTGCACATCTACCAATTCTGCAACCCGATCACTGCGCGTCAGGCCACCGATTTCAGCCCCTATTTCTCAGCCTACCTGCCCTGCCGCATCTCCGTGGTCGAGGATGAAAAGGGTGAGCTGTGGCTGTACAGCCTGAACATGGACATGTTCGTCCATGGCGGCAAGATGATGCCGGAGCCGTTCCGCACCGAGGCTATCAAGGTCCGCGACACCATCTGGAAGATGATGCAGGCCGGCGCCAAGGGCGAGTTCTGATCCTGACCTGACGTCAGCTCATCAGACTGCACGAACCCCGCCTCGGCGGGGTTTTTCGTTTGTAGGGTTCAGGCATTCAGGAAACGACTCATGAGGATGGCATCCTCGCGGCCACCACGGGCCGGGTAGTAGCCCTTGCGTACACCATCTTCAGTGAAGCCCTCGCTGCGGTAGAGGTGGAGCGCAGGAAGGTTGGAGGCGCGGACCTCGAGCAGCATGCGCTGCATGCCCAGTTCGCGACAGGCTGACATCACCCAGCGCAGCATCCCCCTCCCTACACCCTGCCCCTGCCAGTCTGGGGCGGTGCAGATGTTCAGCAGGTGGGCCTCATCGATGACGGGCTGGACAATGGCATAGGCCGCCACTCGACCGCTCCGCTCTCCCGCCACCCAGCCGTGATAACCAGCCTCGAAGCAGTCCAGCAGGACACCCTCGGGCCAGGGAAAGGGATAGGCCTGCCGTTCGATGGCAGCGATGGGGCCAATATCCGATGCACGCCAGGGGCGTATGCGCAGTGTTTCGAACGCGGAACTCACGGCAGGCGGGCCACCGCATCCTTGAGGGCCTGCCACACCGGACGCTTGAGGGCAGGATCGGCGACCATGGCCGCAAGGCTCGGCAGCCCAGCCCCGTCCAGGCGCACGCTCACCCTGCCCTGCAGGGAGGCATCCGCAAAGGCCGCAGTGGCCACCCGCAGGCCAGGCCGCAGGCCGCGCACCGCCTCAGCCATGCGCGCCAATAGTTCAACTTCCGCCGCCGTCGCGGCCTCGGCTTGCAACAGGATATCCACGACCTGCGGCTCTGATGGGGCCTGCGCAACCGTAACATCGCCGCCACAGGCGGCTCCCGCAGACGGACCAACCCGCGGCAGGCAGGGCGCCTCGCCGCGATCTTGCACGGGGCCGCCGGGAAAGGCGATGCCGGGCCGCACACGCCAGCGGGGAATGCCTAGCTCGGCCAGCACGGCCTCCCGCAAGAGGGACATCAGACGGCGCCCTCAAACATCCCCAAGCTGCGGATGCTGACGCTGTTCCGGCTGGCGCAGGCGGTTGAGGGCATTGAGGTAGGCCTTGGCGGAAGCGATGACAATGTCGGTGTCTGCACCCTGGCCGTTGACGATGCGCCCGTCCTTCTCCACCCGCACGGTCACCTCACCCTGGGCATCGGTGCCGCTGGTGATGTTATTGACCGAGTAGAGGGTCAGGGCGCTTCCGCTCTGCACGATGGACTCGATGCCCTTGAACACCGCATCCACCGGCCCGCCGCCGACGCTTTCGGCATGGCGCTCCTCGCCATCCACGCTGAGCACCACCTGGGCGTGCGGGGTCTCGCCGGTCTCCGAGCAGACCTTGAGCGAGATCAACCGCAGGGTCTCGACCGCTTCCTCACCCACACCGGTCACCAACGCCTGCAGGTCCTCATCGTAGATTTCACGCTTCTTGTCCGCGAGTTCCTTGAAGCGGGCGAAGGCGGCATTGAGGGCCTCTTCACTCTCAAGCTCGATGCCAAGCTCCTGCAGACGCGTGCGGAAGGCGTTACGACCGGAGAGCTTACCTAAGGTGAGCTTGTTGGTGGTCCAGCCCACATCCTCAGCGCGCATGATCTCGTAGGTCTCGCGGTGCTTGAGCACCCCATCCTGGTGGATGCCGGACTCATGGGCGAAGGCGTTGGCGCCGACGATGGCCTTGTTCGGCTGCACCGGATAGCCGGTGATGCTGGAGACGAGCTTGGAGGTGGGCACAAGCTGAGTGGCGTCGATCCCAGTCTCGACCGGGAAGGCGTCGCGGCGAGTGCGCACCGCCATCACCACCTCCTCGAGCGAGGCGTTGCCCGCGCGCTCGCCGAGACCATTGATGGTGCATTCCACCTGGCGCGCGCCGGCCATGACCGCGGCCAGCGAGTTGGCCACCGCCATGCCCAAATCATTGTGGCAGTGCGTGGACCAGACCACCTTGTCGCTGTTCGGCACGCGTTCGATCAGGGTACGGAAGCGCTCGGCCCACTGCTCGGGCAGGGCATAGCCGACGGTGTCCGGCACGTTGATGGTCTTGGCCCCGGCCTGGATCACGGCATCGAAGATGCGCACCAGGAAGTCCATCTCCGAGCGCACGGCGTCCTCGGCGGAGAACTCGACGTCGTCGGTGTACTCGCGCGCAAGCCGAACCGCGCGCACCGCCGCCTCGACCACTTGGTCCGGACTCATGCGCAGCTTCTTCTCCATGTGGATAGGGCTGGTGGCAATGAAGGTGTGGATGCGCCCGCGCGCCGCAGGGCGGATGGCCTCGCCGGCTGCGCGGATGTCCTTCTCGCTCGCCCGCGCCAGCGAGCAGACCGTGGACGCCTTGACCGTCTCGGCAATGGCCTTGATCGCCTCGAAATCCCCGGGGCTCGCCGCCGCGAAGCCGGCCTCGATCACATCCACCCGCATGCGCTCCAGCGCGCGTGCAATGCGGATCTTCTCGTCACGGGTCATGGACGCGCCAGGGCTCTGCTCGCCGTCGCGGAGGGTGGTATCGAAAATGATGAGCTTGTTGTTACTCATGAACTTGATTCCTGCGATTTCACGGCCCCAGGCTTGTTCGCTCACGCAACGTACCAAGGATGCGCCGAGCCTCGGGGCGGGAGATTCTGAATTTGGTGAGTGCGTATTGGGCCTCGCCAGGCATGGAGATTCAGTTGCCGCGGCGCGGCAGCAGTCGCAGGCCTAGCAGAGAGGCCCGGGAGCGAAGGGTAGAGGCATGGCGGACATGACCGTTCATGTTTCCGAATATAAAGGCAATCCGAGACCCACTTCAAGAGCGTGTATGAGTCCACCACCTTTGGCACCTAAAGGAGTGCCAAAGGTTTCTGAACTTATGCACAGATACAGATGTGGGTGCCCTATATCGCAATATCGCATATCGGAGTTTTTCACCAGCACAATGCTCATGTGCTGGTCAGCCACGGGTTAACGATGGCCAAGCCGTCAATCCCTTCGAAGTCAGACACATTACGCGTAGCCAGGGTCAGATTATGCGCGAGCGCAATGGCGGCGATCTGGGCATCTTCGGTGCTGATGGGGCGACCGGCGCGCGTGCGCTGTGCGACAATAGCGGCGTAGTGCAGCGCCGCCCGCTCATCGAAGGGCAGGCAGCGCCCCGCGAAGTCTTCGTCGAACATCGCTTGGGTCGCCAGCGCTAGCGCCGCCCGGCGCTTACCCGTGGGCATCAGCGCCAACCCGAGCGCGATTTCGGCACGGCTGATGGCGCAGGTCCACACCTGTTCAGTGGAAAGGCGATCCAACCATAACGTCACCGCTTCGGAGGGCTGCGGACGTATGAATTCGGACAGCACATTGGTGTCGAGCAGATTCACGGCGTCTCGTCCCAATTGGGCGGTCTACGCGAGATCTGGCGCGAGGGAAGCTCAAAATCCGCATCGGCGACTTCCGCAAAGCGCTGTTTCAGCCGCTGCCCCAGCGCTTGTGGTTGGGATACCCGGACCAAGGCTTCACGAAGTATACGACGGGCCTCCTCTTCCATCGACACCCCATGCTGTGCGGCACGAATGCGCAGCAACTGCTTGATGGACTCATCCACATTACGAATCGTCAAAGCGGCCATGGAAGCACCCCCTGATTGATATCATTGACCGCATTGTATGCATTGCTATCTTTTTCATCAATGTACTACATGAGCCCACCACCTTTGGCACCTAGGGAAACGCTGAATCATTCAGCGTTTCCCTAGGTGCCAAAGGTTTCTGAACTTATGCAGAGCGAGCAAGCCGCATCGCGCGGCGTGCCAGCACATAGGCCGGGGCGGACAGCGCATAGACAAGGAAGATGCCCCACAGGGTCAAGGCGAAATCGCGCATGGCGAGGGCGAACACGACAATGACGAGCGGCACGCTCAGGTAGGACACTCGCCGACGCAGATCAAACCCCTTGAAGCTGTAGTACGGCAGGCTGCTGACCATCAGCAAGCCACCAGCCACGGTGATCAGCCAGACCCACCCAGCAAGCCCCGCGGCATCCCATCCACTGTCCACGCCCACCCAAACCATGCCCATCACCAGGGCCGCCGCCGCAGGGCTGGCCAAGCCGACGAAGAAGTTCTTGTCGGTCGTATCGACCTGCACGTTGAAGCGCGCCAGGCGCAGGGCCGCACCGGCGACATAGACGAAGGCGCCAATCCAGCCCCAGCGCCCCTCAATGCCGGACAAGGCCCACAGGTAGACCACCACGGCAGGCGCCACGCCGAAGGCGATCACGTCCGACAGGCTGTCGTACTGCACGCCGAAGGCGCTCTGGGTATGGGTCAGACGGGCCACGCGGCCATCCAGCCCATCGAACACCATGGCGAGGAAGACGGCCATCGCCGCCTGCTCGAACTTGCCCTGGGTCGCCGCGATCATGGCGTAGAAGCCACAGAACAGCCCTGCCGTGGTCAGCAGGTTGGGCAGCAGGTAGATGGCGCGGCTGCGCGAATGATCGGTCTCGTCAACGGCAGGCTTGTCGGGGTGAGAGTTCATGCGGGCATGCGATCCTGAATTCGGATGGACGGAAGTTTAAGCCCTGGCTTGATGGGCGGCCACAAAAAAGGCCGCGCGAGGCGGCCTTTTTTACCGGACAGGAGGTTGATCAGTTCTTGGTCTGGTCGACAATCTTGTTCTTCTGGATCCACGGCATCATCGCGCGCAGCTTGGCGCCAGTCTGCTCGATCGGATGCTCAGCCATCTGACGGCGACGGGCGGTCATGGACGGGTAGTTCAGGCGGCCTTCCTGGATGAACATCTTGGCGTATTCACCGCTCTGAATGCGCTTGAGGGCGTTGCGCATGGCTGCGCGGGACTGCTCGTTGATGACCTCCGGGCCGGTCACGTACTCGCCATACTCCGCGTTATTGGAAATGGAGTAGTTCATGTTGGCGATGCCGCCCTCGTACATCAGGTCGACAATCAGCTTCAGCTCGTGCAGACATTCGAAATAGGCCATCTCGGCCGGATAGCCTGCCTCGACCAGGGTCTCGAAGCCCATCTTCACCAGCTCGACCGCACCACCGCAGAGCACGGCCTGCTCACCGAACAGATCGGTCTCGGTCTCGTCCTTGAAGGTGGTCTCGATGATGCCGGTACGGCCGCCACCCACGCCGGAGGCGTAGGACAGCGCGGTGGCCTTGGCGCGGCCGGAAGCGTCTTGATGGACGGCAATCAGGTCGGGGATGCCGCCGCCCTTGACGAACTCGGAGCGCACGGTATGGCCCGGAGCCTTCGGCGCGATCATGATGACGTCCAGATCCTTACGCGGGACGATCTGGTTGTAGAGGATGTTGAAACCGTGGGCAAAGGCCAGGGTGGCGCCCTGCTTCAGGTTCGGCTCGATGTCATTGGCGTAGATGGCGGCCTGATGCTCATCCGGAGCCAGCAGCATGACGAGGTCGGCAGCGGCGACGGCCTCCGGCACGCTCTTCACGGTCAGCCCCTCGTTCTGCGCCTTGACCGCCGAAGCGGAGCCCGGGCGCAGGCCGATGGTGACGGATACGCCGGAATCGCGCAGGTTCAGCGCATGCGCATGGCCCTGGGAGCCGTAACCGATGATGGCGACCTTCATCCCCTGGATGATGGAGAGGTCACAGTCTTTGTCGTAATAAACCTGCATGGCGGAACTCCGTCAAATGATTCAAAAAGTCTAGCGGGAGCGGCCCTGTGGCCGCGATGATCGCGACGCGAACGTCGCTCCTACATCAAAATTCAAACGTGCATGCCGCGTGCGCCGCGGGAAAGCCCCAGCGCGCCCGAGCGGGCCATCTCGATCACCGGGATACTGCCCACCGCCTCGATGAAGGCGTCCAGGCGGCTGCCCGGCCCAGTCAGCTGCACCACGTAGGTGGAATCGGTCACATCGACGATCTGGCCGCGGAAGATCTCGGTCAGGCGGAACACTTCCTCACGCTGAGGCCCGACGGCCTGCAGCTTAATCAACATAAGCTCGCGCTCAATGTGCGGGGTTTCCTGGATGTCCTGAACCTTGACCACGTCGATGAGCTTGTTCAGCTGCTTGACGATCTGCTCGATGATCTGGTCATCGCCACGGGTGACGATGGTCATGCGCGAGAGAGTCGGATCGTTGGTCGGCGCGACGGTCAGCGACTCGATGTTGTAACCGCGCGCGGAGAACAGGCCAGCCACGCGCGAAAGCGCCCCGGCCTCGTTTTCCATCAGAAGCGAGATGATGTGACGCATGGCTTACACCAGGATCATTTCGTTGAGGCCGGCGCCGGCCGGGACCATCGGGTAGACGTTCTCGGTCGGATCGGTGCGGAAGTCCATAAACACCAGGCGGTCCTTGAGCTTGAAGGCCTCGCGCAGGGCGCCCTCCACGTCCGCCGGCTTGTCGATCAACATGCCGACATGCCCATAGGCCTCAGCCAGTCTGACAAAATCGGGCAGGGCCTCCATGTAGCTCATCGCGTAGCGGCCAGAGTAGAAGAACTCCTGCCACTGACGGACCATGCCGAGGTAGCGGTTGTTGAGGCTGATGACCTTGACCGGAAGGTGGTACTGCAGGGCCGTGGACAACTCCTGGATATTCATCTGAATGCTGCCCTCGCCCGTCACGCAGGCGACCTCGGCCTCGGGATACGCCATCTTCACGCCCAGCGCGGCAGGCAAGCCGAAGCCCATGGTGCCGAGACCACCGGAGTTGATCCAGCGGTTCGGCTTGTCGAACTTGTAGTACTGCGCCGCCCACATCTGGTGCTGGCCCACATCGGAGGTGATGTAGGCCTCTCCGCCGGTGACCTCCCACAGTTTCTCGACCACGTACTGCGGCTTGATGACCTCATCGCTCCACTGATACTTCAGGCAGTTGAGGCCGCGCCACTCCTCAATCTGCGCCCACCAGGCCGCCAGCGCCTCCTGATCCGGCACGCGGCTTTCGTGCTCCATCAGGCGGATCATCTCGTTGAGCACCTCGCCCACCTGGCCGACAATGGGCACGTCCACCTTGACGTTCTTGGAGATCGAGGCCGGATCGACGTCCACGTGGACGATCTTCGCCGTTGGGCAGAATTTGGCCAGATTGCCGGTCACGCGATCATCGAAGCGCGCACCGATGGCGATCAGCACGTCGCAGTGATGCATGCCCATGTTCGCCTCGTACGTGCCGTGCATGCCGAGCATGCCGACGAACTGGCGATCGCTGGCTGGATAAGCCCCCAGACCCATCAGGGTGTTGGTGATGGGGTAGTTGAGCATGCGGGCAAAGCGAGTGAGCTGTTCGGAGGCATGACCCAGCACCACGCCACCGCCGGTGTAGATCATTGGTCGCTTGGCGGACAGGATCAGGTCGACCGCCTTCTTGATCTGGCCGCCATGCCCCTTGATGGTGGGGTTGTAGGAGCGCAGGGACACCGACTTCGGGTATTCGAAGGGCACCTTGACCTTCGGATCGGTCACATCCTTGGGAATGTCGACCAGCACCGGGCCTGGGCGACCGGTGGTGGCGATGTAGAAGGCCTTCCTGATGGTCGCGGCGAGGTCGCGCACATCCTTGACCAGGAAATTGTGCTTCACGCACGGACGGGTAATACCAACGTTGTCGACTTCCTGAAAGGCGTCGTTGCCGATCAGATGGGTCGGCACCTGGCCGGTAAAGACCACCAGCGGAATGGAGTCCATATTCGCCGTCGCGATACCGGTGACGGCATTGGTTGCCCCAGGGCCCGAGGTGACCAGCACCACGCCCGGGCGACCAGTGGCACGTGCATAGCCGTCGGCCATGTGGGTGGCACCCTGCTCATGGCGCACCAGCACATGCTTGACCTGCTCCTGCTGGAACAGGGCGTCATAGATGTGCAATACCGCACCGCCAGGATAACCGAAGACGACCTCGACGCCCTCTTCCTGCAAGCAGCGGACAAAGATCTCTGCGCCGGACAACAACTCCACGAATGGTGACTCCCCAAGTAAACGCGGACTCGAACAACGCCACCTAAAGCGGCGCTGGGATGCGCGGCATCTCCCACGACGCGGAGTCCATGACCGGCCCCACCGCGGGAGGAGCCGCGCACAATTCGGATGCGAAAGAGACCGTATTGTACGCATCCTGCCTTGATCCGCCAGCCTTAACAGGCCGTTGTGTTGTCAACAAATAGAACTGTCCGGTCTTAAAGCACATAAACTGTCCGCTTTTCCCTTATGGGAAGGAGTCCCACAGTCAGGTGCCGCGGCGGACCGGACCTATGCGGCAGTCTGCAACTTGG
>JBMFOY010000031.1:0-16574 GCA_049969375.1 Halothiobacillaceae bacterium | reverse complement strand
CTTCTGTTGGACTGTAGGAGGCCCGCCCTCGGGCCGATAGCCCGTTTGAAGCCGCCTTTATCGCGGCGGGGGCACCGCTCCTATCCGGCGTTTAGCAGGCCATTGAAAAACGATTCTTAAGGAAACGCTGAAAAAATCCATGGATGGACTTTTTCAGCGTTTCCCTGATCCATCCTCTCCGTCCCTGCCGGAAGCCCCTGCGGGGTCCGGCCGTCGAGAGCCCCCTTGAGGAGGAGAGGAGATTGATTTTATTCAGACCGTATGAGTACCACCATGCACCACCACCTCACCCCGATCCGCCGCGCCCTACTCTCCGTGTCCGACAAGACCGGCCTTGTGGACTTCGCCCGCTTTCTGGCCAACCGCGGCGTGGAGCTGCTGTCCACCGGCGGCACGGCAAGGCTTCTGCGCGAGACGGGCCTTGCGGTGAAGGATGTGTCCGAGCACACCGGCTTTCCGGAGATGATGGACGGCCGCGTGAAGACCCTGCACCCGAAGGTGCACGGCGGCATCCTCGGCCGTCGCGGCGTGGACGACGCGGTCATGGCCGAGCACGGCATCCAGCCCATCGACCTTGTGGTGGTCAACCTCTACCCCTTCGCCGAAGCCACCGCCAAGCCGGACTGCAGCTACGAGGACGCCGTCGAGAACATCGACATCGGCGGCCCGACCATGGTGCGCGCGGCGGCCAAGAACCATCGGGATGTGACCATCATCGTCCACCCGGACGACTATGCGCGTGTGCAGGCGGAGATCGAGACTCAAGGCGGCGTCTCTGCGGCCACCCGCCTGGATCTCGCCGTGCGCGCCTTTGAACACACCGCCGCCTACGACGGCATGATCGCCAACTACTTTGGCCGTCGCGTGCCCGCGCACAGCTGTGCGCCGGTGGCCGAGGCCAGCTGGGAAAAACCAGCGGACTTTCCGCGCACCTTCAACCTCCAGGTCGAGAAGTTCATGGACCTGCGCTACGGCGAGAACCCGCACCAGCGCGCCGCATTCTACGTTGAACCCAACGCCCCGGCCGGAAGCATCGCCCGCGCCACCCAGTTCCAGGGCAAGGAGCTGTCCTACAACAACATCGCCGACACTGACGCGGCCCTGGAGTGCGTGAAGCAGTTCGACGCCCCGGCCTGCGTCATCGTCAAGCATGCCAACCCCTGCGGCGTGGCGGTGGCCGAGGACATCCTCGCCGCCTATGATCGCGCCTACCAGACCGATACCGAATCGGCCTTCGGCGGCATCATCGCCTTCAACCGCCCGCTGGACGCCGCCACCGCCCGCGCCATCGTCGAGCGCCAGTTCGTCGAGGTCATCATCGCCCCCGAGGTCACCCCGGAGGCCCTGCAGGTCACCGCCGCGAAGAAAAACGTGCGCGTGCTGGCCTGCGGCCTGTGGGGCGAAGACGATAAGGGCCGCCTCGACTACAAGCGCGTCGCGGGCGGGCTGCTGGTGCAGGACCTGGATCAGGGCATGATCTCGGCCGCCGATCTGAAGGTGGTGAGCCAGCGCGTTCCGACCGAAGCCGAACTGCGCGACATGCTGTTCGCCTGGAAGGTGGCCAAGTACGTCAAGTCCAACGCCATCGTTTACGCCAAGGAAGACGCCACCATCGGCATCGGCGCCGGACAGATGAGCCGGGTCAACTCCGCCCGCATCGCCGCCATCAAGGCCGAGCACGCCGGGCTTGAGGTGAAAGGCGCGGTGATGGCCTCCGATGCCTTCTTCCCCTTCCGTGACGGGATCGACAGCGCCGCGGCCGCCGGCATCACCGCCGTGATCCATCCGGGCGGATCGATGCGCGACGAGGAGGTGATTGCCGCCGCCAACGAACATGGCATGGCGATGGTGTTCACCGGCATGCGCCACTTCCGGCACTGAGCAGCCATCTCGGCGACACGCCGCCCCCACCCGTAGCCGCTCGTAGGAGGCCCGCCCCCGGGCCGATCTTGCGCCCAGGTCGCGTCGAGGGCGACGCTCCTACGAGGCCTCGCCAGCCCCATGAGCGCCACGTGACGCGGCGATGCTTTCCCCACCCAAACGACACGCCCCATGCTCCGCATCCTCACCCTCAATGTAAATGGCATCCGCTCCGCCGCGAGCAAGGGCTTGTTCGACTGGCTACCCACCCAACAGGCCGACATCGTCTGCCTGCAGGAACTCAAGGCCCAGGTCGATCAGCTCACCGACCCCATCTTCTGGCCCGCGGGCTACCACTGCTATTACGAGCCCGCCGAGCGTAAGGGCTACAGCGGCGTGGGCCTGTACGCCCGGCGTGAGCCAGATGATGTGATCGCAGGCTTTGGCGTGGAGGAGTTCGACCGCGAGGGGCGCTATCTGGAGGCGCGGTTTGGCCGGCTGAGTGTGGTGAGCCTCTACCTGCCCTCCGGCTCCGCCGGGCCAGAACGCCAGGCCAGCAAGGACCGCTTCCTTGAGGCATTCCCGGCGAAGATGCGCGAGCTGAAAGAAGCAGGACGCAGCGTAATCCTGTGCGGGGACTGGAATATCGCCCACAAGGAGATCGACCTGAAGAACTGGCGCGGCAACCAAAAAAACTCGGGTTTTCTGCCGCACGAGCGAGCATGGATCGATGCCCGGCTCGCTGAGGGCTGGGTGGACGCCTTCCGGGTGGTGAACCGGGAGCCCGAGCAGTACACCTGGTGGTCCAACCGCGGCCAGGCCTGGGCCAAGAACGTGGGCTGGCGGATCGACTATCAGCTCACCACCCCAGACCTGGCCGACAAAGTGCGCCATGCCGAAATCTGGAAGACCAGCCGTTTTTCCGACCATGCGCCCTTGATCCTGGATTACGACCTACCAGGACTAGGGAAACGCTGAATCATTCAGCGTTTCCCGTTTGGGGCAGGATGCCCCAACGCGAACAACGCGTTCCGTCGTTGATTCGCACAGTCCGTCGCGGACATGTGCTTTGATAAGACGAGCTGAAAAAATCCATGAATGGATTTTTTCAGAGTTTCCTTAGGGTCGTGCGAGATCATCCCATGAAACGTCCGCTTTGCCTGCTCCTCCTTGTCCTGCCCGCGCTGGCCTCGGCCGACATCACCGGCGTCTATCAGCTCATCGACGAGCAGCAGAAAAAGGCCGGCACGCTGATCGTGCAGATGAGGGATGCGCGCCACATCCGTTACGACATGCAGGGCGGGCCGCAGGGCTCCGTTTCCACCCTGCTGGTCGAGGACAAGCTTTACATGCTCACCCCCCAGGGGGCGGTGATGGACATGGACATGGTGGGGGCGCTGGCCGGGGCCTTCATGACCCCGCAGACGACGGCAGCCATACAGAAGACGCCGCGGGTGGAGGCCACGGGGCGCAGCGAAACGGTGGCGGGGCTCAAGGGGGAGGTCTGGCGCTGGAGAGAGGGGGGGCATGCCGGCGAGGTTGTGCTCTCGAACGACCCACGCGCCCGCAAGCTCGGCGAGGCGCTGGAGCAATTGGGTGACCGGGTGGAGAAGGCGCTGGGCGATGCGCAGGCCTCGCGCGCCTATCGCCAGCTGCGCGACGCCCCCGCGTTGCGCGGCAAGGGGGTGCTGCGGGCCATGGAGAATCGCGGCGGCGGCATGCTTCTTGTGCGCGTGGACGAGGCCCCGCTGCCTGCCGAGCGCTTCGTGCTGCCGAAAAATTCCGGCGCGGCGCCGCTGCCGGGCATGCCGAACGGCCTGCCCAACCTCAATGATCCGCAGTTGCAGCAGATGCTCCGAGGGCTGATGCAGCAGCACTGAGGGGACAATGAAGAAAGGGTTTGTGGACGGGCATAGCCCCTCCCCTCAACCCCTCCCCCGTCGAGAAGGAGGGGTGATCATCGTGCCATGCGGCGGGCAAGCTTTTCCGCTTCAAGCCGGTCAACAGGCCATTGAAAAACTCTTTCAACGGCCTGTTGAGGAAATTCTGAAAAATCCATCCATGGATTTTTTCAGCTCGTCTCATCGCGGCGCCCCTATTTCATCGGTCTGGCTGCTCGCGTAGGAGCGGCGCCCCCGCCGCAATAAGTCAGCCCCAAACGGGCTATCGGCCCGAGGGCGGGCCTCCTACAGCCAGCGAGAGTAACTCCCGCCCGCATAAAACTGTGCCAGCTGCTCGAAGACCGCCGGATAAGCAGCGCGCAGGGTGTGCGGCTGCTCGAAATACAGCTCGCTCGTCACGGCGAAGAACTCCTCCGGTGCCTCGGCGGCGTAGGGGTCGATGGGGGGCTCCTCGTGCCGGTCGAGGCGCTGATTCAGGTCCTCGAAGGCCGTACTGAAGGCGGCCGTCCAATCGTCCTGACGCATGCCGCGCGGTAGTGGCGGGAAGCCGTTCGGCACGCCGTTGCCCATGTCCAGCCAATGGGCCACTTCGTGGATGATCACGTTGTAGCCTTCCCCCTGCCCTGAGGCGGCCACATCCGGCCAGGCCAGCACGATCACCCCATGCCCCCAGCTCTCCCCGCTGCGCACCTCGCGGCGGCGGTGGACCACCCCAGCCTCGTCCACCTCCTCGATCTCCGGCACAAAGGCCTCCGGGTAGACGATGACGCGGACGATCCCATCCAGCGCATCCTCCCTCAGATTGAGGGCCGGCAGGCAGGCCAGGGCGGCGATGCGCGCGCGCATCGCGCCGGTCAGCTCCAAGCCGTCAATGGCGGTGAAGGGCGTGCGGTGCAGGAACAGGGTGGCCCGTGCGCGCAGACGGGCCAGCTCATCGGTGGTGAGCTTGTGGAGGATCGGCACGGCGGCGAGCGCCGCTTGCCAGTCGGCCTCGGCGATGGGGTGGCGCGCAAGGGTGCGCCGGCGCCGCCAGGCCCTTAAGCGCCCAAGCATGCGCCGTTCGTTGCCGCGACTTCGGCGAACAGGCGTGCGCTGTCCTTGGGGGTGCGTGCCCCCGTGGCGGGGTCCACGTGCACCAGGCCGAAGCGCTTGCTGTAGCCGAACTGCCATTCGAAGTTGTCGAGCAGCGACCAGGCGAAATAGCCGCGCAGGTCCACCCCGCGTTGTAGGGCGTTCAAGGCCGCTTGAAGGTGCTCTTGAAGGTAGGCCACCCGCAGCGGGTCGTGCAGCCGCTCATCCTCGATGGGCGAGTCGGCGAAGGCCGCGCCGTTCTCGGTGACGTACAGAGGGATGCCCCCGCTGCGCTCATGCAGCCACAGCAGGGCGTCGGTCAGCCCCCTGGGGTAGACCTCCCAGCCCATTTCGGTATGCAGGCCGGGTTGCCTGACCGCGGCGGTGTCCAGCAAACCACCGGGGGCATGGCGCACCACGGCGCGGGTGTAGTAGTTCAGCCCCAGCCAGTCGATCGGCTCGCGCAGGGGGGCGAGCGGTTCGGCCAGCACCTCGCGCCAGGCCGTCTCGCCCAGCGCCGCGATCAGCTCCTCCGGCCACCTGCCTTGGAAGATCGGGTCGAGGAACAGGCGGTTCATGTAGGCCTCCGCCCGGGCACGCGCGGTGTGGTCACGGGGATCGTCGCTTGCCGCATACTTCGGCTCGATGTTTACCACCAGGCCGATGCGGTGGCGGCCGGTGGCTCGGTAGGCGCGCACTGCCTCGGCATGGGCGAGCAGCAGGTGATAGGCGACCTTGGGGGCGAGGGCGAGGTTGGCCAGGCCCGGCGGATGCACGCCCTCGACGAAGCCCGCGTGCATGATGACCCACGGCTCGTTGAGGGTGCACCAGTCCTCGATCTGGCCGTCCAGCGCCCCGGCCATCAGCTCGGTGAAGTCGGCGAAGCGCAGCGCGGTGTCGCGGGAAAGCCAGCCGCCGGCATCCTCCAGCGCGGCAGGCAGGTCCCAGTGGTGCAGGGTGGCGAAGGGCCGAATACCGTGGGCGTGCAGCTCGTCCACCAGCCGTTTGTAGAAGTCGAGTCCCTTGGGATTCACCTTGCCCCGCCCTTCGGGCTGGATCCGCGCCCAGTTGAAGCTGAAGCGGTAGGCAGCAACGCCCAGGCGCTTGATCAGCGCCACGTCCTCACGGAAGCGGTGGTAGTGGTCGCAGGCCACATCGCCGGTATCCCCGCCCAGGATGCGGCCGGGTTCGTGGGCGAAGCGGTGCCAGTTGCTGGGGCCTGCGCCATCCGCAAGCGGTGAGCCTTCGATCTGGTAGGCGGAGGTGGCTACGCCCCAGATAAAGTGGGGAGGGAAGAGGGTGCTCATTGTCGTTGCCCGTTGGCATCGAATAGGAGAGGGGGGTGGGGGGAGTCTAGGCCAAGGCGCGTCCCCGGCGCGAGCACGTGCAAGCCGACCAGGCGGATGATGATGGGGGACGAAAGCCCCTCTAGCATGACGTGCACCAAAGTTTCGTGGCCGAGAAATTCGCTCATCACGACATCCCCTTCAAGCCCTGCCCTGCCCTTTTCGGTGAGTATGAGCTGCTCGGGGCGTATCCCTGCCACCCAGTTTGGGGCACAAGGGCGCTCGCCCAGCCAGCTAGGGGGTAGATGGGGGCAGGGGATGAGGTTCATCGGCGGCTGGCCGATGAAGCCGGCGACAAAGGTGTTGGCCGGGCGCTCGTACAGCTCGCGTGGCGAGGCGACCTGTTGCAGGCGGCCCTGGTTGAACACGGCGACGCGCTGGCCGAGGGTCATCGCCTCAGTCTGGTCATGGGTGACGTAGAGCATGGTGGTGCCGAGGCGGCGCTGCAGCTCGGCGATCTCCGCGCGGACCTGCACGCGCAGCTTGGCATCGAGGTTGGAGAGCGGTTCGTCGAGCAGGAACACGGAGGCCTCGCGCACCAGGGCGCGCCCCATGGCGACCCGCTGGCGCTGGCCGCCGGAGAGCTGGGCGGGCTTGCGCTCCAGCAGTTCGCCAAGGTGCAGCATCTCCGCCACGCGGGCGATGCGCCGGGTCTGTTCGGCCGCGGGGATCCGGCGCATCTTCAGCGGGAAGGCGAGGTTCTCGCGCACGCTCATGTGTGGGTAGAGGGCGTAGTCCTGGAACACCATGGCCACGTCGCGCGCCTTGGGTTCGAGCTCGTTGACCCGTCGCCCCTGGATGCGCAACTCGCCGCTGCTGATGGTCTCCAGGCCCGCGAGCATGCGCAGCACGGTGGATTTGCCGCAGCCGGAGGGGCCGACCATGACCAGAAGCTCGCCGTCCGCCACGGCAAGATCGAGCCCGTCGATGACCGGGGTGGTGGCGCCCGGGTAGAGCTTACGGACCTTGTCGAACACCACGTCGGCCATGGGGGTCGCTCCTACTGGAAGAAATCTTCGGCCCCGAGGAGGGGGAGGACGCGGCGGATGATGGGGTCGGCGGCGAAGTAGCGCTGAATCAGGTGCGGGCGCAGGTGGTTAGCGAGCCCGAGGAACATCATCCCCTGGTCGAGCGCTAGGTACTTGTAGGCCACGTCCCCGGTGATCGGGTTGACCGCGTCGTAGAAGCCGAACGGTCCGTAGACGGCGTAGAGCTGGGCCAGCTGGCGCAGGTTACGGGCCGCATCCTCGGGGCGGACCATGGCGGCGAGGCCGGAGGCGTGCGGGGTGACGACGTCCTCCGCGTAGCCCTTCACGCCGAGGATGGAGATCCCGTATTCGCCGTAGCCGCCGGCTGGGTTGGCGCTTGGCGACATACCCCACACCGGCAGGTTGAGCACCTCCTGCGCGTAGCGGCGCTGGATGTCGACGTGGGCCAGGGCGTTGCGACCGAGGCTCTGTGGAGCATGCGCCTGCCCGTCGAGCACGATGCCCGGCATCATCGCCTCGAACATGCTGCCACCCCAGGAGGGCAGGAAGCGGATACCTTCCCAGGCATAGTAGCCGCCGGTGACCGGGTAGCCCTTCACCAGACGCGACGTGCGCTCGAGCGGGATCATGGTCTGCCAGGTCCAGTCGGCCGGGAAGGTGCGTGCCAGGCTGAACCAGTGGCTCTCGGGGACATCGCCCTTGCCGATGGCGATCAGGCTGCCGAGGCGCGGTTCCGAGTACAGCAGGCCATAGATGTTCTTGGAGCGCTCATGGCGGTGCACGTGGTAGCCGTGCGTCATCTGCCCGCGCTCAGCGTCATAGAAGAAGGCGTAGTTCTCCCGCGCAAGCAGGCGGGTGATGCGCGGGTACAGGTCGGGCTCGGCCATGCGTGCGACCATCAGCCCGGCGGTCAGCCAGGAGGCGTCGACGAAGGAGATGAAGTGGCTGGTGCGCTCGAGCGAGGTGGTGTCGTAGTAGTTGAAGAAGAAGCCCTGGTAGGTCTCCAATTTCTCCAAGGTGGCCACGATCTGCCGCAGGCGCGCCTCGGCCGCCTTCGGTGTGATGAAACCAAGGTCGCGCGCGGCCACCACCGACATCAGGTAGAGGCCGATGTTGGTGATGTTGGTGTAATCGCCGACCAGGGGCGGACCGCCATGCGGGTTGACGGTGACCGTGTCGAACGGCAGGCCGCTCGGCTTATCGCGCAGGCCGTCGAGCCCTCGCCATGTATCACGCGCCACGCGCATGAGGAGGGCCTGGTTGTCCGTCGGCAGGCTCTCGCGCCGCACCAGCGGCGGAGGCGGAAGTTCAATGGCGCGGGCGCGGATCGCAGCGCGCGCTGCAAGCTCGCCGCCGTGCGCCATTTCCCAGGCCTTCTTCGCGGGGGCTACGGCGCGGTCTTCGTGAGGGCCGATGCGCTGGCCCGTGTGGACTAAGGCGATGTCGTCGAGGAAAAACATGCCCTGGCGATTTTCGACCAGCGCAGGGTCGAGCTGGAGGAAAAGCAGGCTTGGGCGCCCCCCCTCACGGATGCCGCTGAGGGGATTGAGCGGGATCAGCAGCTGGCGCCATTCCTCGTTCAAGCCAATGACGGTAAAACCCTTTCCGGCCTGGCCTGTGGGGGATTCGTCCGGGTCTAGGAAGCGCACGCGCAGCTGGTGCGGAAAGCCCTGCCGGCGATCGCCCCGCACCCACAGGCTGAGGTGGTCGTAGGCGCTGACATCCATCTCGGGCAGGCGCAGCAGCAGGCCCTGGGGAGCGGCCGTCGGGTCCGTGAGGTCATAACGCACACGCAGGGCGAGGCCCTTTTTGCCCCGGCGTGGCGAGGTGGTGAGGTCAAGCTTCGGCGCGGCTCCGCCCGCTGTGCCTGTCCACGGGGTGACGCAGTTGACCAGCGGTTTGCCGTCGTTGAAGTCGGTGAGCAGGGCGTGGGGCAGCTGGGCAGCCTGCGCAGGCAGAGTCAGGCAGAGCAGGAGCAGGGCGGTGTGCAGAAGCCGCTGAAGAGGGGGGCCCCCCCTCGTGGCCAGCATGAGGCGACCGGAGACATCGCGATGACGCGAGTCTCCCACAAGGGCCGAGGTTGGCTGTGGGAGCCGCGTGCCGCGGCGAGGGGATGCCTGTTCCAAGCGAAGTTCAGCCACCCAGCACCGAGATGTCCGCGACGCGCAGGAACAGCGCGCGCAGGCGGTTGAGCAGGGCGAGGCGGTTGGCACGCAAGTCCGCATCCTCGGCCATCACCATCACCCCGTCGAAGAAGGCGTCCACCGCTTCGCGCAGATGGGCCAGACGGCTCAGGGCGGCGGCGTAGTCGCCGGCGGCGAACAGCGGGGCGAGCTCTCCCTCAAGCTGCTGCACGCGTTGGGCCAGCTCGCGTTCGGCGGGGTACTGAAGTCGGGTCACGTCGATGGTGGTGGGTAGCTCGCCCTCCACCTTCTTGAGGATATTGGCGATGCGCTTGTTAGCGGCGGAGAGGCTCTCCGCCTGTGGCAGGGCGAGGAAGTCGTTGACCGCCTGGGCACGGCGCTCGAAGTCGAGAGGGCGCAGCGGGCGGGTGGCGAGCACGGCCTCAAACACATCCACGCGGATGCCGCGGTCCTGGGCATAGGCGCGCATGCGTTCGAGCATGAAGTCGAACACGGTCTCGACCACGGACTTGGCGTCCACCCTGGACTGCAGGCCCTCGGCGGTGAAGGCGAGCAGGGCGTGCAAATCGAGGTCGAGCCCGCGCTCGATCAGGATGCGCAGCACGCCGAGGGCGGCGCGGCGCAGGGCGAATGGATCCTTGGCACCGGTTGGCCCCTGGCCGATGGCGAAGATACCCACCAGGGTATCCAGGCGCTCGGCCAGTGCCAGGGCCTGGCCGACACCGGTGGCGGGAAGCTCGTCGCCGGCGCGACGCGGCATGTAGACCTCATCCAGCGCCTGGGCGACTTCGGCATGCTCGCCGTCGTGCCGCGCAAGGTAGCGGCCCATGATGCCCTGCAGCTCGGGGAACTCGCCGACCATGCCGGTCATCAGGTCGCACTTGGCCAGCCATGCGGCACGTGCGGCGCGCTCCATGTCGGCACCGATCAGCCCGGCGATGTGGCGGGCCAGGCGTACCACGCGCTCGGTCTTGTCGTACAGGGTGCCGAGCCGCTGCTGGAAGACCACGGTCTTGAGGCTTTCAAGGTGCGCGGACAGCGGCTGCTTGCGATCCTCGCGCCAGAAGAACTCGGCGTCCGAGAAACGCGGGCGAATCACGCGCTCGTTGCCTTCGCGCACCGCGGCCGGGTTGCGGCTGTCGATGTTCGCGACGGTAATGAAGTGCGGAAGCAGCTCGCCGGCCTCATCCAACAGCGGGAAGTAACGCTGGTTGCCCTGCATGGTGGAGATCAGGGCCTCCTTGGGCACCTCAAGGAAGCGCGGCTCGAAGTTGCCGGTCACCACCCGCGGCCACTCGGTCAGCGCGGTCACCTCGTCGAGCAGGTCCGGATCCAGCACGGCGCGGCCACCCAGTTCGCAGGCAGCGGCCTCGACCTGGGCCTTGATCATGGCCCGGCGGGCCTGGAAGTCGACGATCACGTAGCCGGTGCCCTCCAGCAGCGCGGCGTAGTCGCTGGGCGCGGGAACGGGCAGGGGCGCGGGATGGTGGAAGCGGTGGCCGCGGGTCTGGTGCCCAGTGCGCACGCCGTAGATCTCGGCGTCGATCACCTCGCTGCCGAACAGCAGCACGATCCAGTGCACCGGGCGCACAAAGGCGGCGGAGCCCGCGCCCCAGCGCATCCGCTTCGGAATCGGCAGCTCGTCCAGCGCCTCCCCGAGCATGTCGGGGATCAGGGCCTGAGCGGGCTGGCCGGGCTGCATGGCGCGGTAGACCATCCACGCGCCCTTGTCGGTGACGAGTTCTTGCAGGTCGTCAACCGTGACGCCGCAGGAGCGGGCGAAACCCTCCAGCGCCTTGCTCGGGCGGCCCTCGCCGTCGAACGCGGCACTCACTGCCGGGCCGCGGCGCTCGACTTCACGATCGGGCTGGCGTTCGGCCACGCCCTGCACCAGCACGGCGAGGCGGCGCGGGGCGGCATAGACGGTGTGACCGGACGGCGCGAGGCCCGCCTCGTGCAGGCGGCGCACCATGCCGTCGGCCAGGGCGTTGGCGAGGGTGGTCAGGGCCTTGGGCGGCAGCTCTTCGGTGCCGACTTCGATAAGGAGGTCACGGGTGCTCATGCGGCGGCCTCCTGGCTACGTGCCACCATCGGGAAGCCCAGCCGCTCGCGCGAAGCATAGTAGGCCTCGGCCACGCTGCGGGCCAGCTCGCGCACGCGCAGGATGAAGCGCTGGCGTTCGGTCACGGAGATCGCGCGGCGCGCATCCAGCAGGTTGAAGGTGTGCGAGGCCTTGAGCACCTGCTCGTAGGCCGGCAGCGGCAGGTTCAGCTCCATCAGGCGCTTGGCCTCTTTCTCGCATTGGTCGAACAGGCCGAACAGGAATTCCACGTCGGCCTGCTGGAAGTTGTAGGTGGACTGTTCCACCTCGTTCTGGTGGTAGACGTCGCCGTAGGTGATCACCCCGTTCGGGGTCTTGGCCCAGATCAAGTCGTAGACGCTCTCCACGCCCTGCATGTACATCGCCAGACGCTCCAGGCCATAGGTGATCTCGCCGGTCACCGGGCGGCAGTCCAGGCCGCCGACCTGCTGAAAGTAGGTGAACTGGGTCACCTCCATGCCGTTCAGCCACACCTCCCAGCCCAGGCCCCAGGCGCCCAGGGTGGGGGACTCCCAGTTGTCCTCGACAAAGCGGATGTCGTGGGTCAACGGGTCGAAGCCCAGCATGCGCAGCGAGCCGAGGTAGAGATCCTGGATCGCAAGCGGGGAAGGCTTCATCACCACCTGGAACTGGTAATAGTGCTGCAGGCGGTTGGGGTTCTCGCCGTAGCGGCCGTCGGTTGGGCGGCGTGAGGGCTGGACGTAGGCGGCGTTCCACGGCTCGGGGCCGATGGCGCGCAGGAAGGTGGCGGGGTGGAAGGTGCCGGCGCCGACCTCCATGTCCAAGGGCTGGAGGATGGCGCAGCCCTGCCGGGCCCAGTAGTCCTGCAGGGCGAGGATCAGGCCCTGGAACGTGGAGAGATCGTAAGCGGATGACATGATGGACCGGGTCATTGGATATGTGGCCCAAAGTATACGTGGGAGGGGGAGGCGCGGGGAAACCCTTCGAACAGACTGTGTTTGGCAACACGAAGCAGCGTGTCCAGGCGCAGGATGATTAATTCAGTGAATGCTTATATGCCTGTTTCCATGGCCTGTGCTTGAAAATTCCTGGCTTGGCCGAGGTCGTGCATGGGCTTCGACCCCATGTGGATCCGGTGGGAATGATTTTTCTCATTGTGAATCAATGGGTTGCGTGCTTGGCATGGTTTGTGTATCTAGGTGGTTTGGTCCTGACGGAATGGGTCGGATCAGAAAATCGACAACTTGGAGGAGATCAAAACCATGCCTGAGCACCTGGGGCTTTATCCCCATTGGTATGTGCCAGCGATCGGCTCCGCCTGGGTGATGGGCATCATCGGCACGATCCATGTGCTGGCGTCCCACACCTCGGTCGGGGCATCCTGGCTGTTCGCCTTGCTCGAAACCAAGGCGGTGCGAGAGAACAAGCCGGAGCTGATGGAGTACATCAAAAAGTACGGCATGTTCCTGCTCGTGTTTTCCTACATCATCGGCTCCATCACCGGTCCGGGTATTTGGTACTCGGTGACGGTAGCCAGCCCACGCGGGATCAGTGGCCTGATCCACAACTTTGTGTGGGTGTGGGCCACGGAGTGGGTGTTCTTCTTTGTCGAGGTCATCGGCGTTTACGCCCTCGTGTACCTGCTCGGCAAGATCGACCCGAGGACGCATCTGAAGCTGACCTGGTCCTTTGCCGTTGCGTCCTGGGCGACGATGATCCTGATCGTGCCCATCCTCAGCTTCATGATGTGGCCGGGGAACGAGCGCTGGTACGAAACCGGTTCAACCTTCGACGCAGCCTTCAACCTGAACTACTTCGCCCACCTCGGTGTGCGCACGGCCTTCATGTTCGCCATCGCCGGGGCGGTCGGCGGGATCCTCGCGGCCACGATGAAGAACCGTGAGGTGCGTATCGAAATCACTCGCTTCCTGTCGAAAATGGGGCTGGCCGGGTTGTTCCTGGGGGTGGTGATGTGGCTGTGGTACCTGCAGACCCTCCCGGAGAACGCACGCATCGTCATGGAAACCCAGATGGCGCCGAAATACGGGCCGTTCCTGGCTGCCGTGCTGCTCGGCACCTTGCTGTATTTCCTGTGGACGGCTTGGAAGCCACTCCAACTGCGTCAGGGGGTGGCGGTCGCCATGACGGTCGTGATCGCCCTGTTCGGCTTGTGGCCTGAGGAGCGCTCGCGCGAGTCCCTGCGCAAACCCTACGTGGCCGGGCAGTACATCTATTCCAACCAGCTCTTTGCGCGTGATGTGCCGGGCAAAGGTGTCACCTCCGACCTCCCGATGATCGAGGCGAAAGGGGTGCTTCAAACCCATATGTTCGTGCCGGCCGATCTGCGCACGGTCACTCCTGAGAACAAGGTCCGTGCAGGCGAGTTCCTCACCAAGACTCTCTGCACCAACTGCCACAGCATCGAGCCCGATGCCAAGCTGCGCGCCCTGCCTGCCCGCTTCGGCTTCTCGGACGATCCGGTTATGGTCAAGGCCTATCTTGATGGTGCGCTGTACCACGGTACGGTGCCCTACATGCCGCGTCTGCCGCTGCCCGAGGCCGAACGTGAGGCCATGGCGGCCTACATCGCCTCGCTCTCCAAAGGGGCCGCGCCCATGCTCGCCGCCCATGACGCCCTGCAACAAGGAGCACACTGATGGATGCCGCTACGACCGCAGCCATGCTGCACGCACTGCGCGATCCGACGGGCGTGCCGTCGCATCCGCTGATCTTCCAGGTGCTGATGGTATTCACCTGGATTCCGCACATCCTGTTTGTCAACCTCACTCTGGGCTCCGCGCTGATGGCCTTGTACGCCTTCATGCGCCGCAATGAGCCCCACTGGCAGCGTCTGTCCGAGGCCATGACCAAGGTTGCCAAGGTAGGCGTCTCCCTGCTGGTGGTGCTGGGCGTTGCACCCTTGCTGTTTACTCAGACCATCTACGACCCGCAGTGGTACGCCTCCAATGTCCTGTCGGCCGCCTGGGTGATTGGCTTTATCTTCACCCTGACTGTGGGGTACCTCGCCTGGTTCACCTTCTACTTCAAGAACCACGGTGAACATGCCCCCGCCTGGGCGGGGTGGCTGGGGGCCTTCGGCCTGGCCATGTTCCTGCTGGATGGTTTCATCATGCATGTCCTCTCCTACCAGGGGTTGCTGCCCGACCAGTGGTTCAACTGGTACGTGCCGCACGGACAGGTCGACATGTCGGGTACGGTGATCCACGCCTGGCAGGCGCCGCGTTTCGGCTTCTACCTGGCCATGAGCGCGACCCTGTTCGGCATTTTCCTGATGGCCTACGCAGACTACTTCCGTTCCCGCCCGGATCGTCCGGCCGACTACCTGGCCTTCGCCCGCCGCATGGGGGCACGTATTGCCGTCGTCGGCGCGGGGGCGCAGCTTGTCCTGCTGCTCTGGTGGCTGCTGGATGTGCCATCCCATCTCGGCATGTGGGCTCATCCGATGAGCTGGGCCCTGATGGCCTTCATCGCGGTCTTGGCTGCGGCCGTGTGGCTGGCGCGCACCGGTGAGCCCGGGGCGGGCTACCGGTTGATGGCCATGGGGGTGGGGATGGCGGCGTTGGTGGCCATCTTCCGCGAGGCGCTGCGCATGGCCTATCTCCAGCCCTTCGCCTACAGCGCCATTGAGTACAAGGTGCTGTGGGATGTGCCCTCCTTCGTCATGTTCTTGCTCACCCTCGTCGGTGTGGGGGGGCTGATGGGGGGCTTCATCATCACTGCGGCTTACAAGTCCGGGCGGGTGCAGGGCATGTACGAGGCGGATGCAACCCTGCGGCGTCTGGCCGTCGGGTCACTGACATCCACCATCGTCTGGGTTGCCGCCTTCATTGGCACGGGCATCTGGATCTGGCTGCGCAATCACTGAAAACCACACGAGGATCCCATAATGAAACGATGGATCATCATCTCCACCATGCTGATGGTGCCTGCTATGCATACGCTGGCCGCTGATGTAGCGGCAGGGGAAAAGAAGGCTGCGGTATGTTTTGCCTGTCACGGCAAGGACGGACATGCTTCGATGAAGAACTATCCCAATCTTGCAGGACAGAACCGTGAATATCTCGTCATCGCCTTGAGGGGCTATCGTGACGGCACGCGCACCGATCCGGTCATGGTGCCCATGGCCAAGGCGCTTACGGATACGGACATGGAGAACATTGCGGCTTATTTTGCGCGCTTTAAGTGACCATCGCGCACTTTCTGATGTGGAAGCCCAGCCTAGTGCTGGGCTTCTTTCTTTCAGCTTCCGCCCTGCCAGAATGTTGAAAAAGGGCTTCCTGCCCTTTTTCAACTCGCCTCGTCGCAGCACATGTCCGCGACGGGGTCCGAAGATCAATCACTTAGCGTGATTGATCTTCGCGCAAGCCTTCCATGGCTTGCTAGCGGCGGCGGGCAAAGAAACACAAATCGGTTGTTTGTACCCGTGCACGATGGTGATTGGCGGTAACATCGGCATATATCCGAAGTGAGGCGCTCCTATGGATTTTGAAATCGACCACCGCAGCACCCGGCGCGAGTTCCTGCACGGCGAGCTGCACCGCCGCGATTTGTTGCCCGAGCCGCACGCCATGCTGGCGTGTTGGCTGAAGGATGCCGAGGCGGCTGGCAATTTCGATCCCACCGCCATGGCCCTCGCCACGGCTACACCGGACGGCCGGCCATCGTTGCGCTGGGTCTTGCTCAAGCACTTTGATGCACGCGGGCTGTGCTTCTACACCGACCGGCGCAGCCGGAAGGGCAGGGAGCTTGCTGCCAACCCGCGCGCCTCGGTGGCCTTTTACTGGCCGGAGAACGACCGCCAGGTGCGGGTCGAAGGAAGGGTCGAGCTGCTGGGCCACGAGGCCGACGAGGCCTATTTCAACCAGCGCCCGCTCGGCAGCCGCCTGGCCGCCGCCGCCTCGCACCAGAGTCAGCCGATCGAGAGTCGCGCTGCGCTCGAGGCGCGCTTCGAGGAGCTGAAGCGGATGTATCCGGCGGGCGACGTGCCGCGCAACCCCGACTGGGGGGGCTTTCGCCTGGTGCCGGAGGTGTACGAGTTCTGGCAGGGGCGGGAGAGCCGCCTGCATGACCGCTTCATCTATACCCGCACGGCGGATGGCTGGGCCATCCAGCGCCTGATGCCGTGAGCGAGCTCATCCCGGACTGGCTCATGGCCCCCGACCGCATCCAGCTCGAACCCG
>JBMFOY010000030.1:0-16673 GCA_049969375.1 Halothiobacillaceae bacterium | reverse complement strand
CTGAATGGGCCTTCCTTGGCCCATTCACCCGGCTTCCACAGGCCAGCCCAGGGCGCCCCCGAGGGGGGAGTCGCCCCTTCGTTCCACGCAGGGGTGTCCAGAAAACCTTCCTTTTCTACACGCTCAATCAGCGCACAATCCCGCGTTGACTGACGCGGATGAAGTCAAGGAACTGACGCACTTCCGGGCAGGTGGCGGCCATCTCCTCGGCCTCGTCCCAGTTTTCCTTGGTCGGCCGGTTGCGGATCACCAGTTTGAAGGCCCGATGCAGTTCACGGATGGTCTCCTCGGAAAAATTGCGCCGCTTGAGACCATTCTTGTTGATCCCGATCGCCCGTGCGCGGGCGCCATCGACCATGACGAATGGCGGGACGTCCTGGGTGATCTTGGTCGCCCCACCAGCGAAGCTGTGCGCGCCGATACGGCAGAACTGGTGCACCACCGAAAAGCCGCTGAGGATGGCCCAGTCCTCCACCACCACATGGCCCGCGAGCGAGGCACAGTTGGCCATGATGACGTGGCTGCCGATGCGGCAGTCATGCGCCACATGGGTGGTGGCCATGAACAGGTTGTCGCTGCCGATAACCGTCACGCCCTCCCCCTGGGTGGTACCGCGGTGGATGGTGCTCCCCTCGCGGATGGTGTTACGGTCGCCGATCTCGAGCCGGGTCGGCTCCCCGGCATACTTCAGGTCCTGCGGTGCTTCGCCGATGGAGGCGAACTGGAAGATTCGGTTGTCACGCCCAATGCGGGTCGGGCCGTTGATGACCACGTGCGGGCCGATCCAGGTGCCCTCGCCGATCTCAACCTCCGCGCCGATGACCGAGAACGGGCCGATGCTGACATTCTCGCCAATGCGCGCCTCGGAATGAACTACTGCGCGCGGGTCGATCATGCGGTGACATCCTTGGCGATGCACTTGATGGTGGCGCTGGCGGCCACCTCATCGCCCACCCTCGCCTCGCACTCGAAAATGCCCAGGTTGCGGATCAGGCGCTTCTGGAGCACGTGCAGGGTGAGCTGGTCGCCCGGCTCGACAATGCGGCGGAAAGTCACATCGTCCAGACCGACCAGCATGTAGAGGCTGTCGTCGTTCGGCTTGTCGCCCTGGCTGGCGAAGGCGAGGATGCCGGTCGCCTGGGCCATGGCCTCGGTGATCAGTACGCCGGGCATGATCGGGCGCACCGGGAAGTGCCCCTGGAAGTAGGGTTCGTTGAACGTGACGTTCTTGATCGCCGTCAGGTAGTCGTTCGGTGCCCAGTCGAGCACGCGGTCGACGAGCAGAAAGGGAAAGCGGTGCGGGAGGTGCTGCATGACCTCCTGGATGTTCAATACGCGACTCACGCGTCACTCCTCTGATGAATCCTTGCTGCGCAATGCTCGCTCGAGGGCCTCGATGCGGCGCGCCATATCGTCAAGGTGTTTGAAGCGGGCGGCATTGCGGCGCCAGTTCCGGTTGGTGTCCAAGGGTGTGCCTGCGGAATAGACGCCGGGCTGATGAATGGAACGGCTGACCATGGACATGCCCGTGACCTGAACCCCGTCCGCAAGTTCGAGATGACCCGCGAGGCCCACTCCGCCCGCGAGCATGCAATGGCGGCCGACACGGGAACTGCCGGCAAGCCCCGCGCAGCCCGCGATGGCGGTGTGCTCGCCGATCACGACATTGTGGGCAATCTGCACCAGGTTGTCGATCTTCACCCCGTCGGCAATCACGGTGTCACCCAAGGCGCCACGATCCACCGTGGTGTTGGCGCCGATATCAACGTCATCGCCGATGCGGACGCCGCCGAGCTGCGGCACCCGCTCCCAATGGCTGCGCGCATGCGCGAGACCGAAACCATCGGAGCCGATCACCGCCCCAGGATGGATGATGCAGCGCGCCCCGATCGTCACCCCGTCCAGCACCGTGACACGGGCGACCAGCTCGGTCCCGGCACCGATGCTGCTGCCCTCCCCAACAAAGCATTGCGGTCCGATCTGGGCGCCCGCCGCAATCCTCGCCCCCTTGGCGATGACCGCCTGGGGGCCAACCCAGGCCGTGGCATGGACCTCCGCCTCGGTTTCAACCCAAGCGGAGGGATGAATGCCCTGCCGGACAGGACGTGGATGGAGGAGGCGCGCGGCGCGGGCAAAGCTCAGCTGCGGGGTGTCGCTGACCAGACGCGGGCCGGCATAGGCCTGCTCGAAGACCGGCGGCAGGATCACCACACCGGCCTGCTTGGTTTCGAGGGGGGCGAGATAGGCCTCGTCCTGGACAAACCCGATGGCGCTTGGGTCGTCCTGCTCAAGCGCGGCAACGCGCAGGACGTCCTGGGCCGGATCACCCAGAAGCCGGGCCCCGAGCCGTTCCGCCAGTTCCCCTAGCCTCACCGTGGAACCCCTCGTCCGGGCTCGCCTGGAACCGGCTTATTTCGTCGTCTGCAGACGATCGAGCACCTTGCTGGTGATGTCCACGTTCGGGCCGGCATAGACCACGCCGTCACTGAGGATCAGGTCATAGTCCTCGGCCTTGGCCATCTCGTTGATCACCTGGAACACGGTTCGCTGAAGCTTGGCAAGCTCCTCGTTCTTGCGCAGGTTCAGGTCGTCGCGGAATTCCGCCTGCTGGCGCTGCAGCTCGCGCATGCGGCGGTTCAACTCGCGCTCCTGACGGGAACGCTCGGCCTCACTCATGGCTGCGCCTTCGCGGGAGAGCTTCTGCTCCAGCGCCTGAGCGGCCTTCTGGTTTTCCACCAGTTCGCGCTCGCGGGCGGAGAACTCCTTCTCCAACTGCTTGCGCGCAGCCTCGGCCTGCGGTGCCTTATCGAGCAGCATGGCCGAATTGACAAAGCCGACTTTGAGCTCCTTGGCCCAGGCACTGCCAGATACGGCCAGGGCCAGGGCTGCGGCAATGAGGGCGGTCTGCTTGAACACGGTTGAACTCCGATCTTGGGTTGGTTGAGTTGGTGGTTAGAAAGTGGTTAGAAACCGGCACCAATGGCGAACTGGAACATCTGGGTGCGATCACCCGGCTTCTCGTTTAGCGGTTGGGCAAGGCTCAGGGTCAGCGGGCCGATCGGGGAGAGCCAGATCAGCGACACACCGGCGGACATGCGCAGCTCGTCGGCCTTGAAGGCATCGTAGGACGAGAACACATTGCCGACGTCATAGAACAGGCCCATGCGCACGTTCTTGGCGCTCTCCTCACCGAGGAAGGGCAACGGGAAGATCAGCTCGGCCGTACCCGACAGCTTGAACGCGCCGCCCATGGCGTTGTTGAGGTTGTCGCGTGGCCCCAAGCTGTAATCCTCAAAGCCGCGTACCGAGCGGATACCCCCGGCGTAGTAGTTCTTGAACGGCGGGAGGGTGGTGGTGCGCTCGATGCCGTCCTTGTCGACATAGGTGTAGGCCTTGCCATAGCTGTCACCGTAGCCGACCACGGCACCCACCTTGAACACGTAGTTGGTGGTCAGGCTAAAGTAATGGTCATGGCTGAGGTTGGCCTTGTAGTACTCGAGCCCGCTGCCCGGCCCCGCCACTTCCAGACTCGCCAGGCTGTAACCGCCACGATTGGGGAAGATGGCCCGATCACGGGTATCCCAATACCAACTCGGGGTGAGGGTGTAGAAGTTGTAGCCCTCTTCCTTGACCCAGTCCGGCGAGTTGGTGGTCCGCTTCAGCTGGCTATGATCCAGGCCCACCGCCAAGCGCACGCCGGTGTACTCGGACAGCGGGATGCCGAACTTCACGTCGCCGCCGTAGGAGTCCATCAGGTAACGGCTGAGGGTGACTTTGGTGGCGTCCATCTCCTTGAAGTAGACGGAGAAACCGCGGCTCACCCCGTCCACCGTCCAGTAGGGGTTGAGATAGGAGAGGCTGTAGATGTTGCGCAGGCCACTGCGCTCGATGTTGAGCGAGACATTGTTGCCGGTGCCGAGGAAGTTGGCCTGCGACAGCGCCAGGCTCAGCAGGATGCCTTCGGACTGTGAATAACCCGCGCCGACGCTGAAGCTGCCGGACAGGCGCTCGGTCACCCCAACGTTGAGATCCACCTGATCGGGGACCCCAGGAACCGGCTTGGTCTCAATGGAGGCGGATTCGACATAGCTTAGGCGCTGCAGGCGCTCCTTGGAGCGATCGACCTTCTCGCCGGAGAACCAGGCACTCTCCATCTGGCGCATCTCACGGCGGAACACTTCCTCGTCGGTGTTGTAGTTGCCGGAAATGTTGATGCGGCGCACGTAGACGCGCTTGCCCGGATCGACGTACAAGGTCATCTTGACAGTCTTGTTCTTGTCATCCAGCTCGGGCACCGGGTTGACGTTGGCGAAGGCATAGCCTTCGTTGCCCAGGCGCTTGACCAGAGCTCCTGTGCTCTCGGTCAGAGCCTTGCGCGAGAAACGCTCCCCCGGCTTGATGGTGACCAGGCGACGTAACTCCTCCTCAGGCAGGATCATGTTGCCGGCGAAGCCAACCTCGCTGACGGTGTATTGCTCGCCCTCGGTGATGCCGATGCTGATGTGGATGTCCTTGCGGTCCGGCGAGATGGAGACCTGGGTCGAGTCGACGTTGAACTTGATGTAGCCGCGGTCGAGGTAGAACGAGCGCAGCTTCTCCAGGTCGGCGGCCAGTTTCTGGCGCGAATACTGGTCGCGATCGGAGAAAAACTGGTACCAAGCGGTCGGCCCGAGATCGAACTGCTTGAGCAGCTCCTGCTCACTGAAGGCCTTGTTGCCGACGATGTTGATGGTGCGGATGCTGGCCCGGGTACCCTCGAGAATCTCAACCTCCAGCGCAACGCGGTTGCCATCGAGCTCGGTCTGCTTGGTCTGCACGCGCACGCCGTACAGGCCCATGCTGAAATAGAGACGCTGCAACTCCTGCTCCATCTGCTCGAGGGCCTGGCGGTTCAGCACCCGCCCCTTGGCGAGTCCGGCGGACTTGAGCGATTTCTCGAGGTCGGCCTTCTCGACCTTGTCGTTGCCGATGATCGTCAGCTCGCCAATCGTCGGCAGCTCCTCCACCTTGACCACCAGCACGTCGCCGCGCCGTGCGACATCGACACGACGGAAGAAGCCGGTCTTGTACAGTTCCTGAATCACCCGGGTGCTGTCTGCCTCGGTGAAGGTGTCGCCGACCCGGTAGGGAAGATAGGTGAATACAGTGCCCGAAGCGATGTTCTGCAACCCCTGTACCTCAATGTCCCGCAGGATGAACGTTGAGGCCGGGGCCGCTGCCTGGGCGGAGAGTGCGACACCAAGGGCCAGCGGCAGGATCGAGCGGGCGAACATCTTCATGAATTTTTAGGGTCCAAAAAGGGCGGTGTCGTTGCGGGCCTGCGACTAGAAGAAGAGCCGTGTCAGGTCGTTGAAAAGGGCTAACGCCATCAGCGCAAGCAGCAGACTCATGCCGATGCGCTGAGTGAACATCTGCGCCTGGTCCGACAACGGCCGGCCGCGCAAAACCTCGATAAGATAAAACAACAGGTGCCCGCCATCCAGTACGGGAACGGGCAACAGGTTGAGAATTGCAAGGCTCAAGCTGACCAGGGCAAGGAAGCCGAGAAAGCTGGACAGGCCGAGCACCAGGCTTTTGCCTGCCACATCAGCGATGCCGAGCGGCCCGCTGATGGTCTCAAGCGAGGCCTCCCCGGTAAGCATCTTGCCCATGACCCGGAGGCTGAGCACACTCATGTCCCACGTACGTACGAGACCCACCTGGATCGCCTCCAGCACGCCGAGGCGCTCAACCACCCGCAGGCGCTCCCGCACTTCATCGGGGATATCGACCCCAAAGGCGACCCCGGCATAGCCGACCACCTCGCCGTTGTGCCGGCGCGTGCCGGGTATCACGCTGACGGTCTGCGGTCGGCCATCGCGCAGGATGTCGAGCTCCACCCGCTCGCCGGGATGCTGGCGGATGGCCTTGATCAGTACACTCGCGCGATCAACAGGCTCCCCCCCCACCCCAGTGACCACATCGCCAACCCTCAGGCCGGCCAGGGCCGCCGCAGTGCCCTCCTCCACCCGGCGCACGACGACCGCGCCGCTCGGCTCCCACGGGCGCAGACCCAGGCGCGCGAGCGGGTCATCGGTGCCCCTGAGCAGGCCATAGGGCGCGCCGGGCAATTCAACCGTGCGCTGCCCCCCCTGCTCGCGCACATACAACCGGATGGGTGCCGTCCCCGTCGCAGCATCAAACACCGCGATACGCAGGGCCTCGAAGGTGTGCACCGGGCGATCATTGACGGCCAGCACCTCTGCCCCACGCTGCAAACCTGCCTGGGCGGCGGGGGTTGCAGCGACGGGGGTATCGAGAATGGGCGCAAGTCCGGTGACCCCGACCATATACATCAGGGCATAGGCAACGACGGCAAAGACGAGGTTTGCAACCGGCCCCGCGGCGACGATCGCGGCGCGCTTGCCAACGCCCTGCCGGTCGAAGGCCCGGTGCGCCTCGGCCGGGTCCACCGGCCCCTCGCGCCCATCGAGCATCTTGACGTAGCCACCGAAGGGCAGGCTGCCAATCACGTATTCGGTCTCCCCCCGGCGCCAAGTGCGCAGCGGGCGACCGAAGCCGATGGAGAAACGCAGCACCTTGACACCGAGTCGGCGCGCCACCCAGAAGTGGCCCCACTCGTGCACCGCGACCAGCAGGCCGACCGCGAGGATGAAACCGAGGATGCTGGTGAGCACGTGCATCAGAGACGCTCCCCGTGCGCCGCCATCCAGCGCGCGGCAAGTTCGCGCGCCTCAAGGTCCGACCGGAACACAGCATCCAAGGTGTCCGCTGCGACGGCGGGAACTTGCTCGAGGACGGCCTCGATCAGGGCCGGGATCTGGGTGAAGCGCAGGCGGCGTGCAAGGAAACCCTCCACCGCCACCTCGTTGGCGGCGTTGAGCACGGCCGGCGCAACCCCACCCTGATGCAGGGCATCGAAGGCCAGGCGCAGGCAAGGAAATCGCGCAAGGTCCGGCTGCTCGAACTGCAAGGCTGCCACCCGGGTCAGGTCGAGTGGAGCGACGCCTGACTCGACCCGCTCCGGCCAGCTCAAGGCATGGGCGATGGGCGTGCGCATGTCCGGGTTGCCCATCTGGGCCAGGACCGAACCGTCGCTGTAAGCGACCATGGAATGGACGATGCTCTGCGGGTGAACCAGCACGCGGATGCGTTCGGGTGGGACATCAAACAGCCAGCGCGCCTCGATGACCTCCAGCCCCTTGTTCATCAGGGTGGCGGAATCAACCGAGATCTTGCGCCCCATCGACCAGTTCGGGTGAGCGCAGGCCTCCTCGGGCGTCACACAAGCGAGCTGCTCAGCCGGACGCTGACGAAAGGGGCCGCCCGAGGCGGTTAGGATCAGCTCGCTCACGCCGAGCTCAAGGTGGCGCACAGCATCCGGCCACGGCAGACACTGGAACAGGGCATTGTGTTCAGAGTCCAGCGGCAGCAGGGTGGCACCATGGCGCTCCACCTCATCCATGAACAGGGCGCCGGACATAACCAGCGCCTCCTTGTTGGCGAGCAGCACCCGCTTGCCCTGGCGCACCGCCGCCAGGGCCGGACGCAGACCGGCGGCACCGACGATGGCCGCCACCACGATGGGGCTGGCGGGATCCGCCGCGACGGCTTCCATGCCCGCGGCCCCTTCGAGCACCTCGATCGGGAGCCCCTCCAGGCGCAAAGCCTCACGCAGCTGCGCTGCGGCGGCACGCTCGCCCATGGCCACACAGCGGGGACGAAACTCACGGCAGGCGGCCAGCATACCTTCGACGTCGCGACACGCGCCGAGCGACTCGACCCGCCAGCGCGCAGGGTGGCGGCGCAACACATCCAAGGTGCTCTGGCCGATGGAGCCTGTCGCCCCGAGGATGCACACCCCCTGCCGTGTATCAGCCATGCAGCACCCCGAGCTTCAACAGACCAAAGGCCATCAGCGGCGCGGCAGCGAGCAGGCTGTCGACCCGATCGAACATGCCACCATGCCCTGGCAGCAGGGACCCGCTGTCCTTCACGCCGACTTCGCGCTTGAGCTGGCTTTCGTGCAGATCACCCATGACCGAGATCAGGGTGACAACGAACAGGAGCAGCAGCCAGGGCAATAGCGGCAGGGTGGCATAAGGGACGACGGCATGTGCCGCCCAGCCCACCAGCAAGACCGCCACCAGCGCCCCGCCCAACCCTTCGACGGTCTTGCCGGGGCTGATCGCAGGGGCCAACTTGTGGCGGCCAAAGCGGCGGCCACTGAAGTAGGCGGCGCTGTCCGCCACCCACACCACCATAAAGGTTGCCAACACCCACAGGGGACCGTCCGGCAGGTTGCGCAGCGCATCCAGCGCCAGCCAGGCGGGCCACAGGACCAAGGGCGCAAGGATGAGTTTGTAGGCACGGCCGTGCACGAAGGCAGGGGCACGCGCGCCGAGCACCAGGCGGACACTGAGCGCCAGCCAGAGCAGCACAGCGGCGCCAAGCACCCAGCCGAGCGCACCATCGAGCATGAGCAAGGGAATACCCGCGAGAGTGAGTAATAAGGCAAACGCGAGACGGATGCCCCCCCCAAGCTGGGCCAGTGCCGCCCACTCGAAGGCGGTGGCGAACACTGCCAGTCCCACCAGCGCCGCAAACACTGCACGAGGCAGAAAGAACAATGCGGGGATGAGAAGGCCCGCAAGCACCAGCGCGGTGAGGATGCGTTGCTTAAGCACGGGCGGACTCCTGGAGTTGCGCCGAAGTCTGGCCAAAACGGCGCTCGCGCCCAGCATACCACGCAAGGGCGCGATCCAATGCCTCGGCGTCGAAGTCCGGCCACAGCACCGGGGTGAAATACAGCTCGGCATAGGCGAGCTGCCAGAGGAGAAAATTACTAACGCGCTGCTCGCCGCCGGTACGGATCAGAAGATCCGGCTCAGGCAGATCGCCCAAGGCAAGATGATGGGCAAGGGCAACCTCATCCACCGCCTCCGGCGCAAGCCGACCGGCCGCCACTTCCTCCGCCAGGGCGCGCGCAGCCTGAGCGATGTCCCAGCGGCCGCCGTAGTTGACGGCCACCACCAGGGTCATGCGCTCGTTGCCGGCCGTGAGCGCCTCCGCCTCGGCCATGCGTGCCTGCAGGGCAGGCCCGAAACGGCCGCGCTCGCCGACGAAGCGCAGACGGACACCCGCCTCGTGCAGACGGCGGACCTCGCGGCGCAGGGACTGGAGGAACAACTGCATCAAAGCGCCGACCTCGGACGAGGGCCGACGCCAGTTTTCGCTCGAGAAGGCGAACACGGTGAGCACCCGCACACCACGCTCGGCGCAGGCGCGCACCATGACGCGCAGGGCGGTAGCGCCCCGGCGATGGCCGAGCACACGCGGGTAGCCACGCTGTTCGGCCCAGCGGCCATTGCCATCCATGATAATGGCAACGTGGGCTGGTACGTCGATCTTCTCTTGGAGGGACATGGGAAGGGCCATCAGGAGGGGATCAGACCTCCATCAGTTCCTTCTCCTTCGCAGCAAGTACGGCATCGACATCGGCAACATATTTGTCCGTGAGCTTCTCGATCGCGTCCTGGGCACGACGCTCCTCATCCTCGCTGATCGCCTTGTCCTTCAGCAGGGCCTTGAGCGCGCCGTTGGCATCCCGGCGGATGTTGCGGATGGCCACCTTGGCGTTCTCGCCCTCGTGACGGACGACTTTCACCAGATCGCGGCGGCGCTCTTCGGTCAGCGGCGGCATCGGCACGCGGATGACCATGCCCGCACTCATCGGGTTGAGGCCAAGATCGGAGGTCATGATGGCCTTCTCGATCTTGCTCACCATGTCCTTCTCCCAGGGGGAGACGGTCAGGCTGCGCGCGTCCTCGGCCACGATCTTGGCCACCTGGGACAGCGGAACCTCCTGGCCGTAATACTCGACCTTCACGTGGTCGAGGATGGACGGGTGGGCACGCCCCGTGCGCAGCTTGCTCAACTCAGTCTTCAGCGCATCAAGACTTTTGCCCATGCGCTGCTCGGCATCTTTGCGAATGTCGTCGATCATGCTTGGTTCTCCCGAGTGACCAGGGTGCCGACCCGCTCGCCCGCCACCAGGCGCGTGAGCAGGCCGGGAACATTGATGTCCGCCACTATCAGCGGCAGGTTGTTGTCGCGGCAAAGCACCAGAGCCGTGGCGTCCATCACGCCCAGCTGGCTGTTGATCGCCTCATCAAAGGTCAGGTGATCGTAGCGGCGCGCCTCTGGGTTCTTGCGCGGGTCGCTGTCATACACGCCGTCGACCTTGGTCGCTTTGACCAGCAGGTCCGCGCCGATCTCGACCGCACGCAGGCTGCCTGCCGTATCGGTGGTGAAGAAGGGGTTACCGGTACCGGCAGCGAAGATGACGATGCGCCCTTTCTCCAGGTGGCGCACCGCGCGGCGGCGGATGTAGTCCTCGCATACCTGGTGCATGGACAGCCCGGACATGACCCGGCACTGCCCGCCCAGGCGCTCGATGGCATCCTGCATCGCCAAGGCGTTCATCACCGTAGCCAGCATGCCCATGTGATCACCGGTCACCCGGTCCATGCCGGCCTCGGCCAGGCCCGCGCCGCGGAAGATGTTGCCACCACCGATGACGAGCGCGACCTCGACGCCCAGCACACGCAAGGCAATCACCTCCTCCGCCAGGCGCTTGATGACGGCCGGGTCAATCCCGTAGTCGAAATCCCCCATCAGCGCCTCACCACTCAGCTTGAGAAGAACACGACGGTAATGAAGGGGTTTCGCTTGCATCATCCACACCTGACGGAGTTGGGGAACAAGAGAAGCGCTAAATTTCAGCGTTTCCCGTTTGGGGCAGGATGCCCCAACGCGAATCAACGAGTTCAGTCGTTGATTCGCAGAGTCCGTCACGGACATGCGCCGCGACGTCGCAAGTTAAAAAAAGCAGGAAGTCCTTTTTCAACGGCCTGCTAAGGGGCCCCGGACGTACCGGGGCCGGGGGCGGATCAGCCGCCCTTGACCTGAGCCATGACTTCAGCAGCAAAGTCGGTCTGCTGCTTTTCGATGCCCTCGCCCACCTCGAAGCGAACGAAGCTCTTCACCTCGGCACCAGCCTTCTTCAGCAGGGCACCGACGGTCTGGTCGGGATCCTTGACGAAGGGCTGGCCGGTCATAGCCACTTCGGAGAGGAACTTCTTGATGCGACCCTCGACCATCTTGGCGATGATCTCGGCCGGCTTGCCGCTCTGAGCTGCCTGCTCAGAGAAGATCTCGCGCTCTTTCTCGACCAGTTCAGCCGGAACATCGGCCTCGGACACGCACACCGGACGGCTGGCGGCCACGTGCATGGCAATGTCCTTGGCCAGCTCGGCATTGCCGCCGGCCATGTCGACCAGTACGCCGATACGCTCGCCATGGCGATAGGCGCCGATCACGCCGGTGGTCTCGATGCGGGCAAAGCGACGCACCTGGATGTTCTCACCGATCTTGGCGACCAGGGCGGAGCGCACGGTGTTCACATCCTCGCCACTCGCCATCTTGCAGGCCAGCAGGGCCTCGACATCGGCCGGTGTGTTGTTGAGGGCGATGCGCGCTACTTCGTTGGCAAACTGAACGAAGTCTTCGCTCTTGGCGACGAAGTCAGTCTCGCTGTTGATCTCGACCATGGCGGCGCTCTTGCCGTCATCCGCCACGCTGATCACCACCATACCTTCGGCGGCGGTACGGCCGGCCTTCTTGTCGGCCTTGGCCATACCCTGCTTGCGCATCCAATCGATGGCCGCCTCAATGTCGCCCCCGACCTCGGTCAGCGCTTTTTTACATTCCATCATCCCCGCGCCGGTACGCTCGCGCAGTTCTTTCACCATGGCCGCAGTAATCGTGCTCATGAACCTTTCCTCGATTCTGATAAAAACAACGGGCCACTAGGACCCGTTGCAGGATGGATGGCCGCGCCGGATCGGCGCGCACACTCAGGCAGCGGGTTCGCTCACCTCGACAAAATCATCGCCCGCGACCGTGACAGCATTCTTGGCTTCGACAATCGCATCAGCGGCGGCAGTGACGTAGAGCTGGATGGCGCGGATGGCGTCATCGTTGCCCGGGATCACATAATCCACACCCTCGGGGGAGCTGTTGGTGTCCACCACGGCCACCACCGGAATGCCCAGCTTGCGAGCCTCGCTGACGGCGATCTTCTCGTGATCGACGTCGATCACGAACAGCACGTCCGGCAGGCGCTCCATGTTCTGGATGCCACCCAGGCTGCGCTCGAGCTTTTCCATCTCACGCGCAAGGTCCAGGGCCTCACGCTTGGTAAGGCGCTCGAAGCTGCCATCCTGCGCCATGGCCTGCAAGGTCTTCAGGCGGCGAACGGACTGCTTGACGGTGCGGAAGTTGGTCATCATACCGCCGAGCCAGCGGTAGTTGACGAACGGCATACCGCAGCGCGCGGCCTGCTCACCGATGGTCTCGCGGGCGGCACGCTTGGTACCCACGAACAGGATGCTACCGCCATTGGCAGCTACCTTACCCAGGAAATTCAGTGCCTCATTGAACATAGGCACGGTCTTTTCCAGGTTGATGATATGAATCTTGTTGCGGTCGCCGAAGATGTACGGTGCCATCTGCGGGTTCCAATAACGGGTCTGGTGACCGAAGTGGACACCGGCCTCCAGCATTTGACGCATGCTGACTTGAGCCATTGCTTTAACTCCTCTTGGGGTTGGGCCTCCGCGCACCCCGTCGGCGACCTGCAGACCCGGAATGGGACATCGGGCTTGCAAGGCACCCCGCCGATTAGGTGACGATGCGCGTGTGTAGGGGAACGCTGAAAAATTCAGCGTTCCCTGTTTGGGGCAGGACGCCCCAACGCGAATCAACGACACAAGCCGTTGATTCGCGGAGTCCGTCACGGACATGCGCCGCGACGAGACGAGCTGAAAAAATCCATGGTATGGATTTTTTCAGCGTTTCCTTAGGGTTTGCCGTCGCGGCCATCCGCGCGGCGCGAGCATTTAACCACAAATCCGGACGCTGCGCCACGGCGACATCCTTCGTGGAGGCAGCATGCTAAACTCGCCGACCAGTATCCACATGCAAATGCACAGACTGAACGAGCCCACGCCGATGACCCACGCACTCTCCCCCCTGACCGCCCTTTCGCCCTCCGATGGACGTTATGCCGACAAGTGTGAGGAGCTGCGTCCCATCTTCAGCGAATACGGGCTGATCCGTCATCGTGTGCTGGTCGAAGTGCGCTGGCTGCAGGCGCTGGCCCGCCACCCCGGCATCGCCGAGGTTCCCGCCCTGTCCGAGCACGCCAGCCACGTGCTGGACAACATCGTCGAGCACTTCTCGCTCGAGGATGCGCAGCGGGTCAAAAACATTGAGCGCACCACCAACCACGACGTGAAGGCGGTCGAGTACTTCCTCAAGGAGAAGGTGCAGAACAACGCGGAGCTTGCGGCCATTTCCGAGTTCTTCCACTTTGCCTGCACCTCCGAGGACATCAACAACCTCGCCTACGCCCTCATGCTGCGCGAGGGGCGTGGCCAGGTCCTGCTGCCGCGCATCGACGGCATCCTCAAGACCCTGCGCGAGATGGCGCACGAACTGGCCGACGCCCCGCTGCTCTCCCGTACCCATGGCCAGCCGGCCTCCCCCACCACCATGGGCAAGGAGTTCGCCAACGTTGCCTACCGCGTCAAACGCCAGCGCGAGCAGCTGGCGCAGGTCGAGATCCTCGGCAAGATCAACGGCGCAGTCGGCAACTACAACGCCCACCTCGCTGCCTATCCGGAGGTCGACTGGCAGGCCTTCGCCCGCGACTTCGTCGAGGGCCTGGGCCTGAGCTGGAACCCTTACACCATCCAGATCGAGCCGCACGACTACATCGCCGAGTATTCCGACGCGCTGGTGCGCCTGAACACCGTACTGATCGACTTCTCCCGCGACGTGTGGGGCTACATCGCCCTCGGCCACTTCAAGCAGCGCACCGTGGCCGGCGAGGTGGGTTCGTCCACCATGCCGCACAAGGTCAATCCGATCGACTTCGAGAATGCCGAGGGCAACCTCGGCATTGCCAACGCGCTGCTCACCCACTTCGCGCAGAAGCTGCCGATCTCGCGCTGGCAGCGCGATCTGACCGACTCCACCGTGCTGCGCGCCCTCGGCCTCGCGCTGGCCCACTCCACCATCGCCTACCAGTCGCTGGCCAAGGGCCTCGGCAAGCTCGAGGCCAACCGCGACGGCATGCTGGCCGAGCTGGACGCCAACTGGGAGGTGCTGGGCGAGGCGGTGCAGACCGTCATGCGCCGCCACGGCATCGAGCAGCCGTATGAGAAACTCAAGGAGCTGACCCGCGGCAAGCGGGTGGACGCCGCCGCCATGCGCGCCTTCATTGAGCGGCTGGAGATCCCGCGCGAGGCCAAAGACCGCCTGCTCGGCCTCACTCCAGCTAGCTACCTCGGCAACGCCGAGCAGCAGGCACGCGCCATCTAACCATGGGCGACTGGGCGAAGCGTCTTGCCGCCAAGCCCCTCCCGGCGCTGCGGGACACCCACGCGCGCCTCTCGCGCCTGGTCGGGCGCGAGGACACCACCAACTGGCAGATCGAGGACATCCTGCGCCGCGACCCGGCCCTAGCCCTTGCCGTGCTCGGCGAGTCCAACCGCCAGGCACGCCGTTTCCGGCGCGAGGATGTCACCACCTTCGACTCCGCCATCGGACTGCTCGGCCGTGAACGGCTCAAACAGATCGTCCGCGGCCTGCCCGAGCTCTGCATCTCCCTGCTCGATCCCCTGCCCAAGGCCGGATACCTCGCCGCTCTGGCTCGCACCCTCGAGGCCGCCCAACAGGCGGAAGACTGGGCCCTAGCACGTCGCGAGCCGGTGGCCGAGCAGCACTTCCATGCCGCCCTGCTGGCCGGCACCCCCGAGCTCGCCCTCTGGCTTGAGGCCCCCGAGCTGGCCGCGCAGGCCTACCTCCTCAGCCAGTCGGACGGTCTGCTCATCGGCCAGGCCCTAAGCCACGTGCTCGACGAGGATTGGCCGTCCGTTTGTGCTCGCCTGGTCGAACCCTGGGGCTTACCAGCCTGGCTGACCGAAGTATGGAGCCCGGCGGAGAGCGTTTCGGTCCAGGCCCACGGCATCCGCTTGGCCCGTGCGCTGGCAGAGTGCATCGCCCACGGCTGGCACACCAAGGCAAGCCAGGCCTTGCGTCCCGCGATTGCCGACCATCTGGCGCTGGACGAGGCCGTGGCCTGGACCCGCTGCCAGCGCACCGCCGTTCATGGTGCGACGGCGCTCCTCGCTGCAGGCATGTGCCCGAGCGCCCACACCATCCCCGCCGCGGATGGCAGCCCCTGGCCGTTCGACGCCCCCCTTACCCCGTCGCCCCCGGCCCGCCCCTCCCCCCTCGACGCCCTGCGCAATGGTCTGTCCGGCCTGACCGGCAGCAACGCCATCCTGCAACAGCTGCTCAAGCACCTGCGTGCTGAACTCGGCCTCCAGCGACTGGTACTGTTGATGCTCGATGCACCGCATGCCCAGCTCGAGGCGCGCTTCGCGATCGGCCTGCCCGCCCAGGATTCCTTACGCAGCCTAAGTGCCCCATTGAGCAGCGGCGACCTATTCAGCGCGCTGCTCAACAAGCACCAACCGCTCTGGCTGCATGCCGCCAATCGCGCGGCCTTCCTACCCCGCCTACCGGTGGAGGCGCGTGGGCCACTCGCCCAGGCCGACACCTTCATCAGCCCCCTGCGCATGAATGGCAAGCCCGTCGGCCTGCTGCTCGCCCAGCGCCCCCTCGACGCCCCGGCCCTGACGGCCGAAGACTTCCGTCTGTTCAACGCCATGCTCGCCATGGCCCACGAGATCCTCGATCCACGGCGTTAACCTTCTTCCCTTCGCCGCGATCAAGGATCCACACGCCCTGCTTGACTCAGCCACACTCCTGCCGCCCGATGGCCCAGGCGATGTGCTCCGCCACCAGCGGCGTGGCCGCAGGCAGGGCCTGTTTCAGGGCTGCGAGGATGGCAGGATCAGCAGGGGCATTGCCCAGGGCCACGGCGAGATTGCGCCGCCAGCGCTCAAACCCTATGCGGCGTATGGGGGAGCCTTCGGTGCGACTCAGGAATGCTTCTTCCGTCCAGGCCCACAGGGCCAAAAGGTCGGGCGCCTCCAGCCCATGCCGCGGGGCAAAGTCCGCCTGGGTGGTCGGCTGGGCAAAGCGGTTCCAGGGGCAGGTCAGCTGGCAGTCATCGCAGCCGTAGATGCGGTTGCCGAGCAGAGGCCGGAGCTCGATCGGGATGGCGCGGGGGTGTTCGATGGTCAGGTAGGAGATGCAGCGGCGGGCATCCACCACCCCCTCGGCGACGATGGCGCGTGTCGGACAGACATCCATGCAGGCCGTGCATCGCCCGCAGTGACCTTGGGCGAGGGGCAGGTCAGGCGGCAAGTCGAGGTCGGTGAACAGTTCGCCGAGGAAGAACCACGATCCGGCACCGCGATTGAGAACCAGCGTGTGCTTGCCCTTCCAGCCAAGCCCCGCACGCTCCGCGAGTCCGGTCTCGTACACTGGCGCGCTGTCGACAAACACCCGGTGGCCGAACGGGCCGATGGCCGCCTCGATGCGCTCCGCGAGGCGCTGAAGCCGGGCGCGCAGAACCTTGTGGTAGTCGCGCCCCAATGCATAGCGGCTGACATAGCCAAGTCGACCATCCCGCA
>JBMFOY010000029.1:0-16878 GCA_049969375.1 Halothiobacillaceae bacterium | reverse complement strand
GCGCCTTGATAAGACGATCTGAGAAAATCCATGGATGGATTTTTTCAGAGTTTCCTGAGCGACCATGTCTCCCGGGGAAATGGGGTCCCGGGAGCACGGAGCCTCGAGGGGGCTGGATTACTTGGAGCGGAAGGAGATGCGACCCTTGGTCAGGTCGTAGGGCGTCAGCTGGACGGTGACGCGGTCGCCGGTGAGGATGCGGATGTAGTTCTTGCGCATGCGGCCGGAGATGTGGCAGGTCACGATGTGGCCGTTGTCCAGCTGGACACGGAACATGGTGTTGGGAAGGGTGTCGAGCACCGTGCCCTGCATCTCGATGTAGTCTTCTTTCGACATTAAATCATCAGTGGTTGACAGGAAAACGCGGATTATCCGGGATGGCCCGCCTTGCCGCAAGGGCAGCGGCCAGTCCAAGAGCACTGTAGCACTGTGCTAGCATGCGCGTTATTTTTCGACCATCCGAGAGATAACGTTCCATGCGTGCATCCTTTGCCGCCGTCTTTCCGGGCCAGGGTTCGCAGTCCGTCGGCATGCTAAGTAGCTGGGCCGATAGCCAGCCCGTCATCGCGCAAACCTTCCGTGAGGCCTCTGATGCCTTGGGTTACGACCTGTGGCGCGTCGTCATCGAAGGCCCGGACGCCGAACTGAATCGCACCGAGGTCACCCAGCCGGCCATGCTGGCCGCGGGGGTTGCCGCCTGGCGCGCCTGGCAGGCTGAGGGAGGCCCCATGCCGTTGTGTATGGCTGGGCATAGCCTGGGCGAATACACCGCCCTGGTCTGCGCCGGGAGCATCGATTTTGCCGATGGCGTGCGCCTGGTGGCCGAGCGCGGTCGGCTGATGCAGGCGGCGGTACCCGAAGGGCAGGGGGCCATGGCCGCCGTGCTGGGGCTTACGGATGACGTGGTGCGCGCCGCCTGCTTGGATGCAAGTCAGGGCACGGAGCTGGTCGAGGCGGTCAACTTCAACAGCCCGGGCCAGGTGGTGATCGCCGGCAGCGCCGCCGCCGTCGCGCGTGCTGCAGCAAGGCTCGCCGAGCGGGGGGCCAAGCGGGTCGTGCCGTTGCCGGTGAGCGTGCCCTCGCACTCCTCGCTGATGCGCGAGGCGGCCGAGAAGATGGCCAAGGTGCTGGAGTCGGTCGAGATCCGCAGCCCCGCGATCCCTGTACTGCACAACGTGGATGCGGCCGAGCACGCCGATCCCGCCGCTTTGCGCGCCGCCCTCGTCCGCCAGCTGCACAGCCCGGTGCTGTGGGTCGATTCCGTGCGCGCCATGCGGGCGCGCGGGGCCAAGGCCTTGGTCGAATTCGGCCCGGGCAAGGTGTTGGCCGGCCTCGCCAAGCGCATCGAGCGCGACCTCTCTGCTTATCCGGTCCTCGATGCCGCCACGCTCGAGGCCGCCATCACTGCCACCAAGGAGCTTGTCTGATGGAGCTTGCTAACGAAATCGCCCTCGTCACCGGCGCCTCGCGCGGGATCGGCGAGGCCATCCTGCACACCCTTGCCGCACGCGGTGCGACCGTGATCGGCACCGCCACTTCCGAGTCCGGTGCCGCGGCTATCGCCGCCAAGCTCGAGGCGAAGGGCTACAAGGGCACGGGCCTTGTGCTGAATGTCACCGACCAGGCAAGCGTCGATGCCGTGCTCAAGGCCATCGAAGAGCAGTTCGGCGCGCCAACCATCCTGGTCAACAACGCCGGCATCACCCGCGATACCTTGCTGATGCGGATGAAGGATGAAGATTGGGACGCCATCATCCAGACCAACCTCACCTCGGTGTACCGCCTGTCTAAGGCGGTACTGCGTGGCATGATGAAGGCGCGCCGCGGCCGCATCATCAGCATCGCCTCCGTGGTGGGGGCCATGGGCAACGCCGGTCAGACCAACTATGCCGCCGCCAAGGCCGGCATCATGGGCTTCTCCAAGTCCCTGGCGCGCGAGGTAGGCAGCCGTGGGGTGACCGTCAACGTGGTTGCACCGGGGTTCATCGACACCGACATGACCCGCGGCCTGGCCGATGAGCACAAGCAGGCCTTGCTCGGCCAGATCCCGATGGCGCGCCTCGGTCAGGCCGACGAGATCGCTCACGCGGTGGCCTTCCTGGCCTCACCCCTGGCGGGCTACATCACCGGTGAGACTCTGCACGTCAACGGCGGCATGTACATGGCGTAAGGCGCGGGCGTCGCGAGATGACAACGGAAAGGCTGGAATGGTTCCAGCCTTTTCACTACAATCCGGCCGAGCCTTTGGCCGAATCCCCCATCTCATATGAGGTTATCTGATGAGTAGCATTGAAGATCGCGTCAAGAAGATCGTCGTTGAACAGCTTGGCGTGAAGGAAGAGGACGTCACCACCGATGCCTCCTTCGTCGACGATCTGGGTGCCGACTCTCTCGACACCGTCGAGCTGGTCATGGCCCTCGAGGAAGAGTTCGAGTGTGAGATTCCAGACGAAGAGGCCGAGAAGATCACCACCGTTCAGCAGGCGGTTGACTACATCAAGGCCCACCAGGCTTAAGCGTACTCGCGCTGCTGCATGCGCCGCGACCGGGATCGTGCCCTGGCGCGGCGTTTTTATTCCGGGGCCCTGATGTTCCTCTGCGATATCGGGGGCTTGGTCTGTGCGGTCCGGTTTTGTCCCGGTCCGATTCCATGGAAAACGTGCTTGGTCGTCGGTTACAGGGGTTTTCGCAGGTGAGTAGGCGTCGCGTCGTTGTGACAGGTCTGGGAATCATTTCACCGGTGGGTAATACGGTGGAGGAGGCCTGGGGCAACATCCTCGCGGGCAAGAGTGGGGTGGGGCCGATCACCCATTTCGATCCTTCCGCGCTTTCGGTGCGCATTGCCGCCGAGGTCAAGGGTTTCCAGGCCGATGCCTGGATGCCGGCCAAGGATGTCAAGAAGATGGACCCGTTCATCCACTACGGCATGGCGGCGGCGATCCAGGCCATTGAGGATGCCGGCTTGAGCGCGGAGGAGGCGGATGCGGACCGGATCGGTGTGGCCATCGGTTCCGGCATCGGCGGCCTGCCGGGGATCGAACGCACGCGTGATGCCTTCAACGACGGCGGCCCGCGCAAGATCTCGCCGTTCTTCGTGCCGGCCTGCATCATCAACATGGTGGCGGGCAACCTCTCCATCCGCTACGGCTTCCAGGGCCCCAACATCGCCATCGTCACGGCCTGCACCTCAGCCACTCACAACATCGGCGAGGCCGCGCGCATGATCGCCTATGGTGACGCCGACGTGATGATCGCGGGTGGGGCCGAAATGGCGACCTGCGAACTTGGCATCGGCGGCTTTGCCGCGGCGCGCGCCCTCTCCACCCGCAACGATGCCCCCGAGGCCGCCAGCCGACCGTGGGATGCAGACCGGGACGGATTCGTGCTGGGCGAGGGGGCCGGCATTCTGGTGCTGGAGGACTATGAGCGTGCCAAGGCCCGCGGTGCGCGCATCTATGCGGAGCTGGCCGGTTTCGGCATGAGTTCGGACGCCTACCACATGACCCTGCCGGTCGAAGGTGGTGATGGGGCCCGCCGTTGCATGGAGGCGGCTCTGCGTGATGCGCGCCTGAACCCGGAAGATGTGCAGTACATCAATGCCCACGGTACCTCCACCCCAGCGGGTGACCGGGCCGAAACCGATGCGGTCAAGGCGGCCTTCGGCGCGCATGCTTTGAGCCTCGCCATGAGCTCCACCAAGTCCATGACCGGCCACCTCTTGGGGGCCGCCGGCGGGGTTGAGGCTGTGTTCAGCGTGCTGGCCCTGCGCGACCAGGTGGCGCCGCCCACCATCAATCTCGACACACCGGGCGAGGGTTGCGACCTGGATTACGTGCCTCACACCGCGCGTGAGATGCGCATCGACTGCGCCCTGTCCAACTCCTTCGGCTTCGGCGGCACCAACGGTACGCTGGTGTTCCGGCGTCTTTGACGGTGGTGGCAGCGCAGCTCAATCCCTTGGCGGGGCTGACGGTGCGGCGGCTCGATGCGCCCATCGACCTTTTGGCCCTGCATCGCGCATATCCGCAGCGCTACCCCCACCTGCTCGCAAGCTCGGCTCACGGCACCCCGCAGGGGCGCTACGACATCCTGCTGGCCTTCCCCGGTGCGCGCCTGGTGTTTGACGGCGTGCGCTGCACGCGGGACGGCCAGCCCGTCGCCGGTGGTTTTCTCGACCAGCTGGATGCGTGGTGGGCCGAGGAGCGCATCCCTGCGTCCGCAAGTCCGCTACCCTTCCATGGCGGCTGGTTCATCTACCTTGGCTATGAGCTGGCGCACTGGCTGGAGCCGAGCGTGCCGCTCGCGGCCCAGCCGAGCGGCCTGCCGGTGGCCTTCGCCGAGCGCTGTCCGGCAGCGGTGATCCATGACCACCTCGAAGGGGTGAGCTGGTGGGTGGAGGAGGGGGATGAGGCGCGGCTGTGGCCCCAGTTCATGGAGGATGCGGCCCGTCGCCCGCCCTTGCCTTCACCCGCCGCCCTGCCAGCCTTGACCCTGGAGGAGGACGCTCCGCAGGCCTTTCTCGACGGCGTGCGCCGCATCCGCGAGTACATCCTCGCTGGAGACATCTTCCAGGCCAACCTCTCGCGCGCCTGGCGCGGGCGTTTCGCCCAGCCGGTGGAGGCTGCGGAGCTGTTCCAGCGTCTTGCGCAGAACAATCCCGGGCCCTTTGCCGCGCTCTCCCGCATCGATGACCAGGCGATCGTCTCCAGCTCGCCGGAGCGGTTGGTATCTTCGCGCCACGGGGTGGTGCAGACGCGGCCGATCGCCGGCACTCGCCGCCGCGGTGCGGATGTGGGCGAGGACGAGGCGCTCAAGGCCGAGCTGATCGTTCACCCCAAGGAGCGTGCCGAGCACATCATGCTGCTGGACCTTGAGCGCAATGACCTTGGGCGGGTGTGCCGCCCCGGCAGCGTGCAGGTGGACGAATGCATGGTGATCGAAACCTACCGCCACGTGCACCACATCGTCTCCAACGTGCGTGGCGAGCTGCGGTTCGAAGTCACGCCGGGGCAGTTGCTGGCGGCCCTGTTTCCTGGCGGGACCATCACCGGCTGCCCCAAGGTGCGCTGCATGCAGATCCTCGCTGAACTCGAGGGTTGCGCGCGCGCGCCTTATACCGGATCGCTCGGCTACCTCAACCGCGACGGCTCGCTGGACACCAATATCCTGATCCGCACCCTGCACCTGCACGGCCAGGACTTCACTCTGCGCGCGGGGGCGGGCATCGTCGCTGATTCCGAGGCCGAGGCCGAGCTTGCCGAGACGCGCGCCAAGGCACGCGGCCTGCTGCGCGCCCTGGGGCTGATGGAGGCCTGAGGATGCCCGTCGTGCTGGACAGTCTGCCGCTGACCGATCGCGGCCTGCATTACGGCGATGGCCTGTTTGAGACCATGGCGGTGCAGGAGGGCAGGGTGCGTCTGCTCGACCTGCATCTCGCCCGTCTGGCCCGGGGCGCGGCACGCCTCGCCATCCCCCTGGCCGATGCTGAGGGGCTTGTGGCAGCGCTCACCACGGAGGCAGGGGCGATGGGCGAGGGCGTGCTCAAGCTGATCCTCACCCGCGGCAGCGGCGGGCGTGGCTACCTCCCGCCGGATGCCCCCACCCCCAGCCTGATCCTCCAGCGCTATCCCCCCGTCGCGGTGGAGGGGCAGGAGGGTGTGACCGTGCGCCTGTGCGAGCTGCGTCTGGCCCGTCAGCCGTATCTTGCGGGCCTCAAGCACCTCAATCGCCTGGAGCAGGTGCTGGCGCGCGCCGAGTGGCGTGACCCGGCCATTGCCGAGGGGGTGATGCTGGATAGCGAGGGCTTGCTGGTCGAGGGCGTGGCGAGCAATGTCTTTCTTGTCCGCGAGGGCAGGCTGCTGACCCCCCTACTTGATCAGTGCGGCGTCGCCGGGGTGATGCGTGCGCATGTCATGCAGCGTGCTGCCTCGCTTGGGCTTGCGGTGCAGGAGACCCGCCTGGTGCTCGATGACCTCATGGCCGCAGATGAGGTGTTCCTGACCAATAGCCTGCACGGCATCCGGCCTGTCACCTGCCTGCTCGGTCGGCGCGACTGGGCGGTGGGCTCCGTGACCCGCGCTCTGCAGGCCAGGCTGTGGGAGGCGTCATGAACCGGCTTGCGTTGCTGCCGACCCTGCTGTTGGTCTTGACGTTGGCCGGGCTGGGCGTGGCCTTCGGTTTCGCGGACGGGCTGTTGAAGTTTGCCCGCACACCGCTGGCCCCGATGGTGCCGGTCTGCTTCGACATCGAGCGTGGAACTTCCCTGTCCGGGGTGGTCCGCCAGCTCCAGGCGGAGCTCAGGCTGGGCGAGGGCGAGGCAGCACGCCTGCGCCTCCTTACCCGCGTGAGTGGCGCAGCCTTCCGGTTGCGGGCGGGCGAATACCGCGTGGAACCGGGCCAGACGCCGGCGGGGCTGCTGCGCCAGCTCGCGGAGGGGAAGGTCGTGCTGCACCGTGTGACGCTAGTTCCGGGCATGACCCTTGAGCAGGCGCGTGACGTACTTGCTCATCACCCCGCCGTGCGGGCCGAGGGCTTTGCCCTGCGGCCCGCCGAGTTGATGGCCGCGATCGGCCAGCCCGGGAGGGTGGCCGAGGGGCATTTTCTGCCCGAGACCTATGCCTTCCCCCGCGGGACGAGCGATATCGAGATCCTGCGCATGGCTCATGAGGCCCTTCGGCGCGAGCTCGAAACGCTGTGGGCGGGGCGCGATCCTGAACTTCCGCTGGACTCGCCCGAGGAGGCCCTCATCCTCGCCTCCATCATCGAGAAAGAAACCGGCAAGGCCGAGGAGCGTCCGCTGATCGCCGGGGTGTTTGTCAACCGGCTGCGCAAGGGCATGCGTCTGCAGACCGACCCGACCGTGATCTATGGCTTGGGGGCGGCGTTCGATGGCAACCTGCGTCGGCGGGATCTGGCCGCCGACACCCCGTGGAACACCTATACCCGCGGGGGGCTGCCACCGACCCCTATCGCCCTGCCATCGCGCGAGGCCCTGCACGCCGCGCTGCATCCGGCGCCGACTCGGGCGCTGTACTTCGTCGCCGATGGCACGGGTGGGCACACCTTTTCCGAAACCCTAGACGCCCACAATCGGGCGGTCCAGCGTCTGATCTCTGGAGGTCGTGAGTGAAGGGGCGTTTCATCGTGCTCGAGGGCGGCGAGGGCGCCGGCAAGTCGAGCAACCTCGATGCGCTGCAGCGCCTGCTTGAAGATCGCGGCCTGGCCGTGCTGCGCACCCGCGAGCCGGGCGGAACACCGCTGGGCGAGGCGGTGCGCGGCCTGCTGCTCGATCCGGCCTTCGCCGGGATGGAGGTCAAGGCAGAGCTGCTGCTGATGTTCGCCGCTCGCGCCCAGCACGTGACCCAGGTCATCCGTCCGGCGCTGGAGGCGGGCGTATGGGTCATCTCGGACCGCTTCACCAGTTCGACCTATGCCTATCAAGGCGGCGGGCGGGGGCTGCCGTGGCAGGCGATTGCCTGGCTGGAGAGCTTCGTGCAGGAGGAGCTGCGCCCGGATCTGACCCTGTTGCTCGACACCCCGGTGGAGGTAGGGCTCGCCCGCATGCGCGGCCGGGGTGAGTCGGAGGATCGCATTGAGCGCGAGGGGCGGCCGTTCTTCGAGCGTGTGCGTGCCGCGTTCCTGGCCCAGGCCGAGGCGGCCCCGGATCGCTTTGCCGTGATCGACGCAAGCCAGCCGCTCGATGAGGTCCAGGCCGCCTTGCAGCGTGCTCTCCAGCCCCTGTTGACGGAGCTTGCATGAGTCACGCCCTGCATCCCTGGCTTGAGCCCCTGTTCGAGCAGCTGGCGGCCCTGGCCAGGGAGGCCCGTCTGCCGCATGCCTTGCTGCTCGCGGGGCCGGAGGGTGTGGGCAAGGGGCGGCTGGCCCGGCGTCTGGCGCAGGCGGTGCTGTGCCATGCGCCGGGACCTGGCGGGCAGCCTTGCGACCAATGCGCCTCCTGCCGACCCTTCCTCGCCGGGGCCCACCCGGACTTCACCCAGCTTGAGCCGGACGAGCCGGGCAAGCCGATCAAGGTGGATGCGGTACGTGATTTCTGCGCCGCCCTCCAGCTCACCAGCCAGTTCAGCCATGGCAAGGTCGGTATCCTGGAGCCCGCGGAGGCGATGAACCTCGCGGCCTCCAACAGCCTGCTCAAGACTTTGGAAGAACCTCCGGCCGGCACGCTCATCATCCTCGTGACCGCGCAGCCGTCCCGCCTGCCGGTCACGGTGCGCAGCCGTTGCCAGCGCTGGACCGTCGGCGTGCCTGAGCGGGAGGCGGCGGCTGCCTGGTTGGCACGCCAACCTCAGGTGGCGGGCGAGGATCCAGGGTTATTGCTCGACCTGGTTGAGGGGCGCCCGCTGGCCGCGCTCAATCTGGCCGCCCCCGAGCGGCTGGCGAGCCGCACCCGCTGGCTTGAATCCCTGCTCCATCTGTTGCGCGCAGGGGGCAATCCACTCGCCCTTGCGGCAGCGACTGACAAGGCCGAGTTGTCGGAACTCGTGCACTGGTCCACCCTGCTGGTGGCCGACCTGCTCCGCCTGCAAGCAGGCGTCGGGGAGGTGGTCAACCGCGACCTGGCTGACCTCCTGCCGCCGGTAGCGCGGCGTATCGATGCGCGCGGGCTGTTTGGCCTGTATGATCACTTGCTTGAACTCGCGGGGTTGGTGAACCACCCGCTCAACCGCGACCTCCTGCTGGAGGACCTTTTGCTGCGCTTTGATCGACTTGGAGGTCGTTCGTGAACTTTGCATCCGGCATCGTCCATCACAACATCCCCGATAAGGCGACCCTGTACGCCTCGTTCATGCCGTTCCTCAAGAATGGTGGGTTGTTCCTGCCGGGCCAGAACCAGTTGCGCATGGGGCAGGAGATCTTCCTGGTGCTGACCCTGATGAACGATCCCGAACGCATCCGCGTGGCGGCCAAGGTCGTCTGGGTCACCCCACCAGGCGCGCATGGCAACCGCCCGGCCGGTGTCGGCGTGCAATTCCTCGAGGCCGATCAGGGATTGACCCGCGCCAAGATCGAGAATCACCTCGCCGGTCTGCTCAAGAGCGACCAGCCGACCTACACCCTCTGACCTCCGTTCCGTCTCGTTTCCGCCCATGCTGCTTGCCGATTCCCACTGCCACCTCGACCGCATTGACCTTGCGCCCTGGGGGGGGGATTTTGCCCGCTTCATGACGGACGTCCGCACCCATGGGCTCGGCCTGATGGTCTGCGTGGGCATTGACCTTGAGCGCTATCCCGCGATGCGGGAGCTGGTTGAGCCTTACCCCGAGGTCGTCGTCAGTGTGGGGGTCCATCCGAACGAGGATCCTGAATGTTCGCCGACGCTCGAGCGGCTGGTGGAACTCGGCCAGGATCCGCGCGTGGTGGCCATCGGTGAGACTGGGCTGGACTACTTCCGCACCGAACCGGGCGCACCCTGGCAACACGAGCGATTCCGCACCCACATCGAGGCCGCCCGCACGCTCGGCAAGCCGCTCATCATCCACACCCGCGAGGCGCGCGAGGACACCCTGTGCGTGCTGGAGGAGAGCGGTGCCCGCGATGTGGGCGGGGTGATGCACTGTTTCGTCGAGGACTGGGCGACTGCCAAGCGCGCCCTGGACATCGGGTTCTACATCTCGTTCTCCGGCGTGCTCACCTACAAGAGCGCGGAGGCGTTGCGCGAGGTGGCGAAACAGGTTCCGGAGGACCGGCTGCTGATCGAGACCGACGCCCCCTATCTTGCGCCGGTACCGCATCGCGGCAAGCCGAACGTGCCGCAGTACGTGCGCCATGTGGCGGAAACCCTGGCAGGGCTACGCGGCTGGACGCTGGAGGAGACGGCAGCGCGAACCTGTGCCAACGCCCGCCGCCTGTTTGGGCTTGAGGGCTGAACTCAGGACGGTCGGGCAGGCTGGATGGAATCGCCGCGGCACGCCGCTATAGGCGCATTGCGCAGCTGCAAGAGGCCCGCCCGCGCCGCGATGAACACGCGGAGGGTTCATCGGCTTGGGGGCGGGCCTCCTACCGGGTTGGCCTGTAGGAGCGGCGCCCCCGCCGCGACGGAAAGCGCAGGCTCACACTCCGCGCCAGTGCGGGTCCAGCCAGCAGCGTGGCAGTGCCTCGCCGGACGGGAAGCTGAGGTTGCTCTTCTTGAACTCCTGGGCGTCCTGTAACTCCTCGCCGGAGTGAAACCGGCCCAGCACCGTGGCATGGCTGGGGTTGATCAGGGCGGTCAGATCGAGGATCTCGACGGCATCGCCGCTGGCGTGGTCTTTGAGATACATGACGTGCTCCTCACGTGCGGGTAAAGACTCTTTCTTCAAACTGAATAATAGTAGGGCAGACATGCAACAAAGCGCCTTCCTGAAGACTGCGATCGAGGCCGCCAAGGCCGGTGAGGCGGTGATCCGTCGCTACTACGAGAAGAACGTCAAGGTCCAGATCAAAGAGGACCTCACCCCCGTGACCGTGGCCGACGTGGAGACCGAACAGGCGATCAAGGCGGTGATCCAGTCCGCTTTCCCGGACCACGGCTTCTACGGCGAGGAGACGGGCAAGACCAACCCCTCGGCCGAGTATACCTGGCTGGTCGACCCGATCGACGGCACCAAGGCCTTCGTGCGCCAGTACCCGATGTTCTCCACCCAGATCGCGTTGATGAAGGGCGATGAGCTGATCCTGGGGGTCTCCAACGCGCCGGTGTTCGATGGCGGGCAGATGGCCTGGGCTGAGGTCGGCGGCGGGGCCTTCCTCAATGGTCAGCCGATCCGGGTCAGCGGGATCGAGGTGCTGGATCAGGCCGCGCTCTCGGCCGGCAACATCAAGACCCTGGCCAGCTCGCCGAGTTGGGCGGGCTTTGGTCGCCTCTGCCAGGTGGTGAACCGCACCCGCGGTTACGGCGACTTCTTGCACTACCACCTACTGGCCTCGGGCCGCATCGACCTTGTGATCGAGTCGGACGTCAACATCCTGGATATTGCCGCCTTGGCGGTGATCGTGCGCGAGGCGGGCGGGGTGTTCACCGACCTCGACGGCCAGCCGCTGACCCTTAAGACCCGCAGCGTGCTGGCCGCCTGCAGTCGCGAGGTCTATGCTCAGGCCCGGGGCATGCTGTTCGGCTGAGGTGCCGCAGGGGGCGGGGGAGGTGAGCATGGCACGCCAAACCCGCCTGTCGCGGTACACGCCCGCGACAGGCTCCGAACATCAATCGCTTAGGGAAGCGCTGAATCATTCAGCGTTTCCCGTTTGGGGCAGGATGCCCCAACGCGAACAACGCGTTCCGTCGTTGATTCGCGGAGTCCGTCGCGGACATGCGCCTTGATAAGACGCGCTGAAAAAATCCATGGATGGATTTTTTCAGCGTTTCCTTAGCGTGATTGATGTTCGCGCAAGCCATCTAGGCTCACCTTACCAGGCCGTTGAAAAGAGTTTTTCAACGGCCTGCTCATCCTGCGTCATGTCGAACTCGATCCTTCCTGGATCATCATCCGCAGCGTGTGCTGAGGGCATGATCTCGTGGTGAGGTGCAATGAAGTGACACTCATGAGGTCTGCTCACCCCGTGGCGTGGAGTCGAGCAACAGCTCGGTCAGCGCGCGCGAGGCATTCGAGACCGAGCGCCCGGCGTGACGCACCAGTCCCAGGGTGCGGTGGATGTCCAGGCCCTCGACCGGCACCTCCACCACATCCTCGCCGAGCATCACCCGCGGCAGGGCGCTCCAGCCCAGGCCAATGGCGACCATGGTGCGGATGGTTTCGAGATAGTTGGTTTCAAGGATGACGTCCAGGGCTCCATGCCGTTGCAGGATGGGCGCCTCGATGATGGTGCGGGTGTAGGTGCCGACGGCGGGCAGGATGGCCGGATGTTCCCCCAATTGCTCGAGTGACACGCTGGTCTGGCTCGCCAGGGGGTGATCGGGGGCGACGGCGATCACGAGCTGGTCCTCCCACAGCGGGATGCACTCGAGCAGGGGTGAGGGGCGCAGCGGCAGAGTGACCACGCCCAGCTCGTACACGCCCCGCTCGACGGCCTGGCAGGCCTGCTCCGAATCCATGAAGGCAAGATCCAGGCGTACCCTGCGATAGCCGCGGGTGAACTCGCGCAGGATCGGCGGCAGGCGGCGCAGGCCGATGTGGTGTGAGGTGACCACTGACAGCGGGCCGCTGATCTCGCTTGAGAGGTTGGCGATGACCTGACGGGTCTCGCGCACATCGCTGAGGATGCGCTCGGCCACGGGGAGCAGGGCGCGACCGGCCTCGGTCAGGGCCACCCGGCGCCCGAGGCGATCGAACAGCGAAACCCCAAGCTCGCCCTCGAGTTGGGCGATGCGCTTGCTGATGGCCGGCTGGGTGAGATGCAGCTTCTCCGCGGCCTGCGAGAATGACTCCTTGTCGGCCACCGCAAGGAAGGCGGCGTAATTAGATATATCCATTGGGAATGGATTCCATGAGGATAATGCATTGGAGTTATGGATAGTCCATTCCTACAATGCCTGCAAGACAATTCGAGGAGGTTGCAGTCATGGCTGCCAGAACGCTTTACGACAAACTCTGGGACATGCACGTGGTGCGTCAGGAAGACGACGGCACCGCGCTGCTCTACATCGACCGCCAGCTCGTGCACGAGGTGACTTCGCCGCAGGCCTTCGAGGGCTTGCGCATGGCGGGTCGCCAGCCGTGGCGGCGCGAGGCGATGCTGGCCGTGCCGGACCACAATGTGCCGACCCTCGGCCGTCGGGATGCGGGCGTGGAGGGGATTGCCGATCCCGTCTCGCGCGAGCAGGTTAGCACGCTGGACAAGAACTGCGCCGAGTTCAAGATCGTCGAGTTCAAGATGAACGACGTGCGTCAGGGTATCGTGCACGTGATCGGTCCGGAGGAGGGGTTCACCCTGCCGGGCATGACCATCGTCTGCGGGGATTCGCACACCTCCACCCACGGCGCGTTCGGCGCGCTGGCCTTCGGCATCGGTACCTCCGAGGTCGAGCATGTGATGGCGACCCAGACCCTGATCCAGAAGAAGGCCAAGAACATGCTGGTGCGCGTCAACGGACATGTCGGCTCGGGCGTGACCGCCAAGGACATCGTGCTCGCCATCATCGGCAAGATCGGCACCGCCGGCGGTACCGGCTACACCATCGAGTTCGCCGGTGAGGCGATCGAGGATTTGTCCATGGAAGGGCGGATGACCGTCTGCAATATGGCGATCGAGGCCGGGGCCCGCGCCGGCCTGGTGGCGGTGGACGAGAAGACCATCGAGTATGTGAAGGGCCGTCCGTTCGCACCCAAGGGTGAGCTGTTCGAGCGCGCCGCCGCCGCCTGGCGCGAGCTGCGCTCTGATCCGGGGGCGCACTTCGACCGTGTGGTCGAGCTGAGTGCCGCCGACATCGTGCCGCAGGTCACCTGGGGCACCTCGCCGGAGATGGTGGTGCCGGTCTTTGCCACGGTACCCGATCCGGAGGCTGAGGCCGATCCGGTCAAGGCCAACGGCATGCGCAAGGCACTGGCCTACATGGGGCTCTCGGCTGGCCAGCCGATCGAGTCCATCGCTATCGACAAGGTCTTCATCGGCTCCTGCACCAACTCGCGCATCGAGGACATCCGTGCCGCCGCTGCGGTGATCAAGGGGCGCAAGAAGGCTGATTCGGTCAAGCTCGCCATGGTCGTGCCGGGCTCGGGGCTGGTGAAGAAACAGGCCGAGGAGGAGGGGCTGGACAAGGTCTTCATCGAGGCCGGTTTTGAATGGCGTGAGCCGGGCTGCTCGATGTGCCTGGCGATGAACGCCGATCGTCTGGAGCCGGGCGAGCGCTGCGCCTCCACCTCCAACCGCAACTTCGAGGGCCGCCAGGGCCAGGGCGGGCGCACCCACCTGGTCAGCCCGGCGATGGCCGCCGCCGCCGCGATCGCGGGTCATTTCGTCGACGTGCGGAATTTCTGAGGAGCGTTTAAGACATGCAAGCCTTTACCCAACACACCGGCATCGTCGCGCCGCTCGACCGCCCGAACGTCGATACCGACGCGATCATCCCCAAGCAGTACCTGAAGTCTATCCACCGCACCGGCTTCGGTCCCAATGCATTCGACGACTGGCGTTACCTCGAGCCGGGCGAGCCGGGCATGGACCACTCCAAGCGCAAGAAGAACCCGGACTTTGTGCTCAACCAGCCGCCTTTCGACCGTGCCACCATTCTGTTGGCGCGGGAGAATTTCGGCTGCGGTTCCTCCCGCGAGCATGCGGTCTGGGCCCTCGATCAGTTCGGCTTCCGCGCGGTGATTGCGCCGAGCTTCGCTGATATTTTCTTCAACAATAGCTTCAAGAGTGGTCTTCTTCCCATTGTTCTTCCAGCTGAAACAGTTGATCGATTGTTTAAGGCCGTGGCGGCCAAGCCGGGGCTCGAGCTGACCATCGACCTGGAGAGCAAGACCATCCGTGGCCTGGGTGACGAGGTTATCGAGTTCAATGTCGATGACTTCCGCCGTTACTGCCTGCTGCACGGCCTGGACGACATCGGCCTCACCCTGCGCCATGCCGATGACATCCGCGCCTACGAGAGCCGCCGCAAGGCCGAGGCCCCCTGGCTTTTTTAATTTTAAAGTTCAATAAAATTTCATAAGGCACTGAAATGACAAAGCGAGTTCTGGTTCTCCCAGGTGACGGTATCGGTCCGGAGATTGTCGATGAGGCCGTGAAGGTGTTGGATGTGCTGGTCGGCGAGTTTGACCTGGACATCGAGATGGACGAGGGCCTGATCGGTGGAGCGGGCTATGACGCAGCCGGCCATCCCTTCCCGGATGCCACCCGCGAGATGGCCCTCGAGGCCGATGCCATCCTGCTCGGCGCCGTCGGCGGCCCGCAGTATGACAACCTGGAGCGCGCCCTGCGTCCGGAGCGCGGCCTGCTCGGCATCCGCGCAGCCCTCGGCCTGTTTGCCAACCTGCGTCCGGCCATCCTCTATCCGCAGCTGGCCTCCGCCTCCACCCTCAAGCCGGAGGTGGTGGCCGGGCTCGACATCCTGATCGTGCGCGAGCTGACTGGCAGCATCTACTTCGGTCAGCCGCGCGGCATCCAGGTCAACGACAAGGGCGAAAGGGAAGGTTTCAACACCATGCGCTACTCGGAATCCGAGATCGAGCGCATTGGTCGCGTGGCCTTCGAGGCGGCGATGAAGCGCAACAAGAAGGTTTGCTCGGTTGACAAGGCCAACGTGCTGGAGACCTCCGAGCTGTGGCGCGAGGTCATGGAGCGCGTGGCGAAGGACTACCCAAAGGTCGAGCTGACCCACATGTACGTCGACAATGCCGCCATGCAGCTGGTGCGCGCACCCAAGCAGTTCGACGTGATGGTGACCGAGAACATGTTCGGCGACATCCTCTCTGACGAGGCCTCCATGCTGACCGGTTCGATCGGCATGCTGCCCTCCGCCTCGCTCAACGGCTCCAACCAGGGGCTGTATGAGCCCAGCCACGGCTCCGCGCCGGACATCGCGGGCCAGGGCATCGCCAACCCGCTGGCCACCATCCTCTCCGCTGCCATGATGCTGCGCTATAGCCTTGGGCGCGCGGATCTGGCCGAGCGTATCGAGCGTGCGGTCTCCACCGTGCTTGATCAGGGGCTTAGGACCCGCGACATCATGGAGCCGGGGATGACCGAGGTTTCGACCTCTGCCATGGGCGATGCTATCGTGGCCGCGCTGCGTGTTAGCTGATGAGTCTTGAAGAAAAGGTTAATGCTATGAATCGTGTATTTGATGTGGCCGTGGTGGGCGCCACCGGTGCGGTCGGCGAGACCATGCTGTCGATCCTAGCCCAGCGCAAGTTCCCGGTGGGCAAGGTGTATGCCTTAGCTTCCGAGCGTTCGGCGGGCAAGCGCGTGCAGTTTGGCGATAAGTACCTGACGGTCGAAAACCTGGCGGATTTTGATTTCTCCAAAGTGCAGATCGGCCTGTTCTCCCCGGGGGCCTCGGTGTCCGCGGTGTATGCGCCCAAGGCTGCTGCGGCCGGCTGTGTGGTGATCGACAACACCTCCCAATTCCGCTACGACGATGACATCCCGCTGGTGGTGCCGGAGGTCAACCCGCACGCGGTGGCGATGTACAAGAACCGCGGCATCATCGCCAACCCCAACTGCTCCACCATCCAGATGCTGGTGGCGCTCAAGCCCATCCATGACGCGGTCGGCATCGAGCGCATCAACGTCGCCACCTACCAGGCCGTATCCGGCACCGGCAAAGACGCGATCGAGGAGCTGGCCAGCCAGACGGCCAACCTGCTCAACGGTAAGCCCATCAGGGCCGAGGTCTATCCCAAGCAGATCGCCTTCAACGTCATCCCGCAGATCGACGTCTTCATGGACAACGGCTACACCAAGGAAGAGATGAAAATGGTGTGGGAGACCAAGAAGATCATGGGGGACGACTCTATCCTGGTGAACCCCACCTGCGTGCGGGTGCCGGTGTTCTACGGCCACTCCGAGGCCGTGCACATCGAGACGCGCGAGAAGATCACCGCCGAGCAGGCGCGCGAGCTGCTGCGCAAGGCCCCGGGTGTCGAGGTGCTGGATGAGCACGTGCCGGGCGGCTACCCGACCCCAGTGACCGAGGCCGCCAACCACGATGCGACCTACGTCGGTCGCATCCGCGAGGATGTTTCCCACCCGCGCGGCCTGAACCTGTGGGTCGTCTCAGACAATGTGCGCAAGGGCGCAGCGCTCAACAGCGTGCAGATCGCCGAGCTCCTGATCCGGGATGACCTGTAACAGGCCGTTGAAAAAACCTTTTCAACGGCCTGGCTGGTAAGGGAAATGCTGAATCATTCAGCGTTTCCCGTTTGGGGTAGGATGCCCCAACGCGAACAACGCGTTCCGTCGTTGATTCGCGGAGTCCGTCGC
>JBMFOY010000028.1:0-17706 GCA_049969375.1 Halothiobacillaceae bacterium | reverse complement strand
CAAGGCGCATGTCCGCGACGAACTCCACGAATCAACGACTGACGTCGTTGTTCGCATTGGGGCATCCTGCCCCAAACGGGAAACGCTGAACGACTCAGCGTTTCCCTAGAGGGCGAGGGGTCGGGGGAGAGGGGGGGAAACACACCACTCTGCGGAGTCATGCGTAATGTTCGATCCAAGATCACCCGCACCGGCTGCCGCACCGGCCCCTCCATGCCCAGTTCATCGGCGCTTAAACGCACATTCAAACGCGCCTGATCGCGGATCACCGTTTCCGCACTGGAAAGCACCGCGGAGGACTGGGCTCGCTGGAACTGGACGTCGCGCCGGGCCTCGGGCCCCGTGATCCACTGACTGGCGCCATTGGCCAAGGCCGTTCGGCCATCGAGCGAGGCCCCCCATTTGAGACGCACGAAGGGGCGACCTTGGGTCATGCGCTGGATGAAGCCCTGATTCAGCGCACGTGCCTCATCCTCCAACACCCCACGGAGCACCTCGATGCCGGCGGCGCGCAGCATGGCCTCCCCGCCCCCGGCCACCTTGGGATTGGGATCGCGCATGGCCATCACCACACGCGCCACCCCGGCCTCGATCAGGGCATGCGAGCAGGGGCCGGTGCGGCCGTGATGGCAGCAGGGTTCAAGGGTGACATAGGCGGTCGCGCCACGGGCGTGCGCACCGGCCATGCGCAGGGCATGGATCTCGGCATGCGGCTCGCCGGCACGGGCATGGAAGCCCTCGCCGACGACCTTGCCATCGCGCACGATCACGCAGCCGACACGGGGGTTGGGGTGGGTGGTGTAGAGCCCGCGCCGCGCCAGCTCCAGCGCGCGGGCCATATGGCGCACGTCATCCGCAGTCATCGCAATCACGCAATCATCCCGGCTTGCCGTCGACGCGCGGACGAAGGAGCATCGGCGCGTGGATGGCGAAAAAGAAGGCAAAGCCCAGCACCCAGAGCATGGCCGCGAGCGTCACCCGCGCCATTGAGCCGCCAGGCGAGGTTGGCGAGCGCGAGGGGAAGAAAGGCCTAAAGCCCAGATTGAACAGGACAAAGCCGGTAAGCGGAGGACTCCGTGGATCGAGGATCAACATCCCGCGCATCCCTCACCGGTCACTGCCCCCGCGCCTCCTGCTGCAAGCGTTCGATCAGCTCACGGAAGGCCGCCACATCCTCAAAGCTCTTGTAGACCGATGCGAAGCGGATGTAGGCGACCTGGTCGAGCCTGCGCAGGGCCTCCATGACCATCTCGCCGACCACGCGCGCCTCGACCTCGCGCTCGCCGCGCTTCATCAATTCGCGCTCGATGTGGGCGACGGCCTCCTCGACTCGCTCGGTGGGCACCGGACGCTTTTCCAGCGCCCGCAGCATGCCTCGCCGCAGTTTGTCCTCAGAGAACAACTCCCGCGTGCCGTCGCGCTTGATGATGCGCGGCAACTGCAACTCGGCGGTCTCGAAGGTGGTGAAGCGCTCGCCACAGGCTGGGCATTCCCGCCGACGGCGGACCTGCGTGCCATCCTGCGTCAGACGGGAGTCCGCCACGCGGGTGTCTTCAGCGCCGCAGAAGGGGCACTTCACGTTTTACGCTCCAGGCGCTCAACCCAAACACTGGACTCACGCTTTTGGTGAAAACAAGCGACCACAAGCAGCTCTCCATCCGTGGGCAGGTAAATCAATGCATAGGGAAATTTACGCAGCAAAACGCGGCGACATTCACCCTCGATCCGAGGATACGCCTGCGGATTACGCCATACCGCGGAAATAGCCGCATCGGCCGCACGCGCGAACTCATAACCAAGCCCCAGCGCTTTGGATTCATACCAAGCCTTTGCCTGCAAAAGTTCATCTTCTGCCTCTGGACGAAGCGTGATGCGGCGTGATGCGCATCAAGCCTTGCCCACAAAGAGTTTGGCGCGCACCTGCTCCCATGCTACGGCTGTGGAGGTGTCGGCCTGATGCTCTGCCACGCGCCGCTGCACCTCCAGGCGTTGGGTCGGCGTCAAATCCAACTCTCCCGCTGCCTCAAGGGCAATGCTGTCCCAAATGTCCTCAACGAGCTGGATGCGCTCAGCCAAGGACAAGTTCAGATAATCGGACGGCAGTGTCGAAGCGGGCATGATCTTACCCTCATGACTAGGGAAACTCTGAAAAAATCCATCCATGGATTTTTTCAGATCGTCTTATCAAGGCGCATGTCCGCGACGGACTGTGCGAATCAACGACGGAATGCGTTGTTCGCGTTGGGGCATCCTGCCCCAAACGGGGAACGCTGAATGATTCAGCGTTCCCCTAGGGTTTTCAGGCGTAGACCGGCAGGCGCTTGCAGACTTCCAGCACCTTGCCCTTGACCGCCTGGACGGTGGCCGCCTCGCCGCGCGCATCGATCACATCGCACATCCAGCCGGCTAGAGCCACGCACTCGTCTTCCTTGAAGCCGCGGGTGGTGATGGCCGGGGTGCCGATACGGATGCCGGAGGTGACGAACGGTGACTGCGGGTCATTCGGCACAGCGTTCTTGTTGACGGTGATGTTGGCCGCGCCCAGCCAGGCGTCCACGTCCTTGCCGGTCAGGCCCTGCTGGATGAAGCTCACCAGGAACAGGTGGTTGTCGGTGCCCTTGGAGACCACGTCAAAACCGCGGTCCATGAACACCTTGGCCATCGCCTGGGCGTTCTTGACCACCTGCTGCTGGTAGGCCTTGAACTCAGGCTCCAGGGCCTCCTTGAAGGCCACGGCCTTGGCGGCGATGACGTGCTCCAGCGGGCCGCCTTGGATGCCGGGGAAGATGGCGGAGTTGATCTTCTTCTCGATCTCCGGGTTGGCCTTGCCGAGGATGATGCCGCCGCGCGGGCCGCGCAGGGTCTTGTGCGTGGTGGAGGTGACTACATCGGCATAAGGCACCGGGCTTGGATAGACACCTGCTGCCACCAACCCTGCGATATGGGCCATATCCACCAGAAGATACGCCCCCACCTCATCAGCGATGGCGCGGAAGCGCGCCCAGTCCACCACACGGGAATAGGCGGAGAAGCCGGCGATGATCATCTTCGGCTTGTGCTCACGCGCAAGCTGCTCGACCTGCGCGTAATCGATCTCGCCGGTGGCCGGGTTCAGACCGTACTGCACGGCGTTGTAGCTCTTGCCGGAGAAGTTGACCTTGGCGCCGTGGGTCAAGTGGCCGCCATGGGCCAGCGACATGCCCAGCACGGTGTCGCCCGGCTGCAGCAGAGCGAGGAACACCGCGCCGTTGGCCTGGCTGCCGGAGTGCGGCTGGACGTTGGCCCAGTCGGCACCGAACAGCTGTTTGAGGCGGTCGATGGCGAGCTGCTCGATCACGTCGACGTACTCACAGCCACCGTAATAGCGCTTGCCGGGATAGCCTTCGGCGTACTTATTGGTCAGCACCGACCCTTGCGCCTGCATGACGCGCGGGCTGGTGTAGTTTTCCGAGGCGATCAGCTCGATGTGCTCCTCCTGGCGCTGGCGCTCGTGCTCCATCGCCTGCCAAAGCTGATCGTCGTAGCCTGCAATCGTCATGTCGCGGGTAAACATTCGGCGCACCCCAATGCTGTAAAAGTTCTGAAAAAACGAATACCCAGCACGGGCCGGGTCGAAAACTTGGGGGCATAGTTTACCTCAAAAGCGGCACACCCGGCATGGCCGGGCGTGCATAACAGCATGAAAGGACTGCATTCCTTGGCTATTTGGCTATAGCGCACCCGCATGACCCTTCGGATGCATCCGCTACGCGAAGAGATCACTTCCAGCCAATGAACTGGGCGGCCTGCTCGACCACTTCGTCGCCGTAGAGGTCCATGAAGAAGTGATCCGCGCCGTCCACGGTATGGACCTTGATGCGCTGACCATCGGCGACCTTGGCCATCTTTTCGCCGAGATTCTTCACCGTGGTGTCCGCGGAGCCGATGATGACCAACACAGGCTTCTTGGTCTTGCCAAGCAGGGTCGGGGTGTCCATGCGCGGGTCGTCCTTGTAGTAGCTGACCACGCTCTTGGCCGCCGCACGGGTCTTCTCGCAATAGATGAAGTCCATGTCGATGAGGGTGTCGCCCTTGCCCTCCTTGACCAACTTCTCGGCCTTCTCCAAAAGCGGCTTGAGGTCGACCTTATAGCGCTCCCTGTAGTCCTTGATGTGGTAGCCAGGCTCCCAGGTCTGCGGGGCAACGAGCACAGCGGAGGTGTAAACCGGGTCGTCCTTCTCGGCCAGCGCCCAAGCGGTCTGGTTACCGCCGCGCGAGTGGCCCAGCAGGGCAATGCGGGTGGCCCCCTTGTCCTTCAGCCAGCGGGTCCAAGCGGTGATCTCCTCGACGGCGTCGGTGTGCTTGTGCACGTGCGGGGTCGGGCAGTCGTACATGCTTGAGGGGCGCGCATCGAGGCCGTAGCTGAGGTTGATCGCCAGGCTGTTATAGCCCTTGCCCTTAAGGCCCTCCTGAAGGGCCTTGATCAGCTCCATACCATTGTGCGCCAGGGTGCCGTGGGTGATCAGCACCACGCCGTCCTTCACGCTCTTGCCAGCGGCAAGCTCGAGGTTCGCACGCAGAGTCAGGTTGCCGGACTTCTGCGTCACCTCCTCCGCAGCGAGGGGGGCGGCGACGGCAACCAGGGCAGCGGCAATCAGGGTACGGAATAGACGAGACTTGGTGTGATGCAGAGTCATGGAGGGGGCTCCGGTGGATACAGCTTTTCAGCATGACCCGGCGGTGGCGCAAGGGACAATCAAGGATCTTTTAATCTCAATCGAACGCCCTTATCAGGCCGTTGAAAAAGGGCGTCCTACCTTTTTTCAACTCGCGACGTCGCGGCGCATGTCCGCGACACGCTCCGCCGATCAATCACTTAGCGTGATTGATCGGCGTGCAAGCCATCCAGGCTAACCTTACCAGGCCGTTGAAAAAAGCGTTTTTCAACGGCCTGGTATGAACATCTGGTCCTTGATGCCATTAAACTAGTGTCATCCCATCCCGAATCCCAAGGAACATCCCATGATCTCCGCCGAAGAATCCGTCGAACTGGTCAAGCTGCTGCGCGAACAATGGCCGAGCGAGACGATGAAGAGCAGCGAGTACGCCACCTTCCTCGAGTATTGCGAACTGATCGAGGTCAAGCAGGGCGAGATCATTGCCGACATCGGCGAGGTGGGCGAGGCGCTCTACTTCGTCGTCGAAGGCGAAGTCGCCTTGGTCACCGGAAGCTCCGCAAGCCCGGTCGAGGTCGGCCGTATCCATACCGGTGAATTGATGGGCGAGATGAGCTTCTTCGACCGCAAACCGCGCCAGGTGCGGCTGGTGGCGGCCACCCCACGCGATAGACTGCTCAAGCTGACCCGTCCGATGTACAAACGACTGCGCATCGAGCATCCCTACATTGCCGTGAACCTGCTCGAATACGCCATCATCAGCCTGGACCACCTGTTCCGGCGCGCAAGCGAGGACGTATCCAACCTCAACCTCTACCTCTTTGGCGCAGGGAAAAAATAACCGGCACCCCCACCCGCCGGCGCCCAGCAGGATGCTAAAGGACTCTTTTCAACGCCTCGTCGCGGCGGAATAAGGCCCCCACCCGCCTTCCCTTTTGAGGGCCATGTGGGGCCGCATGTCGCGGCGATGGAACGCAGAATCATTATTTCAACCGCAGACCAAGTTATCGGGTGTCAACAACACCCCACCCTGCCCTCGCCGGACATCGATACAACAGGTTGCACCCCCTGGGCCACCTGATCGGCAAGCTTGAGCAGATGCTCAGGCTCCAGCAACAGGCAATCATGCTGCCCATCACCACGCAGATAAGCCCGGATCAGTTCCTTGGGCATGGCCTTGGGCGGCAGCTCAATGGCATCGAGCGGGATGTGGTCTTTCCAGGCATAACCGCGAATATCGCTGATGTCATCCAGCCGCAAGGCCAGACGGGGTGTGCGGCCATCGGAGGTAAGGTAGAGGTAAACGGTATGCTGGCCTGTGCGCAAGGCATCGCGGGCAAAGGCAAAGGTGCGACGCAAGGTTTGCAGGGTGGTATCACGCTCCAACTCGAGCTGGCGTAGGGCCGCCTCGCGCTCACCACGAGCGGCCTGATCGAGCAACACATTGGCCAGCGCGTGGATGCGCTGGTGCGGAGCGTCAAAATCCGCCCATATCATCCTCAGCGCCTCATCCCTTGGCTTATAGCTGGCATAAAAACGCCCAAAAGCGCATTTGGTAGGGTCGCGCTCCTTGGTGAAGGGCGTGCCATGACGCAGGCTGTGCTCCAGGGCATCCAACCACTCCAGATGATCGCGCTCGCGCTGGGCGAGTAAGTCGGAGAGCTCCTGCTTGATCTCGGCCTGATTTTTCTGCCCCAAAAGATGGGCAAAATCCAGCACTGGCACCACCGTGCCCTGGTAGTCGATCAATCCGATGAAGCCCGGCAAGGGGCTCGGGATACGGCGCAGGCGCGAATCGTCCTGACTGATCGTCAACACGTGGACCACCTGCAAGGCATAAGGCACGCCTTCGATGGCAAAGCAGAAGACCTGGATATCGCCCTGCGCGCTGAGAAGATCCTGATGCATGATGCCCCCTTCAAATACGCGGTGCAGAGAGTGCGGAAAGGATGGCCTCGGCCATCTTGGGCAAAGGTACGACGCGCTCGGCCGCACCCAAGCGATAGGCCTCACCGGGCATACCCCAGACCACCGAGGTCTGCTCATCCTGGATGATGGTGATGGCCCCCGCCTGACGCATGTGCAAAAGTCCTTCGGCGCCATCCTTGCCCATGCCAGTGAGCAGTACGCCCACCGCCCCCGCGCCGACCGCCTTGGCCACCGAGTCGAACAACACATCGACACTGGGTTTGTGCTTACTGACCGGCGGGGCATCCGAAAGGATGCAACGCAACGCCCCGCCACTGCGCGTCACCAGCAGGTGCTGGGTACCGGGCGCGACATAGGCATGCCCCGGCTTGATGAGCTCACCATCCTCGGCCTCTTTCACTTGGAGGCGGGAGACCTGGTTGAGCCGCTCGGCAAAGGTGGCGCTGAAGGAACCGGGGATATGCTGGGTAATGACCACGCCCGGAATTTCAGGTGGCAGGCCCTCCAGGATCACCTTGACCGCCTCCGTGCCGCCGGTGGAGGCACCAATGGCGATCAAGCGGTTGGCGTCCGCCAGCTTACTGCCTGCCCCAGCCGAGAGCGGGCGCGCCTGCATTCCCCCGAGCAAACGCTGGTGGGCGACCCGGCGCACTGGGGCGCGTGCGGCGGCCTTGACCTTGGCGACGATCTCCTGCACGTAATCCTGCACGGCCAGCCCGCCGCCTGTGGTCGGCTTGGCCACCACATCAAAGGCCCCCAGTTCCAGTGCCTCCAGGGTGGCATACGCGCCCTGCCTGGTATGGGTGGAGACCATCACCACCGGCATGGGATGCAGGCGCATCAGGTTGCGCAGGAAGGTCAGGCCGCTCATGCCCGGCATTTCCACATCCAAGGTAATGACGTCCGGTTCTAGCGCCTTGATCAGCTCGCGCGCCTCATAGGCATCCTTGGCGGCGCCCACCACATGCAGCTCCGGGTCCTCCGCCAGGGCGCGGGCGAGGGCCTTACGGATGAGCATGGAGTCATCCACCACCAATACGCGGATGGGTTGTTGCTCAGACATGGGCTTATCCCTTGAGACGGTAAATGGTGTTGCCCACCAGCTCGAAGCGATCGGTCAGGCCATCGAGCGTTTCCGAATGGCCAATGAACAGATAACCGCGTGGCGCGAGGATATTGGCAAACCGCTCCACCAGGCGTTTCTGCACCCCCTGATCAAAGTAGATCATCACGTTACGACAAAAAATGACATCGAATGGCCCATGCATGGGCCAGTCCTTGAGCAGATTCAGTGGGCGGAAGCTGATCAGCTGGCGCAACTCGCCATCCACCCGCACCTTGCCCGCCTGGGCACCGCGGCCGCGCAGAAAGAAGCGCCGTAGTCGTTCCTGAGAGACACCATGGAGTCGATCCTCCCAGTACACCCCCTGGCGGGCGCTGTCGATCACCTGAGTATCCACATCCGTGGCCAACACCTTGATATCCCACTCCAGCCAAGGGGGAATGACCTCCTCCAGCACCATGGCGATGGAGTAGGCCTCCTCGCCGGTCGAACACCCTGCGGACCAGATGCGGATGCGGCGACTGTGTTCATGCCGATGCAAAAGCTCCGGCAACACCACACGCGCGAGGTAGTCGAAATGATGCGGCTCACGAAAGAAGCTGGTGAGGTTAGTGGTGACCGCATTGATGAGGTTGGTCAGTTCCTCCTCCTCGTGCTCGCGCAGGTAGGCGCGGTACTGGGCGAAGGTGCTCAACCTCAAGGCACGCAGGCGACGGGCCAGGCGCGCATAGAGCATGTCATGCTTCTTGTCATCCACAACGATGCCGGCATGGTCGTAGACCAGCGCGCGCAGGTAATCAAAGTCGGCCTGAGTGAAGGCAAACTCCCGCGCCATGCCCAACTCTTCCATAACCCCTCCTTGCCCAGACAGCCCAAGCCACCCAGGCGCTGGGCCTTAGAACTGATCCCAATCGCTATCGTCCGCTGCCGCTTTGGGCGCGGCATGGGGTGCGCTTGGGGCGGCGCTGCGCACGGCCTTATGCCCGCCCAGCCCCGCCTGGCGACGCACGCCAAAGCCTGCGGCCTTCTCCACCCTGAAGAACTGAATCAGGCTTTGCAGGCCGTGTGCCTGCTCATCGAGCGAGGCACTGGCTGCCGCAGCCTCCTCCACCAGGGCGGCATTCTGTTGGGTCATTTCATCGAGCTTGACCAGGGCCTTGTTGATCTGCTCGATGCCAATCGCCTGCTCCTTACCTGCGGTGGCAATCTGCGCGATCAAATCCCCCACCTCGGCCACGCTCTGGTTGATGCTATCGAGCATCTTGCCGGTTTCATCGACCAGACGCGAACCGTCCGAAACCTTCTCCAGCGAGTCCTTGATCAGCCCCTTGATCTCCTTGGCAGCGGAGGCGGAGCGCTGGGCCAGATTGCGCACCTCGGCGGCCACCACCGCAAAGCCGCGCCCCTGCTCGCCGGCGCGCGCCGCCTCGACAGCAGCATTGAGGGCCAACAGGTTGGTCTGGAAGGCGATCTCGTCGATCACGCCGATGATATCGGCAATCTTCTTGCTGGCGGTGCTGATCTCCACCATGGCGCCAATGGCGCGCTCGGCGATCTTGCGCCCTTCCACCGACTGCGCGCGGGTCTGGTTGGCGAGCTTGTCGGCCCGCGCCGAGTTCTCGGCGTTGTTCTTCACCGTGCCGGTGATCTCCTCCATGGCGGAGGCGGTGGACTCCAGGCTGGACGCTTGCTGATCGGTGCGCCGCGAGAGGTCCTGATTGCCTTGGCGGATCTCGCTGGAAGCGGTGGTGATGTTCTGCGCCGCGGCCTGGATCTCCATGGCCATCTGCTTGAGGTTTTCCATGGAGGCATTGAGGGACTCCTGCAGACGCGCGAACTCACCGCTGTACTGCCCACTCATGGTGTGCGTCAAATCGCCCTCGGCGAGGGCATTGATGGTGACCTGGGCGGCATGCACGGGGGCGGCCACCGCATCCATGAGGCGGTTGATGCCCTCCGAGAGGGTCTTGATCGAACCCTCGCTCATGGCCTGCGTGTCGATGCGACCATCCAACTCACCCTGCGCCGCCAGCCGGATCAGGCGCTGCACTTGCTCTTCCGCCAGGTGCTGCTCGGTGACATCCTGAAACTCCAGGCGGTTGCCCATATATTGCCCGCGCGAACCGCGGATGAGACTGACCATCACACGGTAGTAACGCCCGCCAAAGCTGACCTCGAACACGTAGGGCATGCGGTTGGGCGAGGCAAAGACCTCACGCAAGGCCGGGTTGCCACGCAGCAGCCAGGTGCCCGGGGCCCCTAGCACCGCCTGCGGGTCGAGCTCGGGAAAGACCTCGCGCATCTCCGCGCCATAGCGGGTGAGCAAGGTCTGCATGGCCGGGTTGAGGTGGAAAACCTGGAAATGCTCATCCAGATACAGCAGGTTGGCCGAGGCGCCGTCGATGGAGGCGCGCAGGCGGGTACTCAAATCCTCCAGGCGCACCTGCTCGGTGATATCGGAGGCCAGCTTGATGACCTTGAAGACCTTGCCCTCCAGGTCCTTGACGGGCACATAGTCGGCATCCAGGATCACCGTGCGGCCATCGCGGGCGATGCGCTGGATGCGCCCAGATTGCGCCTCGCCTGCGCGCAGCTGGGCCCAGAAGTTGGCGTAGGCCGCACCCTGCGCCTCCTCCTTGGGCATAAAGATACGGTGGTGCTTGCCGCGCAGCTCCTCCAGGGTGTAGCCCATGACTTGCAGGAAGGCGCTGTTGGCGGTGAGGATAGTGCCATCCGGGGCGAACTCGATGCGCGCCATGAGCCGGTTGAGGGTGGTATCAAGGGCCTCCTTCTCCTGCCTAAACAGGGTCTGCTCGGTCTCGTCGAACCATTCCAGTACATTGCCAAGATATTCGCCCTGCGGACCTTCCACATAGTGGATGACAAGGCGGAAGCTTAGGCCACGGCTATGGATGCGTTCGGTGTAAGGCAGGCGCAGCGGGTCGCGCAGCAGGGTACGCTGGTGCGCCGGGTTGCGGTGGAAGCTGTCCATGGAACTGCCCAGCACCCGTTCGGGATGGAAACCTGGGATCATCTCCCGCAACGCCTCGGCATGCTTTTTGTGCATGACGCGCATGGCATCATTGAGGTAGATGATGATGCCGTTGGCATCGGTAATGGCCGTCGGTGTATCGGATTCGGCCACGGCCACGCGCAAGGCCGCCATTTCAATGCCGGCATAGCGCTGCTGGAGGGCGGATTCGTCGGACTTGTGAGCGGTAGACATAGGCAAGTCTCCTTTTGTGTGCGGCGGCATGGTGGCCGGTCAGGACGAAACAGAGCCTGCTGCATCAACCAGCATCAAACTGGTATCGAGCAGGCGATCGAAATCGAGGATGGTGAGCAACTGCCCCTTGCTATCCACCAGGCCAAGGACAAAGCCCTCCAGGCCTTGGGCAGTCACTTCGGGGGGCGGCAGGATGGCCTGCGGGGCCAAGTCATGCACCTCGGCTACGGCATCCACCACCACGCCCATGATGCGATCGCGCTCGGGGCTTAGGACGCGCAAGACGATGACGACGGTTTGCGCGTCATAGGTCACTTCGGGCAGGCCCAGGCGCAAGCGCAGGTCGACCACCGGCACGACGGAGCCGCGCAGGTTCATGACCCCGCGCACAAACCCCGCGCTATTGGGGATGGGGGTGGTTGGGCCCCATTCGCGGATCTCCTGCACGCGCAGAATGTCCACGGCATATTCCTGCCCATGCAGGATGAAGCTTAGGTATTGCAGCACATCTCCCCGGACACCCCCCGGCGTGCTGACGTCAGGACGAAGCGCATTCATGCCAGACCTCCTCTGCGCCCTTCCAGACGGCGCCCAAGCTGGAAGATGCCGCCGATATCGAGAATCAGGGCCACGGTGCCATCACCGAGGATGGTGGAACCCGAAAGCCCCTCTACTTTGCGGAAGTGAGTCTCCAGGCTCTTGATCACCACTTGTTGCTGCCCCAACAGGTCGTCGATCATCAACCCCACCTGCACCCCATCGCCCTCCACTATGACCAGCAGCGGTCGCTCGCTGGCCTGGCCTTGGGGCAGGCGAAAGATCTCGTGCAGACGGATGACGGGGATGTATTGGTCGCGCAGCTTGTAGACCTCGGCTCGGCCAGCCACGCGTGCCAGGTTGTTAGGATTGAGTTGCAGCGATTCAACGATGGAGAGCAAGGGCAGGACGAAGATCTGCCCGCCCACGACGATCAGTTGACCATCCATGATCGAGAGGGTCAGCGGTAGGCGCAGGATGATGCGCGTGCCCCGTCCTTGCTCGCTCTTGACCTCAAGCGAGCCGCCAAGCGCTTGGATGTTACTTTTGACCACATCCATACCCACGCCGCGGCCAGAGAGGTCGCTGACCTTCTCGGCGGTGGAAAAGCCAGGCAAGAAGATCAAGTCATAGATGCGCTCCTCGGGGAGGTTTTCCTCCGCGCCGATCAAGCCGCGCTCACGCGCCTTGGCCAGTACCCGCTCCTTGTCGATGCCACGACCATCATCAATGATCTCGATGACGATGCTGCCGCCCTTGTGATAGGCCTGCAAGATCAACTTGCCAACCTCAGGCTTACCCTGCGCACGCCGCACCTCGGGCGGCTCCAGACCGTGATCAAGGGCATTGCGCACCAGGTGAACGAGCGGGTCGCCGATCTTCTCCAGCACGGTCTTGTCCAGTTCGGTGTGCTCGCCAACGATCTGCAGCTCCACCTCCTTGCCCAGTTGCCTTGCGACGTCATGCACCATGCGCGGGAAGCGGTTGAAGGCCACGCTGATCGGCAACATGCGGATGCGCATGACGTTCTCTTGCAGCTCGCGCGTGTTGCGCTCCAGCTGCGCCAGGCCATCACGCAGGCGCGAGAGCATGGAGACATGGAAGCCATCACGCTCGACCTCCTCGCTGAATTGACCAAGCATGGATTGGGTGATGACCAGCTCGCCCACCAGGTCGATGATGGCATCCACCTTCTCAATAGCCACGCGGATGGAGCCACCTTCGCGCCCCCCACCCCGGGCACCGGAGGATGGATCGGTGGCTGGTGGATGGACTGCGGTAGGGGCCACGGTAGGCCGGGCACTTGCTTGAGTGGGCATCGCTTCCGCAGGCCCCTGTGCCTGTTTACGCGAAGCCGCCTCCTCCACGGGAGGGGGCCGCACCTCCTGCTCTTGCGCCTCGTGCGCCGCCTGCATCTCACCGGGCAGGGCCAAGCCAAGCGGCTCGATCACCACCGTGGCCTGATCCATCACCCAGGCAAACACGTCCTCGATGCGCTCTCGCGGAGTGTTGCCCTGCATGATGATCTCCCACCCCAGGTAATACTGGCGTGGGTTGATAGCCTCAACCGCGGGCAGGTGCTCATCCAGCACACGCACCTGCACAGGCCCAAGCTCGGCCAGCTCGCGCAGGATATAGAGCGGGTCGGTGTTGTGCGCAGCCATGCCTGGCCCGGGCTGAAAGATGATGCGCCATCCCGGCCCCGAAGGTAGGTTGGGCAAGCCCCGGGAGGGCTCTTTGCGCTCCCCCAAGACCTCCTCAGGCGGCTCGGCCAAGGCCCCCTCGGGCCTCGCCGACTCTGCATCCTCGCTGGATTGCTCGGCCTGTTGCAGTAGTGCGCTAGGCTCGGGTGACGCCTCTTCGCCAGCCAAGAGGCGGTGAATCTGCGCCAAACTGGCCTCCATCTGCGCACGCTCGACCGCCTTGCCTTCGCGCTCGGCGGCAAGCATGGCACGCAGCACATCGACCGATTCGAGCAGTGCCTTGATCGTGCCCGCATTGATCGGTCGCTCGCCCTGGCGGATCGCATCCAGCAAGTTTTCCAGGGCATGGGTGTATTCGGTGATTACAGCGAAACCAAAGGTACCTGCCCCCCCCTTGATGGAATGGGCAACACGAAAAATATTGTCAATACGCGCCGGGGTGCCCTCGCCCGCCTCAAGGGCAAGCAGGTCTTGCTCCATCTGCTGGAGTAACTCATCGCATTCCTCGAAAAAAGAGCCTAGAAACTCACGCAGATCCATGGTGCGCATCCTCCGTGGCAGGGTGGATCAAGGCCGCCATCCCCAAACCCCGTGCAAGCTCAGCCACCTCAGGGGCCAGGTGGTGCCAGCGCACCTGCTTGCCTTGGGCACGCGCATCACGCGCAAAGGCATAGAGCAGTTGCATGCCTAGGGTGTCGGCATAGCGCAACAGGCTGGCGTCGATGTCGATCTGCTCAGGACTGTCCACCAAGACCGCCTCAAGCTGCAAGGCAACCGAGGGCAGCTCGTCCGTGAGCAGGTCTTCAGGAAGCTGAAGGTGATACATGCCTATCTCCTGCAAGACGGGGCAAGGTTTGGAAGGCGCTGTTGGGTTATCGACGAGGCGTGGCCTTTCTTGAGCCCCGCCCCCTCCGGCCACGGTACCCAGCAGCTCGCCCGCACAAGGGGGGGCCATGGGAGTCGTCTCATGTCTTAGCCCGTCCCAGGGGGCATCTTTTTTATCCCAGGACCTGACACCTCCGGCCTGGCCAAGTCGAAGTCTTCGTCCCCCGCAGGAGGCGACAGCAGGGTAGCTTGACGCCCAAGCTCGGCGTCGAGCAGGGCTTCGATATCGAGCTCATCAAGCTCATCCTTCCCGGCTTTATCCGGGGACGGGACGGGCGCGTCATACTCCCTTTCCGGACCATGTGCGGGCGGCGGCTCCACGGGCACCGACAGATCCAGGCCCTGATCGTCGAACCCCTCCGCTTGCGGCGGCGTGACTGCAACGTCTCTGACAGCCTCCTCCCCGGAAGCTGCCTCGGATTTCGGCTCCACGGCACTGGCACCCAGCACATCCTCCCGCAGGGCGTCGATATCGACCGAGGAGATGGGGACGGACGCCACGGGAGCCGCCTCCGGCTCGCCGGGGGCAGGCGGTTCCTCCTGATCGCCAACCACCACCTGATCATCAATGGATAGGTCCATCATCGCCTCCTCCTCGGCCTGTGCCCCCGCCTTTACCGCGATGTCCGGCCGGGAGGCGGCGTCCTCGGCGGAGGCAGGCCCCCCTGCTGCAGCGAACGCGGGAGCCGCCGCTCCGATCTGCAACAGCGACTGCAACAAGGCCGCGGCGGTCGGAGCAACCTCCTGCCCCCGCCCCCGGCCGTACTCCTGCACCAAGGCATTGATGGTCCCAAGCGCCGTGTCCAGGTGTTGCTGGGTTTGCGCGTACTGCTGCTCCAACCCCTCAACCTTCGCCTGCAAGCGCGCCCGCTCCACCTCCAAAGCCTCCATGGCCTGGACCTGGGCCGGATCGACCTCCGGCGCAGCGGGCACCGCAGCGGCTTCGATGACCTGCCGCAGACTCAGCAGACGCGCCGGCAAGCCGGCCAGCACCTCCGCGTCCCGGGTGAGGTAGGCGCGGGCGAACTCGCCCAACAGCTCACGCTCCTTGTGCACCACCTCGCCCTCCCCCGGCAGCCTTGCGGCGGCATCACGCAGGGCCTGGGCCGCCTTCAGGCGTGCGCGCCCGCGTGCCCAGGCGACGCCCGCTGCCACCAGGGCGGCCACGGTGGTCATCGCAGCGATCTCGGCGGTGAGGAGCAAGAGGCTGGTTTGAATCTCGGCAGTCATGATGTTGCAAACCCTTTCAGCACGTCAGCAATCTGCTGCTGCTTGCGACGGCGAAGGAAGTTCAGCAAGCCCCATGCCAAAAAGCCCGCCAGCAGGTTGGTGCCGCCCACCACCCCGGCGATCACCGGCCAGCCGACCGACGGTGCCGGTTCCTCGGTGGCCGCCGGGGCCCCGGCGGGCAGCGGGGCGAGCGGCCGCGCCGGGGCAGGCCAGGCGATGGGGCGGCCGTTGACCAGCCGGCCGTCCAGCCGCAGCTTGAGGCTGCAGGCCTTCTGCGACTGCTCGGGGGTCAGGTCAAGGGCAAACCCCGCCTCCCCGGCCACCAAGCCCACCGGCAGGGGGCCAGCCGGCGGGCAGTCGAGCACGCCGCTGATCGATGTCTCGCCAACGCGTACCCGGCTTGCATCCACCTCAGCACTGACGTGGTAATGGCGCCCAGCCCCCTCGCCCACGGGATCGATGCGTACCTGCATCAGCTCGGTGGGATCAACGTCAAAATCGTGGCGAATCAGGCGGGTGAAGGTCTTGGCGCTGGCCTCCAATAGCAACAGCTGCGGCCCCGGCCGCAGGCCATCGCCCAAACGCTGGTTGATGACCCCATCGCCCGCCACGAAATCCCCACCCCGCCCCTGGTCGGCGATGAAGTGTTCGCGTGGCGGCTCGCCTGCGGGGCCACTGGCGAGCTTGAGCGAGACGGTGTTGTGGAAGCGCTCGTCCTTGAGCAGCTCGCCCTTCTCGGTGAACCAGGCTGCCCAATCCACCTGTTCGCCCAAGTACAGGGTGTTGGGCAGCGGCAGGCTGTTCAGGCGTAGGTCGGAGAGGATCAGCGCGCGGTTGTCGGGGTCCGTCGCGGCCTGGATGCGCCAGCGCCCCGGCATGGGCCGGTCGATGGTGATGAGGTCGTGCCCTTCCTCTCGCGCCCAGCGCCAACCCGTCAGTTTGGCCGCCTGGGCCTCGTCCACCGCCCGTCCGTCGGGCGTGAGGATGCGGGTGGGCGCCGCGCCCGGCAGACGGAACACCAGCAGGGTCAACTGGGATACTGTGGCATCGACGCTGAAGGCATTGTCTTTGAGTGGCAGGGCATCGCGCGGGGCGCTCTTCTCGAACAGGCGCAGGAAAATGCGCTGCAACTCGGCGGCATCGTCGGTGCGCACGTAGATACCGTCGGTGCCACGCGCCAGGGCCTGCAACAGGTCGTGGTCTGCCTCGGACGAGAGGGCAATGGTATGCAGCCGCGCACCGAGCTGCTGGGCACGCGGCAGCAACGTGTCGAGGATGGCCTGGCGCGCCTTCGAGTTGATCCCCTCCTCCTTGCTGATATCCACCATGCCATCGGTCAGCAGGATGAGATGCCGACGCACCTCCTGGCTGGCGGCGGACTCCCAGCCGGCAAGGGCCGCCTCCAGCGCCGCGCCAATGTTGGTGAACGGCGAGTCCGAGCTGATCCTGCCGGCGGCGGCGAGCGCGGCCTTGCGCCAGGCTTCCGTCACCGGGGCGGGCTTGAGCAGCTCGCGCACGTCCTCACCGAAAAACCACATCCCCCCTTGGGCCTCCGGCGGCAACAGGCCGACCAAGAGGCGCAGGGCCGGGGCGCGCAGGTTGCGCGGGTCGGTGCGCTTCATGCTGCCAGAGATGTCGATCAGGACGCGCACCTCCGGCGGCGGCAGGGGCTTGCCGGGCCCGGCCAGGGTGGCGGGCGGCAGGACCGGTTCATGAGGCCCTTCGGCGCGGACAGGCAGGGAACCTAATGCAGCGAGAAACGTCAAAAGAATGGCGAACCAAACAGCGAAATGCCTTCTCGGCGATCGCATGGGATGGCAATCATGGGCCACGTAGGAGCGGCGTCCCCGCCGCGATAAAGCCCAGGCAGGGGTGATTGGCCCGAGGGCGGGTCTCCTACGTCCCCCCAACCTTGCTGGAAGCAGCTCCACCTTTTCCGCATAATCCGGCACATCCGTTTTCCTCACAGCAAAGTTCCGCATGGCCCAGTACATCTTCACCATGAACGGCGTGGGCAAGGTTGTCCCGCCGAAAAAATTCATTCTCAAGGACATCTACCTCAACTTCTTCCCGGGCGCCAAAATCGGCGTCCTGGGTTACAACGGCGCGGGCAAGTCCACGCTGTTGCGCATCATGGCCGGGGTGGACAAGGACATCGTCGGCGAGGCCCGCCCGCAGCCCGGCATCAAGATCGGCTACCTGCCGCAGGAGCCGCAGCTTGATCCCAGCAAGGATGTGCGCGGCAACGTGATGGAGGGCATCGGCGAGATCGCCCAGCTGCTCCAGCGTTTCAATGACATTAGCAATGAGTTTGCCAACCCCGACGCGGACTTCGAAAAACTGCTCGCCGAACAGGCCGAACTGCAGGACAAGATCGATGCCGCTGGGGGATGGGATCTGGACCGCAAGCTGGAGATCGCTGCAGACGCACTGCGCCTGCCGCCCTGGGATGCGGACGTGACCAAGCTCTCCGGCGGG
>JBMFOY010000027.1:0-17729 GCA_049969375.1 Halothiobacillaceae bacterium | reverse complement strand
CGCTGAATGATTCAGCGTTTCCCTCACCCGTGACCCTGTCCCAGTGAGGTAATTGCGATGATCAAGGAACAGTTCGACACGACGGTTGAGGCCCTCAAGCAGCAGCGCGATGAGTTGCGGGTGCAGATGCATCTGCTAGGGATGGAGGCACGTGAGGAATGGCAGGAGGCCGAGCAGGTATGGGAGCGCATGGGCAACGCCCTGCGCCGTATCCGCAGCGAAGGTTCCTATCAGGCCAGCGAGATGATGGAGTCATTCCGTCAGCTGGTGGACGAGCTCGAGGGGCAATATCAAAGGCTCAAGCCCATGGAGCGCCTTGCCGAGGGCATGGACGATCTGCGCCAGATGCGCGACGAATTGCGCTTGCAGACCAAGCTGATGGGCATGGAAGTGCGCGAAGAGTGGGAGGAGGCCGAGAAAGGCTGGAATGCCCTGCTTGCCCGGATCGATGCGCTCAAGGACAAGACCGGCGAGGCGCTGGATGAGGCCGCCGAGGCTGCGCGGCAGCTCAAGGACGATCTGGCCCTGCACTACCGCAACATCAAGGCACGTTTGAAGGACTGATTCTACTCGCCTCCGTCCAACAACCCGGTCGCGGCGGGGCGCCGCTCCTACAGCTGTTCCAGGGCGGAGTGATCGGCTAACCTTGCTCAGCCTGAGGTTGATGGGATAGCAAAATGCAGATGAGCGATGCAAAGTGGTGGCTGGGGAGTGCCGTGGTCATCGGCCTATTGCTGTACGTTCTCCAGCACGACTTCTCCCGCCTGCGTGCGCCCGACATCCCCTTCGCCGGGCAAGTGGTCAAGCTCCCCGCGCCGGCTTGCTCCCCAGTGGGCGGGCCGTGCACTGCTTCCGATTCTCCCCGCATGTTGGCGCTGATGCTGAGCGGCGACGTGCGTCCCCTGCGCCCCTTCGATCTCGAACTGCGCCTGCCCGATGCCGCCCTGCCACAGGTGGGGACTGTCACGGTGGACTTCGTCATGGTCGGGATGGACATGGGGCTCAACCGCTACACCCTGACCCGTCAGGCGGATGGCAGCTATCGCGCCAAGGTCATCCTGCCGGTGTGCAGCAGCGGCCGCAGCGACTGGGTGGCGAAGGTGAGTGCGATCGTGGGGCAGGAGATGTGGACGGCGGAGTTTCCCTTCGTGGCCGAGCCCTCCATGGGTCAGCATGATTGAGTGCGTGCTTGTTGTTCGGAGTCTCAGGACCTAGTCGCGGCGGGGGTGCCACTCCTACGGGCAGGGTGGCTTGTCTGTAGGCGGCCCGCCCTCGGGGCGATGAGCCCCTTCACCCCTTTAATAGCACATACACCGCTCCCGTGCCGCCGTCCATCGGCCGGGCTGAGCAGAAGGCCAGCACGTCCTCGCGCTGCGGCAGCCAGCGGTTGAGCAAGCGTTTGAGCTTGCCCTGGCCGGTGGGGGAGTGGTAGCCCTTGCCGTGGATGATGCGGATGCAGCGATGCGGATCGCCGCGGTGCTGGTTGAGGAAGCGGGCCAGGGCTGTTCGCGCCTCGTCCACCGTGTGGCCGTGCAGGTCGAGCACCGCGCCTACGCTGTATTGCCCCCGGCGTAGCCTTCTCAGCACCTGGCGCGAGACCCCCTCGCGCAAGTAAAGCAAGACCTCGCCGTGCTCCAGCTCCCCCGGGTCGTAGTCGCTGAGCATGTCGTAGACGACCCTTTCCGCATCCAGCTCGCGCTGGCGCGGACGCGCGGACGGGCGGGGTGGCCGGTGCGTCACCCGCTCGTGGCTGAGGGGACGGATCTCGCCGCTTAAGGCGCCGATCGCCTCGTGGAACAGTCGGATATCGTCCTCGTTCATGGCTTGGGGGTGGGGTGGACGGAACACGGGCCATCAGTATAGTGAGTGCTTACCAGGCCGTTGAAAAACTCTTTTCAACGGCCTGGTAAGGCAAGCCATGGATGGCTTGCGCGAACATCAATCACGCTAAGTGATTGATGTTCGCAGCCTGTCGCGGGCGTGTGCCGCGATAAGGCGAGTTGAAAAAGGGTAGGAAGCCCTTTTTCAACGGCCTGTTAGACCACAGGGGCACGATGGGGTTGCATGGATATCCTGGTTTCCAACGATGATGGCGTCTACTCACCCGGCTTGCGCGCCCTAGCCGATGCCATGCGACCGCTTGGCCGGGTGGTCATCGTGGCTCCCGACCGCGACCGCAGCGGGGCGAGCAACTCACTGACCCTCTCCCGCCCGCTGCGCCCCAAACGCCTTGCGGAGGATGTCTGGGCGGTGGACGGCACGCCGACCGACTGCGTCCACCTGGCCCTGACCGGCCTGCTGCCGTTCCGTCCCAACATCGTCCTGTCCGGCATCAACCATGGTCCCAACCTAGGCGATGACGTGCTCTATTCGGGCACCGTCGCGGCGGCCACCGAGGGGCGCTCGCTCGGCTTGCCGGCCATCGCCGTGTCGATGGAGACCTTTGAGCCCGTCCATCTGGACACCGCCTGCCGCGCCGTGCGCCTGCTGGTCGAAAGTATGGACAATCACCCCCTCCCGCGCGACACCTTACTCAACGTTAACGTGCCGGATCGGCCCTGGGAAGCGATACGCGGCATGCGTTCCACCCGCTTGGGCAAGCGTCATCCGTCCGCGCCGATGGTGGCCGACACCGACCCGCGCGGCAAGGCGATCTACTGGATCGGCATGGCGGGCCCGGCAGCGGACGATGGTGAAGGCACTGACTTCCAGGCCCTGCGCGATGGCTTCATTTCGGTCACCCCGATCCATTTCGACATGACTCGGCACGATGCTTTGGGCGTTCTTGGTGCCTGGCTTCCTGATGCCGGTCCTGCGTGATCCCCGTATCCGCGGCAGCGGGCTGACCTCCCCGCGCGTGCGCGAGCGCCTGATCGAGCGTCTGCAGGCCGTTGGCATCCGTGATGCCCGGGTGCTGGAGGCCATCCGGCATACTCCGCGCCACCTATTCGTCGACGAGGCCTTCGCCGGGCGTGCCTACGAAGATACCGCCCTGCCGATCGGCCATGGGCAGACCATTTCCCACCCCTACACGGTGGCGCGCATGAGCGAGGCGATCCTGCGCGACGGCGTGCCCGGCAAGGTGCTCGAAATCGGTACCGGCTCCGGCTACCAGACGGCCATCCTCGCGCACCTCACCAACCAGGTGTTCAGCATCGAACGGATCAAGGCCCTGCAGGACCAGGCCCGCGCGCGCCTCAAGCTGCTCGAGCGTTTCAACGTCCGCCTGCGCCATGCGGATGGCTGGCAAGGCTGGTCCGCGCATGCGCCGTACGATGCCATCCTGGTGGCCGCCGCGCCGGACCTGATCCCCCCGCGCCTGCTCGAGCAACTCGCCGAGGGTGGGCGGATGGTCATCCCGGTCGGTCCGCAGGGCGGCGCGCAGAAGTTGCTGATGATCCGGCGCGAGGGAGGCGAGTTGCGGGAGCAGGTGCTTGAGACGGCCAGTTTTGTCCCGCTGGTGAGCGGGACCGTTGCATGAGGATCCTTGTATGAGGTTGTTCGGAGCCATGTATGACCGGGTGATCGGCTGGAGCGGTCACCCCCGTGCGCCCTGGTTCCTTGGAGGCTTGAGCTTTGCCGAGTCCTCCTTTTTTCCGATCCCTCCGGACGTGTTGCTGGCGCCAATGTGCGTGGCGCGCCCGCCCGCCTGGTGGCGTCTGGCTCTGCTTACCACCCTCGCCTCGGTGGTGGGCGGCCTGTTCGGTTACCTGCTCGGTGCCTTGTTCCTCGACCTGCTCACGCCGTGGATCGAGCAGATGGGGTATGCTCCGGCCATGGAGCAGGCGCGTGCCTGGTTCGCCGCATGGGGCTTCTGGGCCGTGTTCCTGGCCGGCTTCTCGCCCATCCCCTACAAGGCATTCACCATCACCGCCGGTGCGCTCGGCATGCCGCTCATCCCCTTCGTGCTTGCCTCCCTGTGCGGGCGGGGGGGGCGCTTCTTCCTCGTGGCCTGGCTCATGGCGCGCTTCGGCGCGGCCTTCGAGGCGCGCCTGCGGCCGTTCATGGAGTGGCTTGGTTGGGGGCTGGTGGCCGTGGTCGGGTTGGCCTATGTCCTGATGACCTAGGCCACAGAGCGTGATGTTTCCGCGTGCACGCCTCCTCGTTGTTGGTCTCTTGCTCGTCTTGACCGGTTGTTCGGGGCCGGCGGTCCGCTTTGTCCCGGAGGACGGCGTGCATGTCGTCAAGCGTGGGGAAACCCTGTATTCCATCGCCATGGCCTATGACATGGATTGGCGTGAGTTGGCGAGCCGCAACGGCATGCGTCCCCCCTACACCCTCCATGTCGGTCAGCGGCTTGTGCTGGCGGAAAATCGCGTGACGCAAGAGGGGGGCGGCGTCGCCGACCCTGCCCCGAAGGCCACCGGAAAGTCGAGAAAGGGACCGGCCCCGCAGCTTCCGGTTGGCAAGATTGCCTGGACCTGGCCGACCGAGGGGCGCGTGGTCACGACCTTCGTTCAGGGGCATGCAACCCGCAAGGGGATCGACATTGCGGGCGAGCTTGGCCAGCCGGTGCGCGCGGCGGCGAACGGGGAGGTGGTTTACAGCGGCTCAGGCCTTGCGGGCTATGGCAAGCTCATCATCTTGAAACACGATGAGCGTTTCTTAAGTGCCTATGCCTATAACCAGACTTTATTAGTCAGTGAGGGCGAAACGGTGCAGTCTGGTCAAATCATCGCGCGCATGGGGCAGGCGGAGGTCGGCAAACCCATGCTGCATTTCGAGATTCGCCTGGATGGCAACCCGATCGACCCCCTGCGGCAATTGCCGCAGCGCAGCCGCTGAATTGCTGGAGATCCAAGTGATGCGTGTCCAAGACGATGAACTCGATATCCATGCCGTCCACTTTGAGGAGGAGCTCCACGATACTGAGATCGAGGACGAACCGGCCGAGCGGGAAGGCGAAGGCGAGGTATTCGTCGCCGGAAGCTATGGCGCGGAAGGGGCAGACATCACCCGGCTCTACCTGAATGATGTCGAGCACCACGGTTTGCTCACCCCGGAACAGGAGCGGCATTTTGCCCGTCTTGCCCGCTCTGGCGATCCGGTCGGCCGTGAGCGGATGATCGTCAGCAATCTGCGCCTGGTGGTGAAGATCGCCCGCCGTTACATGCATCGCGGACTCGATCTGTGCGACCTGATCGAAGAAGGCAACCTTGGCCTGATGCGCGCGGTGGAGAAGTTCGACCCCGAGCGCGGCTTCCGCTTCTCCACCTATGCTACCTGGTGGATTCGCCAGACCATCGAGCGGGCGCTGATGAACCAGGGCCGCACCGTGCGCCTGCCGATCCACATCGTCAAGGAAATCAACGTCTACAACCGAGCGGCACGCAAGCTCTCGCAGGAGCTCAACCACGAGGCGACCATGGAGGAGATCGCCGAGTCCCTGGATCGCGATGTGGACGATGTCATGCGCCACATGAGTTACGGGGAGCGCATCACCTCCATCGACACCCCGCTGCGCGGTGACTCGGATCACTCCCTGATGGAGATGATCCCTGACGAGAACAACCACGACCCCGCCCAGCTCGTGCAGGGGACGCTTGCCCTGGAGCGCATCGAGGACTGGCTGGCCCGTCTCGAACCCAAGCAGCGCGAGGTGGTCGAGCGGCGCTTCGGCCTGCACGGGCATGAGCCGCACACCCTGGAGGCCATCGGCGACATCCTCGGCGTGACCCGCGAGCGGGTGCGCCAGATCCAGCTCGAGGCGCTGCGCCGCCTGCGGCGCATGAGCCAGGCCGAAGGCCACTCCTCGGACACCATGCTGGACGAGGAGTGATGTCCTCCGGCAGGCGTGCGCGTGGGGATAGCCCGGACTGCTAGAATGATGCGCCTTTTCATCCCGCCCTCCTGTTCGTGAATCCACCTCTGCTATCCATCCAAGACCTACGCCTTGCCTTGCCCACCCCGACGGGGGTGCGCGAGGTGCTGCGTGGCGTCAGTTTTGATGTGCCTGCGGGGGGGCGTGTCGCGCTGGTCGGGGAATCCGGTTCGGGCAAGTCCATCACCGCCTTGGCCATCCTCGGCCTGCTTGAGCGCGAAGGCGCACGCCTGAGCGGCGTCATTCGCTTCGAGGGCGAGGATCTGGTCCAAGCGAGCGAGACACGTCTGCGCGCCCTGCGCGGCCGCGCCATCGGCATGATCTTCCAGGAGCCGATGAGCGCCTTCAACCCGTTGCACACCGTCGGCCGCCAGGTCGCCGAGACCCTGCTCGTGCACGAAGGACTGACGGCACAGGCAGCACGCGAGCGCGCCATCGAGCTGCTTGACCTGACCGGCATCCGTGAGCCGCGTTCGACAGTGGATGTCTTCCCGCACCAGCTCTCCGGCGGCCAGCGCCAGCGGGCCATGATCGCCATGGCGCTGGCGTGCAGGCCGCGCCTGTTGATCGCTGATGAGCCCACGACCGCCCTTGATGTCACCCTCCAGGCGCAGATCCTCGACCTGCTGGCTCACCTGCAGCGCGAGATGGGCATGGCGGTGCTGATGATCACCCACGACCTGCCGCTGGTACGCCGCTTCGCCGAGCAGGTGGTGGTCATGCGCCAGGGCGCAGTGGTTGAGCAGGGGGGCGTGGAGGATGTGTTCTCCCGGCCGGCGCACGACTACACCCGCCTGCTGCTGGAAAGCGCGCCGGTGCGCGACATCGCCCCGCCGCGCGCGCAGGCAGCCGTGCTCGAGGCGCGTGCAGTGCGCTGCGTGCGTGAGGGGCAGGGCGGTGGCCTGTTTCGCCGGGCGCGGCGGCAGACCATCCTGCACGGCATCGACCTTGCGCTTCGTGCTGGAGAGACCCTCGGCGTGGTCGGTGAATCCGGCTCGGGTAAGACCACCCTGGCCCATGTCCTACTGCGCTTGCTGGCAGGCGAGGGCGAAATCAAGATCGATGGCGTGGACTGGCAGGCCCTGCGTGGCGAGCCCCTGCGCCGCGCTCGCCGCAGTGCCCAGGTGGTGTTCCAGGACCCGTTCGCCGCGCTGTCCCCGCGCATGACTATCGAGCAGATCGTCGGTGAGGGCCTGCGCGTGCATGCGCCGGATCTCGACAACGGTGCCCGCCGCACCCGGGTGATCGAGGCGCTGGAGGAGGTTGGCCTCGGCGCGGACATGCTGTGGCGCTACCCGCACGAGTTCTCCGGCGGGCAGCGCCAGCGCATCGCCATCGCCCGTGCCTTGGTGCTGCGCCCGCGGCTGATCGTGCTGGACGAGCCGACCAGCGCGCTGGACGTGTCGGTGCAGAAGCAGGTGCTGACCCTGCTGCAGGAACTGCAGCGCCGTCACGGCCTGAGCTACCTGCTCATCACCCACGACCTGCGCGTGATCCGCGCCATGGCCCACCGGGTCATGGTCCTGCGTGACGGCCGGGTGGTGGAGGAGGGCGAGACCCTCGACCTGCTGGCCAACCCGCGCGAGGCCTACACCCGCGAGCTGGTCGAGGCGGCCGGCCTGTTGCAGGAGTCGGCATGATCCGCGTCATCGGCTTCGACCTGGATGACACCCTGTGGTCCATCGAGCCTGTCATCCGGCGCGCCAACCACGTGTTGTTTGACTGGCTTCAGGCACGCTACCCGCGCATCACCCACGGCCACACGCCGGAGAGCTTGCACGCACTGTGCCTTGAGTACATGCGTGCCTGTCCCGGGCAGCGGCATGACCTGACCACCCTGCGTAAGGCCTTTCTGCGTCATCTTGGCCGTGAGGCGGCCTACGCGGAGGACTTCGCCGAGGAGGCCTTCGCGGTGTTCTACGCCGCGCGCAACACCGTCGAGCCCTTCCCCGAGGTTGAGGCGGTGCTGGCCGAGCTCGCGCGCCGCCATGCCCTCGTAGCGCTCTCCAACGGCAATGCCTGCATCGAGCGCATCGGCCTTGCGCGTCACTTCCGCCTGGCAGTCAACTCGGCCGAGGCCGGGGTTGGCAAGCCTAACCCGCGCATGTTCCACCTCGCCCTCGAGCGCCTGGGCGAGCCGCCGGAGGCGATGGTGCACGTCGGTGACCACCCCGAACACGACGTGCTCGGTGCCCACAATGCGGGGGTGCGGGCCATCTGGCTCAACCGGCTGGGCGCGCCCTTTCCTGGCCACATGCCGGCGCCATGGGCTAGCATCGCGAACCTCGCCCAACTGCCGCCGCTGCTGGCCGGGGAAGCGGGGTGGGAAACCGGTGCCTGCACCGCGCCGCACCTGCATCAGGACAACACTTGAAATACTCCGATCATTCCGGCACCGCACTCATCAACCACGTTCGCGCGGCTTTCGTGGTACCCTTGCGGACATTTTTAGCCCGCTGCAAACCACTCAGACGGAACCCCGTGGATTTTTCCCCTTCCCCCATCATCCCGCGCGATGCGCACTGTATCTCGCGCAAGAACATCAGCAAGAACGCCCTCAATGTCCTCTACCGCCTGCATGAGGCCGGCTTTCGTGCCTGCCTGGTCGGCGGTGGGGTGCGCGATCTGCTCCTTGGCCGTGAGCCGAAGGACTTCGATGTCGCTACCGACGCCACGCCCGAACAGGTGCGTCGCCTGTTCCGCAACTGCCGCCTGATCGGCCGTCGCTTCCGCCTGGCGCATGTGCTGTTCGGCAAGGAGATCGTTGAGGTCGCCACCTTCCGCGCCTCGGGTGACGACGTGCCTGGCCGCGCCACCGACGAGCAGGGCCGCCTGCTGCGCGACAACGTCTACGGCACGCTCGAGGACGACGTCCAGCGCCGCGACTTCACCGTCAACGCGCTGTATTACGACATCGCGGATTTTTCCGTGCTCGACTACGTCGGCGGCATGCAGGATTTGCAGGACGGCGTGCTGCGCCTGCTCGGTGATCCCGAGACCCGTTACCGCGAGGATCCGGTACGCATGCTGCGTGCCGCCCGCTTTGCTGCCAAGCTCGGCTTCCGGCTGCACCCGGATACCGAGCGGCCGATGAGTGAGCTGGCGGAATTGCTCGAGGGTATCCCGCCGGCGCGCCTGTTTGACGAGTGCGTGAAGCTGTTCCATACCGGCCACGGTGTGGCCTCGTTGCACGAGCTGCGCCGTCTCGACCTTTTGCGCTGGCTGCTGCCGCCGGTCGACGCGGCGCTGGGCCTCACCCGCGACGAGGGCGCGGCGCTGCACTTCATCGAGACCGCGCTGGCCAATACCGACCGCCGCGTTGCCGAGGGGTTGCCGCTCTCCACCGCCTTCCTGTTCGCCGCGCTGCTGTGGCCGGTGGTCGTGCTGCACGCCCAGGTGCTGGCGCACGAGGGTCAGCCCGATGCCATCCTGCTGCAGCAGGCCGGCGACGAGGCCCTGCGCGTGCTGCAGTCGCGCATTGCCATTCCGCGTCACCTGCAGCTCTTGACCCGTGAGATTTGGGAGATGCAGCCGCGTTTCGCCCTGCACCAGGGGCGCGGGGTGGCCAGCCTGTACGGTCACCCACGTTTCCGCGCCGCCTACGACTTCCTCCTACTGCGCGCCCAGAGTGGCGAGCAGCAGGCGGCTGAAGATGCGGCCTGGTGGACGGCCTTCGTCGAGGCGAGTCCGGAGCAGCAGCAGGGCGTCTCGGTGCCTGCAGGGGAGGGTGGGCGCAAGCGTCGCCGTGCCCCGCGCCGCCGTAAGGGCAAGGCCGAGGTTGTGGCCTCTCCGGCCGAGTGAGTCCGTCCCATGCCGCTTGCCTACATCGGCCTGGGCAGCAATCTGAACGACCCTGCGAAGCAGGTCCGGTGCGCGCTCGGGGCGATCGCTGCGCTGCCCCAAAGTCGCCTCGCCGCTGCTTCGCGCCTCTATCGCAGCCCGCCGCTGGGGCCTCCGGATCAGCCCGACTACATTAACGCGGTGGCGGCCCTGGAGACGGCGCTCGCGCCGCTTGAGCTGCTGCATGCCCTGCAGACCATCGAGCACGACTTCGGCCGGGTGCGCCTGCGTCGCTGGGGCGAGCGGGTCATCGACCTCGATGTCCTGCTGTATGACGATCTTTGCCTGGACTCGCCCGAGCTGACCTTGCCGCATCCTGGTATCGGAGAGCGCGCCTTCGTGCTCTGCCCGCTGGCGGAGCTCGCCTCCGAGCTCGTCATTCCCGGCCTCGGGCCGCTGGCCGACCTTTTGGCGGCGCGCGCCACGGACACCTGCGAACCTCTGGAGGAAGCCGCATGAGCCGACCTTTGACCCTCGTCGACCTGCGTGGCATGAAGTCGCGCGGCGAGCGCATGGTCTGCCTGACCGCCTACGACGCCAGCCTCGCCCGCCTGGTCGAGGCCGCCGGTGCCGAGCTGGTGCTGGTGGGTGACTCGCTCGGTATGGTGGTGCAGGGGCATGACACCACCCTCCCGGTGACCTTGGACGAGGTGATCTACCACACCCGCTGCGTGGCCCGTGGCCTTAAGTCCGTATCAGGGCGCGCGGTGTTGATCGCCGACCTGCCGTTCATGAGCTACGCCACCCCGGAGCAGGCCCTGCACAGCGCGGCCCGGCTGATGAAGGAGGGTGGGGCGCAGGTGGTCAAGCTCGAAGGCGGGGCAGCGCAGCTTGAAACGGTGCAGGCCCTCAGCCGCCAGGGCATCCCGGTGTGTGCCCATCTTGGCCTCACCCCGCAGTCGGTACACAAGCTCGGCGGCTACCGCGTGCAGGGACGCGAGCCCAAGGCCGCGCAGGCCATGCTTGAAGATGCATTGGCGCTGGAGGCGGCAGGGGCGGACCTTTTGATCCTCGAATGCATCCCAAGCCCCCTCGCGGCGGAGATCACTCGTGCCCTGACCATTCCGGTGATCGGCATCGGCGCCGGTCCTGCCTGTGATGGCCAGGTGCTGGTCAGCTACGATCTTTTGGGCCTGACCCCACGCCCGCCAAAATTCGCCCGCAACTACGCCATGATCCATGGCGCGTCCGACAAGGCGCTCAAGGCCTTCATCGACGACGTCCGTAGTGGGGCCTTTCCCGGGCCCGAGCACTGTTTCACCTAAGAAAACTCTGAAAAAATCCATGGATGGATTTTTTCAGAGTTTTCCAAGGAGCAGAAGCAACATCCACCATGCAGACCATCCACGCCATTCCCGAACTGCGCGCTGCCGTCCGCGCCCTGCGGGCGGAGGGCAAGCACATCGCCTTTGTGCCCACCATGGGCAACCTGCACGCCGGGCACCTGGCCCTGGTGGAGCGGGCTAAGCGCTCCGCCGACGCCGTGGTGGTGAGCATCTTCGTCAATCCCCTTCAGTTCGGCGCGGGCGAGGACTTTGACAGCTACCCGCGCACCGAGGCGAGGGACGCTGCCCTGCTTGCGGAGGCAGGGGTCAGGCTGCTGTTCCTGCCCAGCGTTGAGGCCCTCTATCCGCACGGCCAGGCGGGCTGCACGCGGGTGATGGTGCCTGAGTTGTCGGACATCTTGTGCGGCGCCTCGCGTCCCGGCCATTTCGTGGGGGTCACCACGGTCGTCACCAAGCTGTTCAACATCGTCATGCCGGATGTTGCCGTATTCGGCGAGAAGGACTACCAGCAGCTGACCATCCTAAGGCGCATGGTGCGCGACCTCGATATGCCGATCGAACTGATCGGCCAGCCGACCGAGCGCGAGGCCGATGGCCTGGCGATGAGCTCACGTAACGGCTACCTGAGTGCAAAGGAGCGGGCCATCGCCCCCGGCCTCTACCGCACCTTGTGCGCGGCGCGCGAGGCCTTGCGCGCGGGCCAGGCGCCGGCCCTGGTCGAGGCCGAGGCCATCGAGCGCCTGCATGCCTTGGGCTTTGTCCCTGACTACGTCAGCGTGCGGCGCGCCGGAGACCTCTCCCATGCCGTCGCAGGTGAGGTGGGGGGGCTGCGCATCTTGGCTGCAGCGCGCCTTGGCCGGACCCGCTTGATCGACAACATCGAGGTTTGATCGTGCCCGCGCTGGTGGACTGGATCGGTATCGTCGCGGCCACGCTCACCACCGTTGCCTTCGTCCCGCAGGCGGTCAAGACCTGGAAAAGCCGCCACGCCCGCGACCTCTCGCTCGGCATGTTCAGCCTGTTCACCGCCGGCGTGCTCTGCTGGCTGCTCTACGGCGTGTTGATCGGCTCTTGGCCGATCATCGTCGCCAACACCGTCACCGCGGCTCTTGCGGGCAGCATCCTGTTTTTCAAGATGCATTATGGTTAGGGAAACCACGACGGCGGCGAAACCGGCCTCGGTGAAGCAGGAAATCAGCTTTGAACCGGCTTAAGCAGGTTCGAGTAGGTCTGATAGAACGGTTGGAGGGGATACTCAGCCTGTATTACGCATCCCCGCCGCGATGGCGTTGATGGAACGCAAAAGCGGCAGCAGCCACATCTCGCGCTCTTCGTCGGACAGACTCTCGTCGCGGTAGCGCTTGAGCAGGGTGACCTGGATATGGTTGAGCGGGTCCAGGTAGGGGTTGCGGCGCTGCATGGAGGTGCCGAGCACCGGGTCGATCTCGAGGAGGTCGTACACGCCGGCGACGCGCAGCACCTCCTGGAGCGTGCGCTGGTATTCGCCGCTGATCATGCCGTAGATTTGTTCGGCCATGGCGCGGTCCGGGACCAGTTTTGAGTATTCGCGCGCGATGTGCATCTCGCCCTTGGTCAGCGACATCTGGGTATTGCGTAGCAGGCTGTGGAAGAACGGCCAGCCGTCGAACATGGCGCGTAAAAGGTCGAGCTGCCCCGGATGTTTCTTCTGCCACTGCTCGAGCGCGCTGCCGATGCCGAACCAGGCGGGCAGGGTATGGCGCGACTGGGCCCAGCCGAAGACCCAGGCGATGGCGCGCACGGAGTACTTGGAGATGTCCCCCTTCTTGCGGTGCGAGGGGCGCGAGCCGATGTTCATCAGGCCGATCTCGCGCACCGGGGTGGCCTCGTAGAAGTAGGGGATGAAGCCCGGCGTGCGGTCGGTGAGTTCGCGGTAGGCTTCCTCGCCGTAACCGGCCATTTCCGCCATGGCGGCCTCAAATTCGGGGCGTGGGCGGGGAACGTCCATGACCAGGTGACGGGTGGCCTTCATCAGACCAGTGGCACCCATGGTCAGTTCATAGATGGCGGTCTCGGTGTTGCTGTACTTGGTGGACAGCACCTCGCCCTGCTCGGTGAACTTGATTTGGCCGGACACGGTGCCGACCGGCAGGGAGAGGATGGATTCGTGGGTCGGGCCGCCGCCACGGGCGACGGTGCCGCCGCGGCCGTGGAACAGACGGAAGCGGACATGGCGTGCACGGGTCAGCTCCAGCACCTTGAGCTGAGCCTGGTACAGGTTCCAGACCGAGGCCAGCACGCCGCCGTCCTTGCAGGAGTCGGAGTAGCCGAGCATGACCTCCTGTAGGCCGCCTGAGGCGGCCAGCAGCTCGCGGTAGACCGGGTTGTCGAGCAGCAGGGTGAGCACCTGCTCGATGTGCTCGAGGTCCTCGATGGTTTCAAACAGCGGCGAGATCAGCAGGTTGCAGTACGGTTTGCCATGTGGATCGTAGCCTGAGAGACCGGCGAGGTGGGCAAGGTACATCACCTCCATCACGTGGCTCGCCGCGTGGGTCATGGAGATGACGTAGGCGCCGAAGGCGTCCGCGCTGACGTTCTGGCGCATGGAACGCATCACGTTGAACACGCGCAGGGTCTGCAGGGTATCGGGGGTCAGCGCATCCGGATCGATGGACGGTGCGGGACGCTGGATGCGCTCGGCCAGCACGCGCAGGCGATCTTCCTCGCTGTGGTCGAGGTAGTTCAGGCCCGGCTCGATCTGGTCGAGGATCTCGGCCACCGCCTCGGTGTGGCGGGTGGACTCCTGACGGATGTCGAGTTGGACCAAATGGAAACCGAAGGTTTCCGCCAGACGGATGAGATCCTTCAGCTCCGCATCGGCCAGCAGGCGGTCGCCGTTCTCGAGCAGCGAGTCGCGGATGCGGTACAGGTCGCCGATGAATTCGGTCGGCTCTTGGTAGGCATCGTCCGGCAGCGGCATGGCATGGCCTTCCTTGAGGCGGCGCACGTGCTCCAGGTTGCGCCCCAGGCGGTAGTGCATGATGCGCAGCTTGGTGCGGTAAGGTTCATCCTCGAAGTGCTCGTCCTCCTCATTGCCGAATACCGCAGCGACGAAGCGCTGGTCCTCCTCAAGCGCCAGCTGACGGGTGCAGATGGTCGGGCAGAGGCTGATGGAGTGGGTGAGGGTGCGGCCCAGGGCGAACACCCGCTGGCGGTATTCCTCCAGCACCATCTCGGCGGCCATCGCCACGGCTTGCTCGGTGGTTTCCGGAGTGACGTAGGGATTGCCGTCGCGGTCACCGCCGATCCAGGAGCCGAAGCGCAAGAAGCTCGGTACCTTCACCTGCTGCGCGAGGTCCCGGCCAAAATTGGTAGCGACGGCCTTCTCCAGGTAGCGATAGGTGACCGGAACGGCGCTGAAGATGCTCTGGCGGAAGTAGTACAGGCCCTGGCGGATCTCGTCCTCCACCTTCGGTCGCACGCTGCGCACCTCGTTGGTCTTCCACAGGGCGAGGATGTGGGTTTTGATCGCCTGGACCGTGTCCGCGTACTCGGCGTCGCCGATGCCGGGGCGGTCCAGCTCACTGGAGAGGATGAAGATGCGGCGCTGCTGGTCCATCACCGTACGGCGCTTGGCCTCGGTGGGGTGGGCGGTGAACACCGGGATGTACCGCAGGTTGTCGAGCAGGGTCTGCAGCTGGCCCGCGGTCATGCCTTCCTTGGAGAACTCGCGCAGGGTGTCATGGAAGGAGCCCTTCCACAGGTTCAGGCCACGGCGCACCATGCGGCGGCGCTGCTGGTGCTGGAACTCTTCCTCGGCGATGTTGACTAGGCTGAAATAGATGCTGAAGGCGCGCACCACCTGGGTGAGCTTGTCCGCCGGTAACTCCTTGATGACCTCGATCAGACGCGCCTGGGTGCGGGGGTTGGGCTGCTGGCGCTGACGGATGAAGCCTTTGCGCAGGGTTTCGACGGCTTCGAAGACCTCCTCGCCGGCCTGTTCGAGGACGATCTCGCCCAACAGCTGGCCGAAAAGTTTGACCCGTGCGCGCAGGGCGGCATCGTGCTGGGCTTTGGAGGCGGAACGTTTGGGCATGGGCTTGTTACCGTGGTCTGGGCGACATGCAGGAAACAGGCCCCGGCATCCCTGCCGAGGCCGTTCGGGCGGTGGGGCCGGGTCCCTGCCGTCGCATCATTTGTTCACAAAGGTCGTTCATTATAGCTGGAATGCCGTTCAGGCTGCGCGCCTGTATCTTCATACATTAAAAATGTCTTCATTTTCTTCCTTTTCCCTTGGGGGAGCACGCATGCGTATCGGTATCTATGGGCTGGGTCGTATGGGGGCCAACATGGCCCGCCGGCTGGTGCGGGCCGGGATCGAGGTGGTGGGGCACAACCGAAGCCCGAGGCCGATCGAGGAGCTGGGCGCGGAAGGGGCGGGGTTTCTGCCGGCCCACTCGCTGGATGCCTTCCTTGACCAGTTGCCCGTGCCGCGCATCGTCTGGCTGATGCTGCCGGCGGGGGAGGCGACCGAGGCGGCGATCGAGAGCCTCCTACCGCGCCTTGCCCCGGGTGACCTCTTGGTCGACGGTGCCAACGCGTTCTACCAGGACACCCTGCGCCGCGGCGAGCGGATCGCCCCGACCGGCGTGCGCTTCATGGACGTGGGTGTGTCCGGCGGTATCTGGGGGTTGCGCAACGGCTATTGTGTGATGGCGGGCGGGAGCCAGGAGGACGCGGCGCGCCTCGAGCCGGTGCTGAAGGCGCTGGCGCCCGCGCCGGACCGCGGCTGGGCGCATGTCGGCCCGCTGGGGGCCGGTCACTTCACCAAGATGGTCCACAACGGCATCGAGTACGGCATGATGCAGGCCCTGGCCGAAGGCTTGGCCTTGCTCAAGGCGAAGGAACCCTTCGCCATCGACCTCGCCCAGGTCAGCGAGCTGTGGCGCCATGGCTCGGTGGTGCAGAGCTGGCTGCTCGACCTCACCGCCGGGGCGCTGGCGCAGGACCAGCAGCTGGCTGCCATCGCCCCCTGCGTGTCCGATTCAGGCGAGGGACGCTGGACGGCGAAGGAGGCCATCGACCTCGGCGTGGCCGCGCCCGTCATCTCCCTCGCCCTGCACATGCGCTTCGCCAGCCAGGGCAACGCGGATTACGGCAACAAGCTGTTGGCGGTCATGCGCCAGGCTTTTGGCGGTCATGCCATCACGCCGGCGGGGGAGTGACGCCATGCCCGGCGGCGTGATTTCCTCGGGGGGGCTCAACGGCCTCGCCCAGCCTTGTGCCTTCGTCATCTTTGGCGCAACCGGCAACCTTGCGGTCAACAAGCTGCTGCCCGCGCTCTACCACCTCGACCGTCACGGCCGCCTGCCCGCTTCGCTGACCGTGGTCGGCTTCGGCCGGCGGGCGTGGAGCGACGAGCAGTGGCGCGATGAAGTGGGGGCCGCCTTGCGCGATCAGCTCGGCTCGCAGCTTAGGGAGGAGGTGCTGGGGCGCTTCCTTGCCCGCCTGCGCTTCGTCGAGGGGGACCTTTCGCTTGAGGAGGATTACCGGCGCCTACGCAGCCGCCTGCTGGACGGAGCGGAATCGACCCACCTGATCTTCTATCTGGCCATCGCGCCGGATCAGTACAGCGTGGTCAGCGACCATCTCGCCGCGGTGGGGCTGCACGAACAGAAGGCCGGCTGGCGGCGGCTGGTGGTGGAGAAACCGTTCGGCTACGACCTGGAGAGCGCCAAGCTTTTGGACGCCCGCCTGCACCGGTATTTCTCCGAGCGGCAGATCTTCCGCATCGACCACTACCTCGGCAAGTCGACGATCCAGAACATCCTCGTGTTCCGCTTCGCCAACCTGTTCCTCGAGCCGCTGTGGAACCGCAACTACATCGACCACGTGCAGATCTCGCATGCCGAGGACAAGGGCATCGCCCGCCGCGCGGGCTACTACGACCAGGCCGGCGCCCTGCGCGACATGATCCAGAGCCACCTGTTGCAGATGCTCACCCTGGTGGCGATGGAGCCACCCGCGAGCCTGGAGGCCGAGGCGCTGCGGGACGAGAAGGTCAAGGTGTTGCGCTCGATCCGTCCCATTCCTCCGCGCGCGGTGCATGCGCATGCCTTCCGTGCCCAATACACCCAAGGCCAGATCAACGGTCGGCCGGTGCCGGGTTACATCGAGGAGGAGGGGGTGGCGACGGACAGCGCGACCGAGACCTATGCGGCGCTCAAACTCTACATCGATAATTGGCGCTGGCGTGGCGTGCCGTTCTACATCCGCACCGGCAAGCGCCTGCCGGAGAACACCTCCATGGTGAGCGTGCGCTTCCGGCATCCGCCCCAGCAGTTATTTCGCGAGACCCCCATCGAGCAGCTCAAGCCGAATTGGCTGCTTTTGGGCATCCAGCCCTGCGACAGCCTGCGCCTGGAGGTGCAGACCAAGCGCGAGGGGCTGGAGCTGCGCACCACCACCACCCAGCTGGACGCCACCTACTGCGAGAGCGAGGCCTCGCGCCTAGGGGCCTACGAGGCCCTGCTGCTCGATGTGATGAGCGGCGACCAGTCGCTGTTCCTGCGCTATGACGAGGTGGAGTGGGCCTGGCGGGTGGTCGATCCGGTACTCAAGGTGTGGGCGCAGGAGCGCGACTTCATTCACACCTACCCGGCGGGGAGCTGGGGACCGGACGAGTCCTCCCGTCTGTTCGACCAGGACGACCACGTCTGGCGGAATGTCCTCTGAACGCCTTCACTGTAAGGGAAACTCTGGAAAAATCCATCCATGGATTTTTTCAGATCGTCTCGTCGCGG